>NZ_JBYIQX010000078.1:0-13260 GCF_057707805.1 Streptomyces sp. bgisy159 | reverse complement strand
CATGTCCCGATCAGACGATATTGCCCTGTCTCAGCCCCCCGTCACCGCTGACGACCTCGACCTTGCCGTGCAACTCGCCGTGGCAGTCCTTCGCGAGGCGCCTCCAGCCGCGTGGGAAGGCAAGGCCGGTTCGCTGGAATGGGACTGCTGGGAAACCGTCGAGCACCTCAGCGACGACCTCTTCGCCTGCGCTGCGCAACTGGGCCCCAAGACACCGCCCTTGGATGGCGAGGTTCCCTTCGTATGGGAGAGCCGACGTCCCGGCGGCCCAGCGAACGCCATTCACGCGAACCGCAAGGCGGGGCCCGTCGGCCTGCTGCAGGTCCTGGAAGCGAGCGGCGCGCTGCTGATCGCCATGGTGCGCACGACGCCTCCGCAGACCCGCGCTCACCACGTCTTCGGCGTCTCGGACCCCGAGGGCTTTGCCGCGATGGGGATCGTGGAGACCCTGGTGCACACGCACGACCTGGCACAAGGGCTCGGTCTCGCATGGAGCCCGCCTGCCGATCTGTGCTCTCGGGTGCTCGCTCGGCTGTTTCCGGACGCACCGTCGTCCACGGATCCCTGGTCCACCCTCTTGTGGGCCACCGGACGCGCCGAACTACCCGGACACCCCCGTCTCACCACATGGCGCTGGGACGGCACACCCCGGTCATAGGCTCAGGCGTCTCCGCCGCAGAGGAGAGGTTCAGTCGGGGTTGCCTGGTCAGGCTGCTGCTGAGATCGGTCGGCCACCCCAGCGGATGCCCTTCTCGCTTCGGATGCGGGCACGTTCCTTACGCTCGGCGGCGAGGACGTCGCGGTGACGGGCGTTGGCGTTGCGCCAGCGCAGGTAGGCGTGCAAGGCCCGGGTCTGCACGGTGTGGTTGGGGTGGTTGGAGTTGGCGATGGTGAACTGCCTCAGCGGTCCGAAGTGCGCCTCGATGGGGTTTGCCCACGAGGCGTAGGTCGGGGTGAAGCACAACTCGACCTTGTTCTTCCTCGCCCAGCGCCGGATGTCGGCGCCCTTGTGGGCGGACAGGTTGTCCATGATCACGTAGATCGGTGCGCCGTCGGGCCGTGCGGCGCGGATCGACTTCAGCGCGGCCAACGTGTTTCCGGTTCCCTTCTTGCGGCGGTTGACGCCCCACAGGCGGTCGTCGCCGACCGAGTAGCAGCCGTGGAAATACCGGACTCCGTGGGTGCGGTGGTAGGTGGCCGGCACCCGGTCGGGGTGCTTGCGTTCGGCCCAGCCCGAGCCTGCGGTGGGCCGGATTCCGAGCGGTCCGAACTCGTCGAAGGCGAACACCCGGTCGGGGAAGCGGTCAAGGACCTCCTCGATGCGGTCGAGCTTGGCGTCGCGGTCGGGATCAGGGGATTCCTTCCATGTCTTGGTGCGCTGGAAGGTGACACCGCGGCGGGCGAGCAGGCCGCGTAACCCCTCGCGGCCGATACGGATCGCCCGGCCGTGGACTTTCCGCAGGTAGGCGACGAGTTTACGCAGCGACCAGCGGGTGAAGGGCTGGCCGAGCTTGGTGGGGCGGGTGGTGGCCGTCCGGACGACGAAATCCTCGTCGTCACGACTGAGCAGGCGGGGACGGCCTCCCGCCCACCGAGGGTCCAGGCAGGCCAGGCCGATCTCGTTGAACCGATGAATCACATCGCGCACGGTGTCCTCGTCCGCCTGCACCAGCTGGGCGATCACCGGCACCCGGTTCCCGCCGGCCGAGGCCAACAACATCATCGCGCGCCGGTAGCGCACCGAGCTGGTGCTACCGCGGCGCACGATCTGCTGCAGCCGCTGCCCTTCCTGGTCAGTCAGTCTGCGCACACGGACAGGCTCGGCCACCGCGCCTCCAGCGGTCGGATCGGACGTCACCGCACATCCAACCGCCACGACCGCCAACCCGGCGAACCTATGCGGTCAGAGCACTAGCGACCCGGTGCGAGGGCACCGGTGACGTGGCCGAAGCGCTCTCCGGCGTGCGCGAGGGCCGTGCGCCGATCCCGCGGGCGGCCCTGGACGCGGTGTGCCGGTGGCGCGGCGACAGCGCCGCTCAGATCGCCCGGCTCATCACCGACCGCGCGACCTCCGGCCCGAGGGCCGACGACTCCACCCGCCACCACTCAGGCGCCACTGCGTCGCCCCAGGACGAAGGAGCATCCGTCCGATGACATCCCTCACGGCCGACGGCATGGCCGAGCTGTTCTCCGGCGCCGTCACGCTGGCCAAATCCGGCGAGAAGATCAGCCCCCGGGGCATGGCCACCCACGCAGTCCGCGACGTGCACCTGCTGCTCACCCAGCCCCGTGCCCGCCTGCTCTACGCCCCGCCCGCCCGCATCGTGAATCCGGCCTTCGCCGTCGCCGAGACGGTCTGGCACCTGTCCGGATCCGACGCCCCGTGGATCTTCGACTACAACGACCGGCTGCGGCAGTTCGCCGACGACGGCATCCTGCTGGGGGCGTACGGACCGAGGATGCGGAACTGGGCCGGCAGGTCGACCAACTCGCCCGCGTCGTGGAGATCCTTCAGGCCGACCCCGACTCCCGGCGAGCCCTGATCCAGCTCTACGACCCGGCCCAGGACGCCGCCGGGCACAAGGACGTGCCCTGCACCCTCGGGTTCCGGTTCCACCTGCGCGCCGGCCGCCTGCACATGGCGACCATGATGCGCGGCCAGGACGTATGGATCGGCATGCCGTACGACGTGTTCTTCTACACCGTGCTGCACGAGCTGGTCGCCGGATGGCTCGACGCGGAACTCGGCGAGTTCCACCTGCACATCGGCTCGCTGCACATCTACGACGAGCACATCGAGCAGGCCGACGCGCTGACCTCGCTCTCGGCGAGCGAGATCATGCCCGACCTGCGAACGCCCTGGACGGGATTTTCCGGCCTGCTCGACCAGGTCGAGGCCCGCGACGTGACCGGCCACCCAGGCTGGGACGCGATGGCCGAGACGCTGCGCAGCTACCGGCTGTGGAAGGACGGCAAGCACGAGCAGGCATGGCGGGCGGCAGACACGATCGACGGACCCCTCGGCCAGGCCCTCACCGCCTGGTACGGAGAGTTGGAGCGTCGCTCGGCCAAGCGCGCCGCGACGGCCGGGGCAAGGTGACCACCGCTATGAAGCGCACCCCCTCCGTCATCCTCGGCCTGTGCTCGTACACCCACGACTCCTCGGCCGCCCTTCTTGTGGACGGTGAACTCGTCGGCTTCGTCGAGGAGGAACGCCTCTCCGAGCAGAAGCACACCAAGCTCTACCCGGCCCGCGCCGTGGGATGGCTCCTCGACCAGGCCAAGCTGAGCGCCACCGACGTGGACGCCGTCGCCTACAACTTCCAGCCCGTCCACTACCTCGCCGAGTCGCCCGCCGCCCTGCGCATGGCGCTCTCGCCGATGACACGCGACCGGAGCCTGGCCCGTGCCCACGGGTTCGCCAAGGTCGCCCTGCGGACCCGACGGCGGCTGCGCGTCCTCGGTAGCCAGTTCCCCTCTGCCCGCGTCACACCGGTCCTGCACCACCGCGCCCACCAGCTCACGGCCTTCGCCGCCTCCGGCTGGGAGGAAGCCGCCGTACTCGTGGTCGACAGCCTCGGCGAGCGGCAGACCACCACCATCGCCCACGGCCACGGCATTCCGCGCCCCCGCGTCCGGACCCTGGAAGCGATCAACGACCCGGCCTCCCTCGGATACGTGTACGGCGCCGTCACCGAGCACCTGGGCTGGCGGCGGGGCGACGAGGAGGGCACCGTCATGGCGCTGGCCGCCCTCGGTGACCCCGCCCGCTTCCGCCACCTGTTCACCACGGCCGTCCGCACGACAGCCACGGGCTTTCGCATCCACCCCGGCTACTTCCCGACGCGCACCCTCACCTCGGGATACCCGAGGACATCTAGGCGGTTCGTCGCCGAGACCTGCCCCGAGCGGCACCCGAGCGAACCGCTCACCGACGTCCATCGAGACCTGGCGGCTGCCCTCCAGGAGCGGACCGAGCAGGTGACGGTCCACCTCGCCCGCCGCGCCCGTGTGCTCACCGGCTCCCGGCGCCTGTGCGTGGGTGGCGGCGTCGCCACGAACTGCGTGAGCATCGGGAAGATCATCGAGGCTGGCATCTTCGACGAGGTGTTCGTCCCGCCGGCACCGGGTGACGCCGGAACCGCGATCGGGGCCGCCCTCGCCGTGCACGTCGACGCGCGTACGCCTCGCCCGGTCGCTGGCATCGCCCGCCACTGCTACCTCGGCCCCTCCTACGAGGACCAGCCCCTCGACCTGACCCCATGGCCCGGCCTCCACCAGAAGACCCTGGGCATCGAGACCGCCGAGTTCCTCGCCGACCAGCTCGCCCACGGCACGATCGCCGGACTCTTCCAGGGAGGGGTCGAAGCCGGGCCGCGCGCCCTGGGCAACCGCTCGATCCTCGCCTCCCCGCTGGAGCCCGGCGTCGTGGAGCGGCTCAACGCCACCGTGAAGTTCCGCGAACCGTTCCGGCCCTTCGCCCCCATGGTCCCGGCCGAGTGCGCCGCCGAGTTCTTCACCCTCGGCCAGCCGGCGCCGTACATGTCCATGGCCTCCGGGGTGACAGACCTGACGCGCGAGCGGGTGCCGGCCATCGTGCACGCCAACGGCACCTCCCGCCTGCAGACCGTCACCCGGTCGCAGAACCCGTTCATGCACGCGGTGTTGACCGCCTTCGGCCGCCGGACCGGCGTACCCGTGCTGATCAACACCTCCCTCAACGTCAAGGGCAAGCCGATCTGCGGGACACCCGAGATGGCCCTGGACTGCCTGGCCAACTCCGGCCTCGACGCCCTGCTTCTCGAAGGGCGGTGGATCACCAAATGAAGATCGGATACAGCTTCTGGGGCTTCCTCGGCAACGGCGTCACCGACACCCCCGACGGAGGCCGCAGCCACCGCCGCCCCTTTATCGACGCCCTCCTTGCCCGCGGTCACGAGATCGTCTTCCTCCAGCCCGACCGCGACCGCCTCGAAGCCGGTGACGACCTCGGCGGCGCGTACACCTTCGACGACGGCCTGCCGGGCATCCACGCCCTGTTCCTGGAGTGGCGCTGGGCGATCCCCGGCCGCAACACCACCGTGTGCGGAAGCGAGGGGCACACCTGCGACCTCCACCGGCAGGCCCAGCTCATCAACCACTACACGGCCCGGTGCCAGACGCCCACCGTCATCTGGGACAAGGACCGCACCCTGCGCGTCGAGAGCGTGTGGCGCCGTACGGCCCACACCCGCGTCTGCGAGGCCGCGCTCGCGCCGACCCCCGGCGCGCACTCGCTGCTCTTCCCCGTCGCCGAGGACCTCCTTGCCCAGGCCGATCCCCTCACCCTTGCGGCGCGGCCCAGGGATCTCGCGCTCGGCTACGTGGGCAACCAGTACGACCGGGACGAGCCCTTCGACCGCTTCTTCGCCCCGGCCGCTGCCCGCGTCGAGCACCTGGTCGCCGGGAAGTGGACGAAGACTGGCCGCTGGCCGCACGTCCGCTTCGCGGGCCGGATCCCGTTCGAGGCCGCCGCTGGCGTCTACGGCCGGTCCCTGGCCACGGTGCTCATGCTGCCCGAGCGGTACGCCGCCGTCGGGCAGATGACCCAGCGCATCTTCGAGGCCGTGCTCGCCGGCTGCCTGCCGCTGGCCCCGGCGGACATCCGCTTCGCCGACCGGTTCGTCCCGAAGGAGCTGGTCGTGCGCTCCGGCAGCGACGTGCTCGAACGCCTCTCCTACCTGCGCGAGATCACCGGCACCGATCAGCACGCCGCCCTGATCGCCGCGTGTGTGGACCGCCTGCGTCTGTTCGGCCTGAGCAAGCAGGTCAACACCCTGGAGTCCGTCCTGCACGGCCTCCTCCAGGCCACCGCGACCGAGCGGGGAGCTGCCTGATGCAGACCGCTCGATCGACCACGGCGCGCGGATTCTCCGGGCGCGTCCCGGAGGATGGGGCCGCCGGACACCCGAACCTCTCTACGCTGGAGCACCATGAAGAAGGTCGCCATCGTCGGCTGCGGCGGCAGCGGCAAATCCCACGTGGCCCGCGAACTGGGCAGGATCCTCGACGCCCCGGTGACGCACCTGGACGCCGCGTTCTACGACGACGAGTGGAACGCGTTGCCCATGGACAAGTTCACCGACGTGCAGCGCGAGCTGGTCGCGCAGCCGCAGTGGGTGATCGATGGCAACTACAACTCGACGCTGCAGGTACGGCTCGAAGCCTGCGACACGGTGGTCCTGATGGACGTGTCGACCGCGGCGGCGCTGTACGGGATCTTCTCCCGGCAGATTCGGCACGGGGCCGGGCACAAGGGCAACGGGGTGCACAACCGCATCCACTGGGGCGTGATCAAGTACGTCGCCATGTACCGGCGCAAGATGCGGCCCCGCGTGATGGCGAAGATCGAGGAGTTCGGCTCCGGCGCCGATGTGGTGCTGTTGGCCAACCGGCGCCAGACGCGCCGCTGGCTGCGGAAGGTCGCCGCCGAGCAGTCCTGACCGGTCCGCGCCCCCGGTCAGGGGGTGCGGCATGAACGAGCCCAACCCGTTCCTGGACTCCGCCCGGCAGTCGGAGCTGTACGGACACGCTTCGCGGCTGGCCGGGCGCACCAGCGCCCTGATGCGCGCCAAGACCGCCGGACACCCGGTGCCCGAGACGATGGTCAGCCTGGTACAGACCCACCACGCCCGGCCCGACCGGCTCGGCGTGGTGCTCGACATCGGCTGCGGTCGCGGCACGAGCAGCCTCGTCATCGCCGAGCAGCTCCGGCCCCAGCGCGTCGTGGGCCTGGACGCCGCCCCCTCCCTGCTCGCTCAGGCCCGCGAGCGCGCCAAGGACCTGCCCGACAGCACGGTGGACTTCGTCGAAGGCGACTTCCACGGCCTCCCCCTGCCCGACGGGTCGAGCGACATAGTCGTCGCGGCGTTCTGCATCTACCACTCGCCGCACCCCGAGGACGTCGTCGCGCAGATCGCCAGGGTCCTCGCCCCCGGGGGTCTGGCCGTACTCGTCACCAAGGGCCTCGACAGCTACCGGGAGATGGACCAGCTGGTCGTCTCCGCCGGCCTCGATCCGCGTGCCGCCCAGCACGAGAGCCTCTACACCTCAGCCCACAGCGGCAACCTCGCCGACGTGGCCGCCTCCTCGCTCGACGTGATCGCCGTCCTGGACGAGGAGCACGTCTTCACCTTCGACGGCCACGACCACACGGCCCAGTATCTGGCCACCAACCCCAAGTACGACCTGGCGCCTGGCCTGTACGGCAAGCCCGGGGCCCTGGCGGCGACCCTGCACGAGTTCCTTCCCGACCAGCCGCTGACCACCCGGTCCCGCATCACCTTCGTCGTCGCCCAGCCGAAGGAAGGAGGAGCGCCGGCATGAGCCCCGCCCCGTTCACCAAGCACTACGCGGAACCGGAGCGTGCGTCGGGGGCGGTGCGCCACTACCGGTGGCTCACCGCGCACGCCAAGCCTCTGCGGCAGCCGGCCCTCCACACCGCCGGACCGCAGTCCCTGACGTTCGAACGGATCGAGGGCCGCTCCGTACGCCCCGAGGACCTCCCGCGCGTGGCGGAACTGCTGGGCCACGCCCACGGTGCCGCCTGGGCCAGCGACCTGCACTCCGCGTCGCTGGACACCCCGCACCACTTCCAGGACGGCACGCAGTTCGACGACTACCTCGGTCCCCGGAAGGTCGCCATACGGCGACGCCACGAGCAGGGCTACCTGCCGAACAAGACGGCACTGCACGCGATGCTCGGCCTGCTGGAAGCGACCACCGAGGGACCCTGCGCCTTCTACAAGGACAGCAACCCGCGGAACTTCATCATCACCAGCACGCAGGACATCGTCGCCGTCGACACCGACGACCTGTCCCTCGCCCCGATGGGCTACGACCTCGCCAAGCTCGTCGCGACGCTCCACCTGACCTACGGACCGCTCACGGACCAAGCCGTCACCACCGCCCTGCTCGCGTACAACGCGGCAGCCCGACGCCACGACGCCCGGCTGGGCGTGACGGACCGGGGCCAGCTCGACAGCTTCCTGGGCCTGCACGCCGTGCTCACCGCCCCGTACGTCGGCCGCAACGGCTACCGCTACAGCCTGCCCCTCCGTTTCAGCCACCGAGGAGCCTCATGATCACCACCGAACTCGTCTTCGTCCGGCACGGCCAGGCCCAGTGCAACGCCGACGGCCTCGTCGGGGGCCCGCGCACCTGCACCGGCCTGACCAACCTCGGGTACGCCCAGGCCAAACAGGCCGCACGCCGCCTGGCCACCGAGCACCTGAAGAAGCCCTTCGACGTGATCTACGCCGGCCCGCGGATCCGCCTCGTCCAGACCGGCGAGATCATCGCCCAGACGCTCCAGATCCCCGTGCACCACGACGACCGACTCGACGGCCCGGTCCACGGCGACGCCGACGGCCAGCCCTGGGACGCGGTGAAGACGGCCGCCGACGGCGGGCCGCACGCCCACCCCGACACGCCCTGGGCCAACGGCTCCGACACCTGGAACGGGTTCCTGGAGCGCGCCAGCAGGAACCTGAGCCAGCTCATCGAGGAGAACCACGGCAGGCGCGTCGTCTTCGCGGCCCACGGGGAGACGGTGATCACCGCACACACCCTGCTGCTCGGCATCCCGATCGGCTCGCCGGCCGGATTCACCCACAACCACGCCTCCATCACCCGCTGGCAGCACCACCGCAACCGCCTGGGCCAGACCCGCTGGATGCTCGACCGGCACAACGACACCGAGCACCTCAGTCTCCTCACGCCGGAGCCGACCCCGTGATCGCGACCTCGGACGACCCCCGCATACGACTGGCGCACCACCTCCTCGGCGCAGTCGAGATCGCAGCGGACCCCGCGCTCCCGCCTCGCGTCGTACGCCTGGTCGCCGGCGACGGGCGTCGCTTCATCGCGAAACAGCACGCGGAGCGAGACCGGTTCGCCGGAGAACTCCACGCCTACGCGGCGTGGGGCACCCATCTCACTGGCCACGCACCGGAGTTGGTCGGCTGGGACGACGCCACCCGCACCCTGCTGCTCACCGCACTCACAGGCGACCGCGCGGACACCGTCGCTCCGGGCTCGCCCGAGGAGGAACTGGCCCACCACGAGGCCGGGCACGTGCTCGGCAAGCTGCACCGAGCCACCGCCATGCCCCAGGGCGGTGCCGTCGGCGCCTCGCTCGCCGAGCGGTTCCAGCGGTGGATCGACCGGGCCGTCCACGCCGACCTACTCGACGCGGCCGACGAGAACCTACTGAAGCACCACGCGGCGATCCTGGGCGCCAGCCACATGGACAGCGCGATCTGCCACCTCGACTACCAGCCGCGCAACTGGCTGCTCGGCGGCACCCTCGGCATCTACGACTTCGAGCACATGCGACGCGACGCCCGGGTCCGTGACTTCGCCCGGCTCGAATTCCGACGCTGGCAGGCCGCACCCCACCTCCGCACCGCTTTCTTCGACGGCTACGGACGCTCGCCCAATGACACCGAACGACGCCTCCTGGAGTCCTTCGGCGCCATCGAGGCGGCCACAGCCCTGGTCAAGGGCCACCACGAGAATGACGCCGCCCTCAGCGCGCACGGCAGAACCGTCCTGTCCCGGCTCACCTGACCTACCCCTTCGGCGACACCTCTCTGGAGATCCCCGTGCCAAAGCACGAGCAGCCCCCGACCAACGCTGCCCCCCGACGGGCCGTGGTGACCGGCTCCGCCGGATTCATCGGCTCCCACCTCGCCCACGCCCTCGTCCAGGCCGGCACCACCGTGATCGGCGTGGACCGCCGAGACCCGTCCACCGACCCGACGGCCGCCGCCAACCTCGCCGCGCTGCGAGGATGCCCGGGATACCACCACGTCACGGCTGACCTCCTCCACTGCGCGATCGACCCGCTCCTGATCGACGCCGACGCGGTCTTCCACCTCGCCGGCATCCCCGGTGTACGGCCCTCCTGGGGACCGCAGTTCGGCGACTACCTCGCGTCCAACGTGCTGGCCACCCACCGCGTCCTCGAAGCCTCCACCCGGATCGGCGTCCCCCGACTGTCGTCGCCTCCTCCTCCAGCGTCTACGGTCCGACCGACGGCGACGCGAGCCTCGAGACCGACCGTCCCAATCCCGCCTCCCCGTACGCCGTGACCAAGCTGGCCGAGGAGCAGCTTTGCCTCGCCTACGCCGGGCGCCCCGTCGGCCCCAGCGTCGTCGCCCTGAGGTACTTCACCGTCTACGGCCCCCGGCAGCGCGCCGACATGTTCACCCACCGCGCCCTGTACGCCGCCCTGACCGGACAGCCCCTGCGTCTGTACGGAGACGGCCACCAGCGCCGCGACTTCACCTACATCGACGACGTTGTCGCCGCCACGATCGCCGCCGCCGTCGTCCCGACCGCGCACGGCGCCATCAACGTCGGCGGCGGATCGAACGCATCGCTGCTGGACTTGATCAACATAGCCAACAGCCTCACCGGCCGCGAGATCCAGCTCCAGCAGGACCACATGCGCAACGGGGACGTCCTCCTGACCCGTGCCGATCCCGGCCGCGCGGGAGAAGTCCTCGGCTGGCAGCCGCGCGTCGACCTCCACAGCGGACTGCGCGCCCACATGCAGGCCCTGGCCACGCCGGTACCCGACTACAGCCGGGCCGCGTAGCCCTACGCCTCGGAATCCGAGAGGAGTGCTCATGGAAACCCCCGAGCGAGCGCGGCTGGACGCCTTCTTCCGGAGGATCACCGCGCAGTTCCCCGCCGGCCAGGCGATCACGACGCTGGTCATCACGCACCTGCTCCCGGAACGACCCGCGTTCTTGCGCGCCATGACCGCGGTGTCCACGATCGGCGCCGTCCTCCCCAAGCCCCGGTCGATCCACCAGCCGACCCTCGACACCGTTCGCCGCACCCTGCCGGTCCACGACCTGACCCGGGAGCGTTTCAACGACGAGACCCAGGCCCTGCACTACCTGGAGGACACGGCCGGCGGCCAGGACGTCGTCCTGGTCGACATCGGCGGGTACTTCGCGGCCAGCCTCGACACCCTCGTGAACAAGTTCTCCGGCCGCGTCCTCGGCGTCGTCGAGGACACCGAGAACGGACACCAGCGGTACACGGCCCTTGGTTCCCTGCCGTGCCCGGTCGTGTCCGTGGCCCGCTCCCCGCTCAAGGACTGCGAGGACCACCTCGTCGGCCGGTCCATCGTGTTCTCCACCGATGCCCTCGTCCGCGCCCGCGGGGACATCCTCACGAGCCGCAGCGCCTGCGTCATCGGCTTCGGCAAGATCGGCCGCGCCATCGCCCAGACCCTGCGCGCCCAGGACCTGCGCGTCACCGTGTACGACCACGACGCGGTCAAGCGGGTGCAAGCGCACGCCCTCGGCTTCCGCACCAGCGCGTCCACCACCGAAGCCGTCCATGACGCGGAACTCGTCCTGTGCGCCACCGGCAATCTCGCCCTTCGGCACGAGGACTTCGCCGCCCTGCGGAACGGCGCGTACCTCGGATCGGTGACCTCCTCCGAGGACGAACTCGAACTCGACAGCCTCCACGACATGTACGAACGCGAGCCCGTCGGCCCCCAGTTGACCCGATACGAGGTCACCGGCCACTACTTCTACGTTCTTGCCGACGGGGGTGCTGTCAACTTCGTGCACGGCGCCGCCGTCGGCACCTACATCCACCTCGTCCAGGCCGAGATAGTCGCCGCCACCGCCGCCCTCAGCCACGCCCGCTTCCAGCCCGGACTGCACGAGATGCCGGCGGCCGACCGCGACGCCATCGCCAGAACCTGGCTCCGCCACTTCGAAAGGTGACTCCGATGCCTCCCTCCACCGACCACATCCGCGCCGTCACGGAGGCGTACCTCGCCCGCCACCCGGACGAATGCGACTCCCTGGCGCTGCTGTTCGCCGCTCTCGCCGGCGCGGACGCGCCCACCAGCCGCAAGACCTTCCCCGCCCACGTGACCTGCAGCGCCATCCTCATCAACGGTGAAGGGCAGGTGCTGCACATCGCACACAGGGCGTCCGGGAAACTGCTGGCGCCCGGCGGGCACAACGAACCGGCCGACCAGCACCTGCGCGACGCCGCCCTGCGCGACTGCACGAGGAGGCTGGCATCCCGCCCAGCGCGGTCGTCCCCCTCGCCGGCCACGAGGACATCCCCCTCGACATCGACGTGCACGCGATCGACGCGAACCCGTCGAAGAACGAGCCGGCCCACCACCACGTGGACTTCCGCTGGGCATTCCACCTCGGTGCGGAACACGCGGTGACGCTTCAGGAGGAGGAGGTCGACGGCTACCAGTGGCGGCCGTTCGCGACCGCCGCCTCACCCAACGTCCGCGCCAAGCTCGCCCAGCTCACCTGAAGCCCCCACGCTTACCCGTCCACCAGGAGGACGCCGTGGCCGCCACCACAGCCCGACCGACCGGCGTCGAACCGCGCCGGCACATCGCCGTCATACCCTGCCGCTGGGGTGCTTCGCGCTTCCCCGGCAAACCGCTGGCTCTCCTCGGCGACAAGCCGCTCCTCTGGCACGTCCACCAGCGCTGCTTGGAGGCCAAACGTCTCGACGGAGCCATCGTGGCGACGGACGACGAACGTATCGAGGCGGCGTGCAGCCAACTGGGCATCGAATGCATCCGTACCGGAGAGCACCTCACCGGCACCGACCGCGTCGCGGAGGTCGCCGAGCTCCTGCCGGCCGAGGCGTACATCAACGTCCAAGGCGACGAGCCGTTCATCTCGCCGACCGCCATCGACGACGTCTCCGAGGCACTGGAGTACAAGCCACCAGGCACTCTCGCCGTGAACGCGTATGCCGAACTGCACGACCCGGGCGGCGTCCTCGACCACAACGTCGTCAAGGTCGTTGTCTCGGCCCGTAGCGAGGCCCTGATGTTCTCGCGCCAGCCCATTCCCTATCCCAAGGGTGACCGCCCGAAGTACCTACGCCAACTGGGTCTGTACGGCTTCACCGGCCCAGCTCTCCAGCGCTTCCGACAACTTCAGCAGGGGCCCTTGGAACGCGCCGAGGGTGTGGAGATGCTCCGCTTCGTCGAGCACGGCCACGCCGTGCACATGGTTCCTGTCCTGGACGATGGTGTAGCGGTAGACACCTCGGAGGATCTGGCGCGAGCCGAGCGCCTTCTCAATCAGCCGTTTCAACCTGGCCACCGATCGGGTGACGGTGCCGTAGGGCGCCACAGGCCAGAGGCCTGAGCTGGGAGTGGGGTGGCGGTGACCCGGACGACCGTGAGTCACGGTCGTTGCTATA
>NZ_JBYIQX010000077.1:0-13315 GCF_057707805.1 Streptomyces sp. bgisy159 | reverse complement strand
TATGGCCGATCCCGGCGTCGGCACGCTTGCTGGACAAGGCGATGCTGCACAGGTCCTTGAAGTTCTTGCCGCCGAACGGCTTGCCACAATTGGCCACATAGAGGGTGCCATGCTCACCCTCGTCCTCGTCCAGCCGGATCTCGATGCGTCCGTCGGTGGCTCTGGCCGGGTGCGCGTCGTGCGCGTTCTGCAACAACTCGATGAGCACCCGGCCCTCGTACTCGGGCGCGATGATCGTCTCGGCCACGGCCTTGGCCTCGCGGGCCGCGTCACGGCCGTCGTCCCAGTCCCGCAGACAGCCGCGCACCTCGACCAGCGCCTTCTCGTGCACGCGCCTGCGCACGGCGGCCGACCGGCGCTGCCGCACACGCTCCGCCGACGGTCGCCGGCCCCCCGCTGCCATACCGCTGCGCCCCACCCCGTGCGCCTCCCGCCCCACTCTGTCGGTGATCCTACTGAGCGAGGAGGAGCCCTGAAGGGCGTTTGACACCGGCGGCCTGTGGCTGCGTAGCATGCCCGTTTAATCAAAGCGCTCGTACGCTGCAAGCCGGGTAGCGGGCAAGCGGATCCCGACGCGGGCCCATTGGGTAGGGCCTTCCGGACTGATCCCGAGAAGCAGGCCCGAACACCGCTCCGACCTGCCTGATCATAGGCTTCTGCAACACCCTTTAGTCGGGCTCTGAGATGGATGAGCGGACTCGATCGCGGGCAACTGGTCGAGCAGTGGATGGCCGTAGCTCCTGGTCGTTGGACTACCAGACGTCGTGTGGCTCTCCCTCAGCGGTGAGGCCGTACATCTTCAACTGCTCGGCCTTGGTCGGCTGGTCCGGGAACAGGTGCTCACCGAGTTCGCCGTGGGTGACGATGGTGTAGTCGCCGCTGTCGACAGCGGCGAACAGGGCCTCGCGGGCTTCGTACTCCCTCCCCATGCGACTCAGGAGCTGTCCCCACAAGCGGCGTGCGTCTTGGTGATGAGCCGCTGCAGCTTCCATGAGCGCGAACACCTCGTCGGGAATGCTCTCCAGCGGGGGCAGTCCCTCCTCAGTTGTTTCGAGTCGCTCGTACATCCACAAGGCCAGTTCGTACTGTGCCCAGGGTTGCCGGTCTCTCATGGCCAGAATGTGGGCGATGTCTTCAGCGGTGTGGCGTGCACTGGGGATCTTGTGTAGATGCCGGACGACGATCCGCACGGCCCCGTGCCGGCGCTGACGGCGTGCTCTGCTGAGCAGTGCGAGTGCCTCGCGTCGGCGCTCGGGCCACAGTTCCATGAACAGCTCATCGGACCTCATGACCGCCCTGAACGAGTCCCCACCCGAGCGAAGTCTCCTCGCGGTGAAAACGGGCCTGCCAACGTCCACAAGCTGCCGAAGGCCACGAACAGGACAGCCCGGCAGGGCCAAGCAAGAAGGCCGCCGCGAGGAAGCCCGCCCCAAGCTCGCGACGCGAACAGGGCTGTTGTCAGTGCCGCATGCGATCCTCACCCCGGAAGTGGGCACTTCAGAAGGAGGCCGGGTGGCGACGGGACGTCCGCGGAAGGATCCACGCGATCCGGTGCTGATTATGCGGGATGCCGGGCTCGAACCGCTGGAGCCCTATCCAGGAAGTGATAAGCCCTGGCGCTGCCGCCATGAAGCGTGCGGGAGAGAAGTGTCACCGCGGCTGGGCAACATTGCCGCGGGCCGGCAGGGCGGCTGCCGGTACTGCTCAGGCACGGCTCCGATTCCTCCGGAGGAGGCGGTGGCGTTGATGCGCTCGGCCGGCCTGGAACCGCTGGAGCCGTATTCCGGGGCCACATCCACTTGGCGCTGCCGGCACGTGCCGTGCGGTCGGGAGGTCAAGCCGCGCTACTCGTACATCAAACGCGGAGGGGGACCGTGCCGATGGTGCGCGCCGAACGCGCCGGTCGATCCGGACCAGGCCGCCGCGCTCATGAGGTCGGCGGGTCTGGAACCGTTGGAGCCCTATCCCGGGACCGACATGCCCTGGCGGTGCCGCTGCACAACATGCGGCACGATCGGGACACCCACTCATGGGTCGGTCAAGGGCGGACAAGGGGGCTGCGGCCCGTGCGGGCGCAAGAACGCCGGGCAGGGCATCAGCCGGGCATGGTCGCGTCGCCGCGAACTGCCCCGCACGGACGGCGACCGGGCCGCAATTGAGGCGAAGGACTTCGACCTCGAGCCGCTGGAGTCCTACCCGGGACCGAGCGGGCTGTGGCACTGCCGCCACCTGCCGTGCGGCCGAGACGTCGAGATCAGGTTGAGTAACCTCAGGCGCGGCCTTCGGGCATGCCCGTACTGCCCTCCCTCCCTGGGTGGCCGACGCCGCTGGCCCGCGGACGAAGCCGAGGCCCCCATGCGTGCCGCTGACCTGGAACCGCTCGAACCGTACGCCGGGCGTCGTGACAAGGCGTGGCGGTGTCGCTGCAACGGCTGTGGGCGTGAGACGTCACCGAGTCTGGGCGGCATTCTGGCGGGCCAGGGCGGCTGTCGGCACTGTGCCGACGTGAGGGCGGCAGCGGGTAGAAAGACCGACCCGGACATCGCGGTGGCTGCCATGCGCGCGGCTGGGCTGGAGCCGCTGGAGCCGTATGCCACCTCGGTGACTGCGTGGCGGTGCCGTTGCACAGCCTGCGGCAACGAGGTCTCCCCGACGCTCATGAAGATCCGTGCTGGTGGAGGATGCAAGTTCTGTGCCACCCACGGCATCGACCTGTCAGGACAGTCGAAGGTCTACGTGATCACCCACCAAGAGTGGAAAGCCGTCAAGATCGGGATCGGTGCCTGCACCGGCTACACCTCTCGCCTCATCCAACACGAACGTCAGGGTTGGCAACTGCATCAGGCCCGTGAATACACCACCGGCGCAGCCGCCTACGACGTCGAGCAGGCCGTGCTGGGCCGCCTGCGTCAGGCCGGACTCGTTCCTTTCCTCACGAGCGACGTCATGCCGAACGGCTGGACCGAGACCTGCTCCGCAGCCCGCATCACGGCGGCCGAGGTCTGGGCCATGGTCGATGAGGAAACACGGAGCGCAGAAAAACCCTATGCGCCCCGAGTTGGCGGCCGACCACGTGCTGCGGTCCTCATCGACGCGGAGGCCGCAGCCGCTGAGATGCGGGCTTGCGGATACGAGCCACTCGTGCCATATCCCGGCCGCACCAACGCGACTTGGCCCTCGCGCTGCACGACCTGCGGGCACGAGGGGCGTCCTACGTTCAACGCCGTCCGTAACGCGGGCCAGCGCTGTCGCGTTTGCCGGGCAAAGGAGACCCAGGCGAAACGCGCCGCCACGAACGCGCCGAAGGCCCGAGAAACCATGCGCACCGCCGGACTCGAACCGCTGGAACCCTACCCGGGCAGCCAAACGCCGTGGCGGTGCCGCTGCACCACATGCGGTCTCGAAACCAGCCCCACCTACTCCAACGTCAACAGCGGTTCGAAGGGCTGCCGGTTCTGTGCCCTCAACTCGGCAACCGACGAGCGTGCGTCCGCCGAAGTGCGAGCGGCCGGGTTCGAGCCGCTGGAGCCGTACCCCGGCCGTACCACGGACCGTTGGCGCTGCCGCTGTTCCTGCGGAAACGAGGTCATGACGCGCCTGTCATCCGTCCGGTCGGGAACCACCGGCTGCAAGAAGTGCCCCCGATCCGGTGGCCGAACCGATCCCGCGACAGCCGCCGCGGAGGCACGCGCCGCCGGGTTCGAGCCGTTGGAGCCCTATCCGGGGAAGACCACCGACCGGTGGCGCTGCCGCTGCAGGTGCAGCACGGCCATCACCCTCACCCTGACCAGCCTCAGAGGAGGCCGTACCGCGTGCGGAACGTGCTCCCGAGGCGCGACTCGATAACCGTCGGTCACGATGCACCCCGCCGCTGCACCCAGTAGTCGAGCAAGCCCGGGTTCCGTCGTACCAACCTTCTTTAGGAGATCGCTGCCGCCCGACGGCATCCTCGGTATCGGCCCCTTTGAAGATGCGTTCGGCGGATCATGAGCGCCTCGGCGTCCAGCGATGTGGCCGACGTCCTGTCGACGATAGTCGACGTCAGCTGACATGGGCAGGCCGCACAGTCTTCAATGGCGTCATGGCCACGCCGATGCCAACACCCCCGCCCCCTCCCCCGCCCGCCACCCTGGAGACGATCGCGGGTAGCGCCACACTGGGCGAAGTCCTGGAGTGTCTACGCGCGCGGCGGCCGGTGTTCCATTCCGAGGCCGATCTCCAGCACAGTTTCGCCCTCGCCGTGGGCGAGGTCGCGCCGGAGGTCAGGTGCCGTCTCGAGGTCCCGGTGCGCGGGAGCGACGCCTCGGAGTACCTGGACCTACTGTGCCTGGGGCCTGCGGGCCGTACGGCAATCGAATTCAAATACGTGACCCGGGATTGGTCGGGTACCGCCGGGACTCCTCCCGAGGAGTACGCCTTGCGCGGACACAACGCGCCGGACGTCGCGCGTAGGGACTTCCTGCGGGACGTAGGAAGGCTGGAACGCTTCTGCGACCGCGAGGACCAGAACGGGCTGGCCCTGCTCATCACAAACGAGGCCGCCCTGTGGCGCCCCAGGCAACGCAGGATGCCCACCAGGGACGAGGAGTTCCGGATCCACCACGGCCGCGAACTGAGCGGCACCTTGCTGTGGGCCGGCGGTTCCTTCCCGGGCAACACCCGAGTGCTGCGCGGCGCCTACACGCTCGCCTGGCGTCAGTACACCCAACTGGAGGGTTCAAGTGGCGAGTTCCGCTGCCTTGCGGTCTTCATCACCCCGAACGCCGCGCAGCCCCAGTGGCCACACGAGGCGTAACCAGCAGACTGCCTCGCATGTCATTGATCATGGGAATCTGCCCTGACGGGAATCTGCCCTGGGTGAAGGCACTGGCCTCGATTCCGGAGACATCGAAAACCTCCTCCAAGACGCCGAGCAGCACTTGGATCCAAACGTCGTCGAGCAGACCGTCGGGGGCTCATGCCGGTGGCCGGTGGAACGGCATGTGAGTGCCGATCACTTCCCCGACATCGAGACTGTGAAGGCAGTGTGAAAGCACTGGTCATTCGATATGGTGATCCCCTTCACAGCAAGAGGGGCGCCGTGCCGTACACCGCAGAGATCAGCCGAACCAATCCGGGTTGCTTCATCTTCCTCGTGGACCAGTCCGCCTCCATGAGCGATCCCATGGGCGTCGGTGAGGTCACGCAGCAGAGGGCCGAGGTCGTGTCCGACGCGATCAACCGGCTGCTGACCGAACTGTCCGTCAAGTGCGCCAAGGAAGAAGGCGTACGGGACTACTTCCACGTGGCCGTGATCGGGTACGGACACAGTCACGTCGGCTCCGCGTTCCAGGGGGCGCTGGCCGGGCGCGACCTCGTTCCGCTGAGCGAGGTCGCCAACAACCCGGCGCGGGTGGAGAGCCGTACCAAGAAGGTGCCGGACGGCGCCGGCGGCCTGGTCGAGACCTCGGTGCAGTTCCCGGTGTGGATGGACCCGGTGACCAACGGCGGTACGCCCATGACACGCGCCCTCGGCTACGCGGACAGCCTCGTGGCCAACTGGGTCGAGGCTCACCCGAGCGGCTTCCCGCCGATCGTGCTCAACCTCACCGACGGCGAGTCCACCGACGGCGATCCCACCAGCGCCGCGATCGCGCTGGCCTCGCATGCCACCGCCGATGGCGCGGTCCTCCTGTTCAACCTCCACGTGTCCGGAAGCGGCGGCACACCGGTCACCTTCCCGGACAGCGAGGAGGGGCTGCCGGACACGTACGCCCGGCTGCTGTTCCTGATGTCCAGCGTGCTGCCCAGCCACATGCGCTCCTACGCGGCCTCGCAGGGGCATCGTGTCAGCGAGACCACTCGGGGCTTCGTCTACAACGCGGACATCACCTCCATCGTGGAGTTCCTCGACATCGGCACCCGCGCCACCGAACTGCGCTGACCACCGAGACGGAGCTGCGCTGACCATGGAGGACGTTTCGGCCCTGCCGGAATGCCAGCTGCTGCGGGTGCCCAAGGCGGGCAACACGCTCAAGGAGTGCGAGGACGCCGGGCGGTCCTGGGTCGGGGACGCACGGGCCGACGACCAGGGCCGTACCGTCCTCCCGCTGTACGCGGCGGTGTCCGACGGCGCCTCGGAGAGCCTACTCGCGGGCGCCTGGGCGGAGCGTCTCGTCGCGGACGCCGTCGAGTCGATGTCCCTCGGCCGTGACTGGTGGGACGACGTGGACACGTTCGTCCTCGACCTCATGGAGCGGTCCGCGCCTCGCTGGGAGGCGTACCTCGAGTGGTACCGGGCGGAGCGCGACGCCCGTGGCCGGCCCATCACATGGTACGAGCAACCTGGCCTGGAGAAGGGCGCGTTCGCGACCGTCCTAGGGGTGGAGGTCCGAGCCACCGTGTCCGGTGGTGGTAGGGCCGACTGGTCCTGGCACGCCTTCGCCCTGGGCGACAGCTGCCTGTTCCACCTGCGGGACGGTGTCGTCCGGCGGGCCTTCCCCGTCGAGGACGTCGAGGGCTTCGGCATCACCCCCCAGCTCCTCGGCAGCCGTAACCACGACACGGCCCTGGTGGCCGAGCGGCTGCGGCTCGCCCACGGCACCCTGGCGCCGGGCGACGAGGTGCTGCTGGCCAGCGACGCGCTGGCCGCCTGGCTGCTGTCCCCGCACCACGGGCACCGGGCGCCCGGCACCGTGCTTGCCACGCTTGCCGAGGTGGGCGATGAGCCCTTCACGGAGTGGGTGGAGGACCAGCGGGCGCGTGGGCTCATGCGCAACGACGACGTGACCCTGATCCGGATCCGGGTGAGAACGGAGGCGTGATGGCTGTGTCCCGCGGCGGTCGCCCCGCCACCGGAACCGGTGCTGTCCGGAAGTTCCCCACGGGCGCGAACTACGCGGAGGCCCTGCAGCACCCCGAACTCTGCTTCCGCGATCCCGATCTCCGGCACGGAACCGTCCAGCAGAGCCCCGTCCTCGGACCCAAGGCAATCTCTGGCAACTTCGCCAGCGTCTTCTCCGTCACCGCGCGGGACGGGCAGCGCTACGCGCTCAAGTGCTTCACCCGGGACACCTCCGCCATCGGCGTCCGTTACACCGCGATCAGCGCTGCCCTGCGCGCCCTCGACACCGGTGGCCTCTCCCAACCGTGGCCTGTGCGCTTCGAGTTCCTGGAGCAGGGCGTCCTGGCTCTCGGCGACTGGTTCCCGGTGGTGCGGATGGCGTGGGTGCAGGGCACCGACCTCATCTCGTGGATCGACCGCCACCGCCACGACTCGGCTGCCGTCCACGCCCTCGCCGACCGCTTCCTCGCGCTGGCGGGCGACCTGGAGGACCACGGCATCGCCCACGGCGACCTGCAGCACGGCAACATCCTCGTGGCGGACGACAACACTCTCCGGCTCGTCGACTACGACGGCATGTACGTCCCCGCCCTCAAGGGCGAGGCGGCGACGGAGAACGGCCACCGCAACTACCAGTCGCCGCAGCGCGGCGCCGCCGACTTCGGGCCTGCCATGGACCGCTTCTCGGCCTGGCTCATCCACCTCTCCCTGCTCGCCGTGGCCGCCGACCCCGGCCTGTGGACCCAGCTTCACGACGCCCAAGGCGAGTACCTGATCCTTTCCGAGTCCGACTTCAAGGACCCGGCGACCTCCCTGGCTTGGCCACTGCTCCTCGGCCACTTCGACCAACGGCTCCGCGCGGAGGCGGACCGCGTCAGGGGCTTCCTCGGGCGACCCTGCTCTGCGCTGCCCCGCCTGACCGCCGACGCGCTCACGCTGCCCGCCCCGCGCCGCAACGGGAATGGTGGCGCCGCGGCTCCGACGACGACCGGTGGTAGGACGAGCGTGGCCGCCCCGGCCACCGCACCTTCGGGGGCCATCCCAGCCTGGCTGGTGGACCGCGTGGCGCCGGCCGCCGCCAGAGCGGTGCCGACCGGCGCTCCGGCCCCCGCCACGGGCTTCACCGGGCGCCGCCCTCGCGACCTGGCGGCCGCGGCCACCGCCGTACTGAGCACCGCCGCCCCCGGCGTGCTCGCGGTCACTGTCGGACAGCCGGAGGGCTACCTGCCTGCCGCGCAGGGGTCCGCCCTACTCGTCTCGGCCGCCCTGATCGGCGTGGGCCGGCGGCTCAGGCCGGAGTACCACACCGCCCGCCAACGGGTCCGGGGACTACGTCGCCGGGCACGCGAACTCAAGGATCCGGCGGGCGCCCACCGGCGGCTGGAGCAGGAGATCCGGAAGCTGGACGCCGCCACGGCCAAGGACGGCGCGGCCACTGACAAGCGCATCCAGACCCTCCAGACCGACCTGCGCGACGGACTGGCCCGCATCACCATGGAGCTGAACCGCCGCACCGACCAGTCCCGCAAGCGCAAGGCGGAGCTGCCCGCCAGAGAGCAGAGCATGATCGCCGCCGCGCTGGAACCCGCGGTGCGCCAGCACGTCGAGGCGAAGCTGCGCGCCACCTCGATCCAGGAAGCGCGGTCACTGCCGAACATGGGCGCCAAAACGGTCGGGGCTCTGGTGCAGGCCGGTATCCGCACGGCGGCCGACTTCACGGGGGTGTCCTACTCCCAGAGCCAGGGTTCCGGGAGCCGTGTCGCCTACTTCGTCCGCCCAGGCGGCCACCACGTCCGCGTGTCCGGCGTGGGCGAAGCGCGGGCGAGCGCCCTCGACGCATGGCGGCGGTCCCTGGAGCAACGGGCCAGGGCCTCCGCACCCGCCAAGCTGCCCGGGCCCGCCCTGACGAGGATCCGCGCGGAGATCGCCACGCTGCGGGCGCAGTACGACCGGGAGGTGAAGCAGGCGGAGGTCCAGGCCCAGCAGGACCGGGACGCCCTCCAGAAGCAGATCACCGACGAACGGCAGCGGCTCACTGCCGACCGACAGCAGCGCGCTATGGAGACCCAGCGCAAGCGGGCCGAGCTGTTGCAACGCCAGAAGCAGCTGGGCGGCGCCGAGGCGGAACGAGCGAGAGTGAAGGGCGAACTCAGCACTGCACGGACGGAGACCCGACGCAACCTCGGTGTCCGGAAATACGTCACATTCCTGTTGACGGGCCACTGAACCAGGCCCGAGGCGAGTATGCAGCGTGGGCAGGGCTGGGCGAGAGTTGGGTGCGCGCGGGCAAGGTAGATGGCGGCACCAGGTAATCAGGAGCCCCAGAAACCACGGGTGAGATCTTCACGAACGTGCAGGAAGCGGACCTGGTGCCTCGTTCGCCTCACTACGCAAGTCACGGTCGTAGATGGTTCTTCTCACGCCCGCCCTGGTCCATACGCTAGGCACGGCGGAGGTGCTGTGCGGCAATGCTCCGCCGCTCCAGGGCCGACAGCCTACCCGCGCACTGGCGAGACAGCCTTGTTCATTTCGCGCTCGCCGCATATCACAGAGTCTCCATCGAACCGCAGAGAGATGATCCGTGAGTCGCCCACCCATTCCCGGAGGGTGTCGAGCGCAGCGGGGTCGAGCTTCGTGGTAAAGAGAAGGGCCAAGTGCTCTTTTGCCCGCGAACACGCCACGTAGAAGAGGTTCCGCGCCCTGACGAAGGCTTCCCGCTCCTTCCCCTGCAGTCCGTGACGCCGGGAGAAATTCGCCAACATCTCGGGGATCTGGAAGCGAGTGTGCCCCTTGCTGACGACGGCGAGCACCCTGTCGAACTCCTGGCCTTTGACTCCGTGCTGCGTCGCGAAGGGTGTGCCACCGCCCAGGTGGTCATGCAACGCCATTAGCTGCGCGTACGGAACAGCACGCAGGGCTTCGTACTCTTCCGCTCGCGCCTTGGCCTTGTCGTCGCTTTCGGCCTGCGATTCGCTGTTGGCCAGTGGCACCGACTTACGGTGGCGTTCACGGACCTTTCCTAGTCCATCAAACAGCTGCTGGTTCAGGCAGAGGTCGAGGACGTCGCCAACAGTGCCATCCTCACGGGTCCTCTCGAGCTCTTTCAGGAGGGCCGCCCAGGCGTGCTTGTCGGCGGGGGAGGTCAGAAGCGAGCGTTGGCCGAACGCGTCGAACATCGCGCCGTAGCGCTTGTTCCGGTGATGAAGTAGTGCGGGTTCCAGGACGTCCAGGAAGAAGGCCATGACGTGGTCCTCCTTCTTCACATAGGACTCGTTGCGCCGGAAGGCTTGGTGAAGTCGCTGGTAGCCCAGTTCGCCGGCGATCGTCTCGTGCGTGAGCATGAGGATCTTCGTGCTGGGCGCTGCCGCCCGCCCTCCGTCCAAGCCATCGGATACCTCGGTGTTCCACAGGCGTCGGCGGGCGTCTTCCAGGGCCCAGCCGCGGGCCGCGTGCGCGGCATCCCAGCCTATCTGTCCCTTCCGGTGGTGGGTGAGCCTCGTACCGGCCCAGTCGTTGGTGTGGTAGATGGTGATGCTCCCCTCACCTGCTCCCGGGCTCGTGGTCTGCTCCAGTTCAGGGCGCATCGCGTTCAGGAGATCCACCACAGCGCGCTGCGACCGGCGGTTGCGCCTCCTGACGATCGGTTTCACGCGCGGGTCGTCGATGGTCCCGCACACCTTGTCGTAGATCTGCTGCCAGTGGTCACCGAAGAATCCACAGAGGGGACCACGGAGGGGAGTCTCCTCACCCGGCGTGCCCAACATGGCCTCCACCAGACCGGCAGGGGTGTCCTGGTACTCGTCGACGAACACGATGGGGAACCGGTCGGCGGCCAGGGCCCGGAACTTGGGGAGGGCGAAGAACTTGCAAGCCAGGGCAGGGAGGTCGTCGTGCGCCAGTTGAACGTGGAGTGTGTCGTGGTCCACCTTCCGGTAGCCGGTGCTGTAATCGACCGTGTAGCCGTCCAGTGATGTTCGCCCTTCCAGCCTGGACTGCATGGCATCGAGCTCGACGACGTAGCGCAGCAGGTACTTGGGGAAGGGAGAGAGCAGTTGCCACAGGAAGCCGTGGATGGTGTCGGCGAAGACGGACGGGCTGCCGTCGGTGCGACTGATGATCTCGTCGCGGGCCACATTGGTGTAGGTGACGCAGGCGACGCGCTGGTCCCGTCGCGGGAGGTACCGGTCTCGGTCGGCGAGGATGCTCTGAAGTGCCTCAATCAGCGAGCTCGTCTTGCCCGCACCGGCGCCGGCCTCCAACTTGAAGTGGCTGCCCTCCCGCAATGCGGTCAGGATCGTCTCCCGTACCGTCTGCGCTTCCGACTCGGCCACGGTGACGACGCGCTTGCCGTGCACCATCTCTTCGGGACGTGCCGTCATCACTCGCCATCCGTCTTCGTCGCCGTCCCGTCCTGTGCCATGAGCCATTCGAGACCGCGCCTGATGTACTTCGGCACCTCCCAGTCGTGTTCGCCAAGGACGTGCTCGAGGGCAAAGTCGACCTTGCTGCCCTTGCCGTCCACCTTGTCGCGGGCTCTCTTTTCCAGGCTCTCGTTCGTGGACGTGGCTCTACGCCGGGAGAGACCGAAGAGAGTCGGGTTGGCCAGTACGAAGGCGTCCTCGAAGGTACGGCCGCATGGATCTCCGGGCTGCTCGGGCACCTGGTAGGCGAGGCAAAGGTTGGCGGCTACGGGTGCATCTGCCTCGGCGCGTCTGAGTAGTTCGGCCACCTTGGTCTCGCCCGTCTCGTCGAACCATGCCCGGATGGACTGGTTGGATGTGTGTCCTCCTTCGGACACGGTGCATTTGCGGGTCTTGGGACCGCTTGCGTCGATGGGATCGAGATCAGTGATGATCAGGGTTGGGATGCCCAGGATCCTCAGCAGGGGGTAGAACTTGTGGGCGTACGCGCCGCCTACCTCCATCAACGTCACATACTGATGCGAGCGAGCTGTGTCAGGCTTTCGCGCTGCGAGTTTTTCCTCTGCGGCTGGGACGAAGACACGCTCGCTGGCGCCCTCAACGAGAATCGCCTTGTCCGCGAAATAGAGGTCGGCCCGGGTGAGGGTCAGGTACTTCAGCAGGAATTTTTCGTCGCGCGAAACCTGGGAGAGGTCCTTGATGGCCGTACGAGCCGGCCTCGGCTCGTCTCCGGGCTCGGCAGCCTCTTCCTCTTTGCGGAAGTACCGGATGTTCGAGAAGCGCGCCCGATTGGCTACATGCGCCGAGTGGGTAGTCACCACGAACTGGGCGCTCCAGGGCGATCCATTCTCGCTGCCGGAACCGGTCGCCTCCGTCATGCCGACCGGTTGGGGACTGGTCGCGCGCATCTGGGCATCGAGCCGTGGGAAGAGAGAGGGAAATTGAAGGAGTTGCTGGATGAACACCTCCTGCATCTGCGGATGCAGGTGAGCCTCCGGCTCCTCCAGAAAGACGAGATGAATACCCAGTTCATTGGACTGGGCAGTGTGTTCGCGGTAGTAGGCGAAGAGCTTGAGGAGCATCATCACCAGGTTGCGCGTTCCGAGGCCGCTGTACGACTCCGGAAACCGCACGCCAGCCGCTCCCGGATAGTGGATACGTGCGAAGTTCCTGAGAAGCCGCCGAGAATCCAGGCGGGCAGCAGTGACGAACTCCTGATTCCCCAGCCCCGGATATCCGAAGGCCGTCAATGCCGGCGCTACCTGGGTGCGGATCTCCTGCAGACTGATGTCGAGATCGCTGGAGGTGTTCGTGAGCATCACGTCGATACGCGTGGCGAGATCCTCCAGCCACTCAACACGCTTGCTGCCCTTCGCTGAGGTAAAGAGCTTCTCGAAGATTGCTCCGATGGGCTGGGCGGCCTCCCGGTCCTCGTCGTCCAGTCCCCGCTGTGCATCGAGGAAGTCCACCTTTAGGAGCTTCTTGACTTCCGCCACATCGACTGTGCGGACGTTCGCGTCGTCAGTGGGGTCTACCGCCGTCACAGACAGCCCGAAGTGGGCCGGAATGCGTCTGGCGAGCCGCTCAAGAGGCGCAGCGTCCCCACTGCCGACCAGGTCGCTGAGGAACACGTCCAGGGCGCCGTCCTTCAATGCATAGGTGAGCCTGATCACGACCTCGGAGCAGTCGGGATCGAGGTCCACTATGAAGGAGGCCAGAGGGCCGTACTGTCCACAGTTCGCGTCGTATGCGATATAGAGGGTCAGGGTGACCTTCGGGATCCGACCGCGCGCCTGTTCTTTCTCACCCGCAACGTAGAGGCGGTGCGCGTCAAGGAACTCCGCGTAGCATTCCGCAGAGAAGTCCTCGATGCGCAGCACGCTGTCTTTCTTCGTCAGGAAGAGCTTGAATAATTTGGCCAGCGAGGTCTTTCCCGTGTTGTTGCGGCCGACGCACAATGTCACGTCGTCAGCGAAGGACAGCTCGGTCTCACGCAGCAACCTGAAATTCTGGATTACGGCCTTGGTCAGGCGGGGTGGCGTCGGAGTCTTGTGGTTGGGCAACTCGCTTA
>NZ_JBYIQX010000076.1:0-15266 GCF_057707805.1 Streptomyces sp. bgisy159 | reverse complement strand
CAGGGCTTGGGCGAGTTCCGGGGTCGGGGGGTTGGTCGGGCCGTGACCGGTTGGGGTGCATAGCAGAGCAGACACGGGCTTCGTGATCATTGGGGTGTCGAAGCTCAACGATCATGAGGTGGCCCGTGCCTGCCGCTGTATCTTCTCTCATCCCGTCGGTGTTGGTGAGGCTGGGTCCGCTGGACATCGGTCAAGTCGCTGACCTGCGGACGTTCCTGAATCTGGTGCCCGACCCGCGTGCGAGGCGGGGTCGCTGGTACTCGCTGAGCGCGATCCTCCTCGTCTGCGCCTGCGCGGCGGTGTCGGGAGCCAGGAGCGTCGACGAGATCGCCGAGTGGGCGGCGCGGGCCTCGGACACCGTGCTGACGGCCATCGGGGTCCGACGACATCCGCTGCGGTGGCGTCGTACTCCCTCGCGGACCACGATCGGCCGTGTGCTGGCGGCCGTCGACGGTGACGCCCCTGGACCGGGCCGTCGGTGCCTACCTCGCCGGCCGGAACTTTGCGGGACCGACTTCGGAGCAACGGCAGGTGATCGCCGTCGACGGCAAGTCGCTGAGAGGATCGGCCCGCCTGTCCGCCGGCCGCAGGCACCTGCTCTCCGCCGTCACCCACAACCGGGCCCTGACCCTCGCCCAGACGGAGGTCGGAGCCAAGACGAACGAGACCGCGCACTTCCGACCCCTGCTCGAACCGCTGGACCTGGACGGAACGCTGATCACCTTCGACGCCCTGCACTCGGTCCAGGCGAACGTCACCTGGCTGGTCGAGACCAAGAACGCCCACTACATCGCCATGATCAAGCGCAACCAGCCGACCGCCTACCGGCAGCTCGCCACCCTGCCTTGGCCCGACATCGCCGTCCAGCACACCGCCTCCTCCACCGGACACGGCCGCCACGAATCCCGCTCCATCAGGACCTGCGGCATCGCCGACGAACTCGGCGGAATCGCCTTCCCTCACGCCCGCCTCGCCCTCCGCGTCCACCGACGCCGCCGGCAAACCGGCCGTCGCGAAACTCGCGAGACGGTCTACGCCGTCACCAGCCTCGACGCCCACCAGGCCACCCCGGCCGAACTCGCCGCCGCCGTCCGCGGCCACTGGAGCATCGAAGCCCTGCACCACATCAGAGACGTGACCTACGCCGAGGACGCCTCCACCCTCCACACCGGCACCGGACCCCGCGCCATGGCCACCTTCCGCAACCTCGCCATCGGCCTGCTCAAAACCCTTGGAGCCACCAACATCGCCAAAACCACCCGGGCAATCCGCGACCAGCCCGAACGAGCCCTCCCACTCCTGGGCATCACCAACAACCCCGACCCTCACGGAACTTGATCAAGCCCTGGCCGTAGGCGCCGTCGGAGTCGGTGTGGACGGCGCGGATCCGTTCGGCCAGGGCCCGGTCGGCGGCCTGCCGCGCTCTCCGTGCGGCGGCCCCGTCCCGCCACTTGTAGTAGCTGGACCGGTTCACGCCCAGCACCTGGCACAACCGCTTCACCTCGTAGGCGTCCCGGTGGTCGTGGACGAACTGGAAGCGGTTCACCAGTTCGTCTCGCCGGCGAAATACTTGGCCGCCTTGCGCAGGATGTCCCGCTCGGTGGTCAGCTTCCGCTCGCTGGCCTCCAACTCGGCCACCCGGGCCTGAAGCTGCCGGATGCGCTCGTCGGGGTCGGCGGACGGTGCCGGCTGTCCTGCCCGGGCCGGCGCAGCCCCACCCGACCGAGCCGGCGCGGGGGCGACGCCGCGACGTTCCCGGTCCCGCAGCACCCACTCACGCAGCGTCGCCCTGTTGATGCCCAGGTCAGCGGCGATGCTCTTGTAGGTCGCCCCGGGCGTGGACTCGTACAGGGCCACGGCATCGGCCTTGAACTCGTCCGAGTAGTCCTTCATCGTCATCGGCGGTGTTCTCGCTTCCTCCGGATCAAGCAGATCCAGTATCAGCGTGTCCACCACTCAGGGGGAGACCCCGTTCAGGCAGCCGGTGAACCCGAGGGCCTTGATCTCTTCGAAGAGGCGCTGGACGGGCACGGCGGGATCCTCGGCACGGCGTTTGCGCAGGTGCTCGCGGTAGGGGTGGACGAGGCCGGCGCGGTATTTGGGGACGCGGAGCATGCGCTCGGGCCGGTCGGCGCGGGCGCCTTCTCGAGCATGCCGTGGACCTGATGCCAGCGCTCCAGGGTTGTCTGCGCGCGGGGCCCGTCGTAGATGGGCGCGGCGGACGGCCTCGGCGTAGGTCGCTGAGCCGTCACGGCACACGATCTCGATGCCCGGATGTTCGCGTAGCCACGCCTCCAGCGTGTCGGCGGTGCGGTCGGGCAGCACGTCGATCCGCTCGTGGGTCTCGGTATCGACGATCACGGTGGCGTAGCGGTGCCGCCGGCGCAGAGCGAAGTCGTCGACGCCGATCGCACGGGGCGTCCGCCCGTTGGGCAGCGGGATGCGTAGCAGGGTGCGCAGGGCCGTGTGACGTGACAGGCCCACCGCGGGTATCGCCAGCAGACGCGATCCAGCCCGGCCCGCTAACTCTGCGGCCACGGCCTTGACCTGCCTGGTCAGGCGGGTGGTGCGGCGCTGGTATCGGTCCAGGACTCCGGGCATCTGCTCACGGAAGGTCTGTCGGCAGCCTCGTGTGGGGCACACCAGACGCCGCACCCGCACACGGACCACCACCCGGCGGTCGTCTACCGGCACGTCGGCGACTGTCCGCCAGTGGTAGCCGTGCACCCGCCCCGTCGATGCCCCGCACACCGGACACGGCGCCATGTCCTGCGGCGTTCGCGCCCGCACCACGAGCCGCTCACCCTCGTCGGCCACATCCTCGACGACCAGCGGGAACAGACCCGCACAAGCTTGTTGACGTCCTTCACACGAAGTTCAACGACCCTCACAACTCTCCGTCACCACCGAATGTGAGACAGGGCCGTTCGATTGACAGACCCGGGCGGGAGCCTCTTCCGGCCTGGCACGTGCCAGGCCGGAAGAGGCTCCCGTCCTGCCAAGTGCGGTCAGGGCCGGACGATGGTCACGGGGTTGTGGATGTCGCCGACGTTGAAGTTGATCAGTCCGCCGCAGACGAGCACGCACGACCAGGGTGACGGCTCGGGCGGGGCGGGTGCCTGCGCAACTTGCACGACGGTGGTGTTGCTGGAGGCGTCGCAGTTCCCGTTGCCGCTGTAGGCGGCGGTGATCGTGTGGGTGCCGGTCGAGGCGAAAGTGGCGGTGTAGTCGGCTTGTCCGGTCGCGGTGACGGGCACTGTGGTGAGTAGTACGTCGCCGTCGAAGAAAGTCATGCCGAGACCGCCGCTCGGGTCCATCTCGCAGGTGACGGCTGCTTGCAGCTGAACCGGTGTTCCGGGGGTGGTGGATGCCGGGGTCGCGGTGACGGTGGTGGTCGAGGTGGCGGCCGCAGCGGGTGAGGCCAGCCCGAGCACGACTGCCGCCGCGGTGGCGATGACCAGCTTCCCTCTGCTTCGCCCGTGTCCATGTCGCACCGGTTTGACTCCTTGCCTTGTCCGACGGGCCGGCAAGCCCGTATGCGTGGCACGCTTTTGGCTAGGTCGATGTACCCCCGCCCGAAGCGGGTGTCCCAAGGTCAACCCGAGTGGGCCAAATCGTGTGTGCGAACCGGGTGGGTCTGAGCTCCCCCTTGCCGGCACCGGCAGGGTGTTGCGGCCTTCAGAGCCCCGGCGGCGCCAGGCGTGTGTAGGTCAGGCTGTTGCTCGTTCCGCCCGCCGTGGTCACGGTGACCGGTACCGGCCCCGCCGCCCCGGCCGGCACCGTGGCGGTGGCCTGGGTGTCCGAGACGACTGTGAACCCTGCGGCCACACCACTGAACTTCACCGCCGAGGCGGTGGAGAGATGCAGGCCGGTCAGGGTGACCGTCGCGGCGTGGGTGGGCCCATTGTCGGGCACCAGCTCGGTCAAAGAGGGAGCGGCGACGTAGGAGAACGGGACGGGGTTGCTGGTCCCGCCCGGCGTGGTGACCGTGATCTCGCTGGTGCCTGCCCCCGCAGGTGCCGTGGCCGTGATCTTGTTCGCGGAGTCCACGGTGAAGGAAGCCGCGTTCGTGGTGCCGAACCGTACTGCGCCGGCGTTCAGCAGGTCTCTACCGAGCAGTGTCACCACTGTGCCCCCGGATGCCGGGCCCAGTCCGGGATCGCCGGAGGTGAGCACGGGCGGGGCGGCATAGAAGAAGTACCCGTGCGGGGAGAGGGCACTGGTGCCGCCGGGTGTCGTGACCGTCACCGCCGTCGCACCCGGGGCTCCGGCGGGGGTGACGGCGGTGATCTGCGTGGCCGAGTTGACGGTGTAGGAGGCGGCGTTCGTGCCGCCGAAGCGCACGGCGGTCGTGCCGGTGAAGCCGTTGCCGGTGATCGTGACCGACGTGCCGCCCGACGTCGGTCCGTCACTGGGCGACACCGTGCCGACTACCGGGACTGCGGCTGCCACATAGGTGAAGGTCACCGCATTGCTGGTGCCGGTCGGGCTGACCACCGTCACCGGTACGGATCCCGCGCTGCCGGCGGGGGTGACGGCGGTGATCTGCGTGGCCGAGTTGACGGTGTAGGAGGCGGCGTTCGTGCCGCCGAAGCGGACGGCGGTCGCCCCGATCAACCCGCTGCCGATGAGGGTGACGGGGGTACCACCGGTCGTGGGGCCCTGAGAGGGGCTCACCACACTGATGGCTGGAGGCATGGAAACGCTCCTAGACAGGGGAAGGGCCTGGAGGGCACCACCGTGGCCCGATCAAGGTGACGCCGTTCCAGCGGGCGCCGAGTCCGACCGGTGCACCGGTGCCCCGAGGGAAGAACGGGATACCGCGGGCGCCGCCGCCCGCTGTGTCCGGGCGGCGGCTGTTGCCGGCGGTCAGATCCCGGGGCCGGCGACGTAGGTGAAGGCACCGACGGCGGTGTCCGAACCGGCCGGGTTGGTGACGGTGACGTCGACCAGGCCGGCGGCGCCGGGCGGAGTGACCACCGACAGTGTGGTCGTGTTCACCACGGAGAACGGCGCCGGAGCGCCGTCGAAGGTGACCGAGTCGGTGCTGTCGAGGTTCGTCCCGGTGATCGTCACCGCGGTGCCACCGGACGTGGGCCCGGTGGCCGGGGCGAGACTGGTGACGCCCGGGAGGTCGACGTAGGTGTAGGACAGGCCGTTGTTGGTGCCCCCGGCGGTGGTCACACTCACTCCCACCGGGCCGGCCGCTGCCCCCGCCGGCACGGTCACACTGAGCTGAGTGTCGGAGATGACCGTCGGCGTCGCGGTCAACCCACCGAAGGACACACTGGTCGCCGTGGACAGTCCCACCCCGTTCAGGGTGATCGAGTTGCCGCCGACCAGTGGCCCGGACGTGGCCCCCAGGGAGGACTTGAACGGTGCGCCGACGTAGAAGAACGGCACAGGGTTGCTGGTCCCGCCCGGCGTGGTCACGGTCACTCCGACCGTGCCCGTCCCGGACGGTGCCACCGCCGTGACCGTGTTGGCGTCGACGTTGGTGACGCTCGTGGCCGGCTTGGTGCCGAAGGTCACCCCACTGGTGCCTGACAGGTTGGTGCCGGTGATGGTGACGAGCGTGCCGCCACCGGTGGAACCCTGATTCGGAGAGATGGGCATGAGGAAGCTCCTCGCTGATGCAGCAGGGACAGGGACGTACGAGCCGTCGGGCCCTCCGGCCACCAGGGCAGCTCTGCGGAAGGCCGTGCGGTGACATCCGGCGCGACCGTGGGAAGTCCCCCGGAGGAGGAAGGCGACTGGGGTCGTCCTGTGGAGCCCGCGAGGATTCCCTTGGGGACAGGCAAGGAGAAACCGGCAGACGCCGCCATTACCACGATTCCCCGGATACGGGATGGGCGGCCCACCGGTTCGTGCATCTAACTAGACCTGAACGGCCTACATGTGACAAGACATCAACCCGAGCATCACTCGAACGGCTCAGCGCACAACAGCAACGCGCCTCCGAAACACGCTCCCGCGTGCACGACCACTTCAGCCGTGCCCATCCACGCCCTGGCACATCGGCCTCGTTGCGGCGCGTAGTCCGCATGACCAGACGGGTCCCCGAACCGGAGGCCGGGGCCGGGTGGCGACCGGGAGCGGACCGTCCGGGAGGTGAGAGGCGGCCGGACCCGATGCCTCCACCGGATCCGCGTCTCCCCGCCCCGGTGTCCAGCCGGCCGGCGCGGGCACCACCCGCACCTCATGGCTGATTCTCATTTCGAGACCTCGGCTTCGGCCGTGACGCAGCAGTCCTGCCGGGTGCACGTGTGTGCGCAGTCCCCACAAGGCTACGGGCACACCGATGGCAACCAGGGCGGCAGCCGTGCAGAGACCGGCCTGATAGCCCATGAGGAAGGCATGCCCGGATCCGGCGCCCGTGGAGGAGACCGAACGCTGCACGGACGTCACGATCAGACCGACCACGGCGATGCCGAACACGCCCGATGCTTCGTGTGTGGCACTGAACAGTCCTGCCGCGATGCCGGAGAGCCGGTCGGGGGCGGACTCCAGAGCGCGTGTGGTCAGCGGGACCGCCAGGCCCGAGCCGACCCCGATCGCCGCCAGTCCCGGCAGGAGGTCGACCGTCTCGCCTCGCCTGCTCCCCAGCGCCACCAGCAGCAGGCCCAGCGCCACCAGGAACATTCCCGCCGCGGCCACCCTTGCGTCTCCCAGCCGACGCGCCAGTGCCCCGTGACAAAGGGAGCGGTGGCAAGGAGGGCCGCGGCCACCGGCGTGAACATGAGTCCGGCAGAGGTGGGGCTCAGGCGGAGAAAATTCTGCAGAAAGAGAGTGGTGAAGAAATAGACCCCGCTGACGCCGAGCCCCCGCAGGAGCTGCGTGATCAGTCCGCACGCGAAAGCTCGCCTTCCGAAGAGGGTGGAGAGAATCCCTCGGCCATGAGGCGACGATCTCGCTGCGAGTACGATCAGGGAGAGAGCGGAAACGGCAGCGACAACCATGATGCGAGGGTCTACGAAACCGTCCTGAGGGCCCTCGATGAGGCAGTACGCAAGCCCGCCGATGAAAATGCATGCCAGAGCAACCGCGCTCAGGGGTGCGGTGGGTGCGTCACTTTCCTGCGGTGCAGGACGGGGCGTCGGGCAGGGCACAAATGCGGCACAGGACAGGAGGCGGACCACCCCGACGGGGACGTTGATCACGAACAGCCAATTCCATCCCAGGTGCTCGGTGATCACTCCGGAAAGGACGGGGCCGCAGGCCAAGGCGGTGGCCAGTGCGACCGTGAGAGTGGTGGAGCCGGGATTCCTGGAACGGGGCGGAAGGTCGTGGGCAAGAACTGCCAGAGCTGCAGGAAGGACCAGGGCGGCGCCCACCCCTGCAGGCCCCGGCCCGCGATCAACATCGCCGCTTGCGTCGATACACCGCACAGGATCGACGCCAGTGTGAAGATCACGACACCGAGAAGGAGGGTGAGGCGCCGGCCCTTGCTCTCCGCCAGTTGACCGCCGAAAAGAAGAAAACTGGCATGGATAAGCGGGTAGATCGCGGCCACCCATTTCAATCCCGCTTCGTCGAGCGCGAGTTCAGTCTGAATCTGGGGCAGGGCCACGTTGACGACGGTGCCGTCCAAGGCCGTCATGAAGGAAGGATAACGGCCATCAGAATGCCAAGGATTCGCAGACGGCTCATCAACCAGCCCCATGGGTCGGCCCGGTACCAATGACGTGAACCACGTAAGGTGTCAATCCCCTCGCAGCGTGGAGACGATCTATGCGGCCAGTCCCTCGGCGAGGGTGGCTCGGTAGTCACGTTCGTAGTCGATCGGGCTCTTGAACCCGCACATGCTGTGCAGCCGCCTGGCGTTGTAGAAGTCGGTGATCCAGGTGGCGATCCTGATCCGGGCCTCGGCGCGGGTGCGGAAGGCATGCCGGTGGACGTACTCGACCTTCAGCACGCTGTTGAACGCCTCGCTCACGGCGTTGTCGAACCATGACCCGACCCGGCCCATGGACTGGGTCACGCCGAGTTTGCGGCACGCCCGCCGAAAGCGCCGAGACGTGTACTCGCTGCCCCTGTCCGTGTGCATGATCACGCCGCGTACGTCGCCGCCGCGGGTGGCCGCGGCCATGTTCAGGGACGCGACGACCAGGTCGGCGTCGTGACGCTCGGCCATCGCGTAGCCGAGCAGGCGGCGGGAGAACAGGTCGATGACCGTCGCCAAGTACAGCTTGCCCTCGCCGGTTTCGATCTCTGTGAGATCGCCGCACCAGACGAGGTCGGGCTCCTCGGCGGTGAAGTCCCGGCGCACGAAGTCCGCGGCGGCCGGCCGCTTGCCCGGCCTGGTCAGCGACCGGCGCCGCCGGATCTTCCGTCCGGCCAGCCCGAGCTCGGCCATGACCTTGGCGACCGTGTTCACCGACACCCGCCAGCCGCGCCGGACCAGCTCGATGAACACCTTCGGCGAGCCGTAGGTGCCCCCGGACCGCTGGAAGATCTCCTCGATCTCCTCCGCCAGGTGCTGCCGGCGCGCCTCCCGCGCGGTCGGTTCACGATCGCGCCACTTGTAGAACCAGGACTCGGACACGCCCAGTGCCCGGCAGCCGATGCGCTGCGGAATCTTCTGTTCGGCCTTGCAGCTGCTGATCACCCTGACCGCCACGGCCGGGTCCGCCTCAGCTACTTCACCCACAAGGCCACGAATCGCTTGCACACATCACGCTCCATCTCCAGCTCACGGATGCGCTTGTCCTTCTCCCGGGCCTCGGCCCGCAGCCGCTCCAACTCGGCCCGCTCACCCTCCCGTAAGCGGCCACCCGAGCCTGCCCCCGCCGACGTCTGGACGGGCGTGCCCGACGACGGCGAGCCGTTGCGCTTGGTCCGCGACACCCAGCTGTGCAGCGTCCCCGGATGCACACCGAGCTCCTCGGCCACCTCCGGGATCGGCTTCCCGGTCTCCGTCACGATCCGTACCGCCCCCCTCGCGGAACTCCGCGTTGTAGATGTGCTTCCTGGATCCCACGACCCTCAACTATCCCTCCGGTCACGGTCTCCACGCTACGAGGGGAGGTTCAGTTCGACGTTGTTCCCGCCGCGGGGAGTGCGAGCGTCCTCCTGGCGGATTCCTGGTGCACTTGCACGGGAGTCGCACGGATGTATCGCACGAGAGGGGGCGCGTGCCTGCACACAAAGGTGCGGTGCGGGCCCGGGGGCGCTGGAAGAGCTCTCCGCGCGCCTGCCATTCGAGTGACGTTCGGTCAGTTCCCTTGCCCCCGCTCACCCGTAATGGGTCACTGAAGGCACCGGTAGGCAGCCCATCCCATCCGGGCTGTGTGCATCACCAGATGCGCGCAGACCTCTCTGATGCGTGTTCCGCAGTACATGTGGCTGCCTCGCCACCCGTTCAAAGCCACACGGTCGCCCGACGGCGCATCTCAAGCCGTCGGATGTCGACCACGGATCGTCGGGCTTCTCACCGGCACTGTGGGCGCGCGCTTCCCTCTCCCGGACTGCCCTCTGCCCCGCCGGCTCCTCCGTGCTCCTTCGGGGGCGGAGTCAGCCAGGGCGGCCCCGTGAAGGGGCGTGGCGGATCCGCCTGAGCAACAACCACCCGTTCCAGGAGGACACTCATGTCTCAAACGACCCTGCTCCCCGTCCTGACCCAGCCGACGCTGATCGGCGCGGTTCCCGGCTTCGGGCCGAGCACCGGCGGGAACGTCGTCCTGCTCATCGGCACCAACCTGGGCGGCGCGACCTCGGTGACCTTCGGGGGAACGCCCGCGACCGTCGTCTCCCAGGACCCCTTCGGGTTCCTGATCACCGTGGTCGCGCCGCCGCATGCCGTCGGTGAGGTGCCCGTGGTGGTGACCACCCCGGCGGGCGCCAGTTCGCCGGCGAACTACACCTACTACGGGCCCGTCCCCTCTCCGCCGAGTGTTCTCCTCCTCACTCCGGCGACCGGTCCCACCACCGGAGGCACCCCCTTCACGATCGTCGGTGCCAATCTCAGTGGCGCGAGCGTTACGTTCGGTGGTGTACCCGCCGTCGCCGTGAACGATGTCGGGGGCGTGATCCTCACCGGTGTCACTCCTGCCGGAGCGGCGGGCAACGTGGCGGTCGTCGTGACGACCCCGGCGGGCAGCGCGACCGTGGCAGGCGGCTACACCTACGTCGCGCCCGCTCTTCCCACCGTGGTGTCGATCTCCCCGGTCTCCGGCCCCGTCGCCGGTGGCACGCCGATCGTCATCATCGGCACCAACCTCACCGGGGCGAGCGTGACCATCGGAGGTGCTTCGGTGACCGGTGTGGTGGTCGACCCCACCGGCACGGTGCTGCTTGGCATCGCCCCGCCGGGAACGGCCGGGAACGCGGCCGTCGTCGTGACGACCCCGGCGGGCAGCGCGACCGTGGCAGGCGGCTACACCTACGTCTGACCGATGCGTGTGTGGGCCGGACGGCGGTCGCCGTCCGGCCCGCACACGCATCGGTCAGGCGATCGGCCCGCCAGGCCGCGCGGTTTCAGCGGCGGTTGTGACCTGGCATACCGGGGCCGGCGTGCCGGGCAGCGGTTGCGACTTTGTGACGCCGGACCAGGAGGTGGACGCATGTGAGAGCCGCCACCGGTGGCAGGGCGGTCGTGGTGACGCCGGGCAGTGGGGTGTCTGAGCCGCGATCCGTTTCCGAACGTCATCGTTTAGTTCGGGTGGGTGGGTATGAACTCCGGTCGGCAGTGGGAGAGATGGGCGTGGCTGGTCCGCTCCTCCGGGTCGTGGAGGTGGCTGGTTGTCGGCGTACTCCTGGCTGTACTCCACCGAGTACGGAGATATGCACCGGTAATGAGGCCGTGAGGCCGTCGTCACCCGGGCATGGCGATGGCAGGGCTATGAACCTCCCGGACGACTGCGGTGCCGGCAACGGTTTGGTCCTCGTGCATGGTGATCCGCTGGTCGGGCTGGACGTGCACCCACTGGGAGGGTGTGAGGGGCACGAGTCGAACCGTGGCGCGTCCGCCGGGCTCCAGAGAGGGCATGTCCTCAACCCAGAGAGAGGCGATGCTCACCGCATGTCCACCGGTGGGCGAAAGGTGTCCGATGTCCCACATGGGCCGTAGAACCCCGGCGCCAGAGACTGCCGTCGTGCGTCGCGCCTCGGCGGCAGGACGGAGCGTCAGATCCGCCCGGATCACGCCGTGACGAATCTCGGAACACCGCCGATGGCACCAAGCTGCGCTCCGCTCAAGCCGGAGCTGATCAGCCGCGTCGGCGAGCTTCGCCCAGAATGCGAGAGGGAGTGGGCGAGCGCCCCCGAGTTCCTCCAGCAGATTCAGGGCGATCTCCCACTCGTCGTGGACGAGGTAGTCCCAGATGTCCCGCACCGTGACGTCGTTCTCGGTAGCGGTCTCTTCCGGGACCAGCAGAGAAGCTGATTCGAGCAGCTCAGGGACGACCATGCGCTCATTGTCGAGTACGTCGCTATCAGGCTGCGCTTTCCTGGTCCCGCTCGATGGCGGCGAGCCGGTACTTGAGCCGGCAGCTGGGGCGGTTGATGGAGATCGCGTCGCAGTGGTGGAGGAGCCGGTCGAGGATCGCGGTGGCCGGTACTTCGTCGCCGAAGACCCCACTGGCTGACGGTCTGTTCGAGGTGAGAATGATCGAGCCCCTCTCGAAACGCTTGGAGATCACCTGGAACACCAGGGTGACCTCGTCCCGCTCCAGTGGCTGGTAGCCGACCTCGTCGACGACGAGAACGCCGGGACGCAGGCAGGAGCCGAGTTTGCTGATCAGGCGCCCGGCCGCCTCGGCGGCTTCGAGATTTGCGGACCATGTCGTCGAGGCCGGTGAAGTAGTGCACGCTCCAGGCCGTACTTCGGTGCCTACCGGGCCGCCGGTCGAGCACGCACAGGGCTGCTGTCAGCCGGGGCCTGTAGACCAGCGCCGGCTTTTGGGGGGCGAGTTTCTTCGCCGTGGGGACGGCCGGCGTCCTCAAACGGATCGGAGGTGATCATTCCGCTCAGGACGCTGGGCACGACCAGCAGTGCTGTGCAGGTGACGGCAAAGGCGATGCCGGGGAGCAGTGCCGGCAATCGGGAGGAGCCGAAGGAGGGGTGCGGGTGCGGCGGCGGGCTGACCTTGACGGGCGCGGGTGGGATGTCCACGGGCGGGGTGGGCCGTTGCTGGTCCTCCAGGCCGGTCTGCTGAAGGAGTTGGGCCGCTCGGAGGCGAACTGCCGGCGGGGCATGGCGCCTGGGGACGACCGCGTGTCCGGGACGGGCACGGGCGTGTCGCCCCAGGAGCAGGGCCGGCCGTCGCCGGAGGGGCGGTGCATGTCCGCGTACGGCGCCGGCGGGAGAGGTTTCGGGGCGGGGTAGCTCCCCAGAAGTGCTCGGGGGTGCAGGCGTGTCGTCTCGATGGTCTGGCGAGTATGCACGAGCCGACGCGGTAACGCGGTTTGAGTCTGGGTGTTCGGCGTGGAGTCCGGGTTGGGCGCAGGCCGTCGACCGGCGCACGGGAAGGCCGGGGATCGACGGCGGTGTCATCGCGTCCGGGTGTGCAGGGGACCGTGTCCGGGTGGTGCATTCGCGTCGGTGCGAACGAGCGGGGGCGGGGAAGGAGACGAGGCCGGATGGGTGAGGACAGCGAATCGGTCGTCTCACAGCCGGTCTTGCTGCATTGCAGCTTCACCGATCTCCCTGCTGCGAGGTCTGGGGGCCGCGGCGGTGGAAGCGGTCCGGTGGCAGCCGGCCCTGCCGATCGCGCGGAGGACGGGCGGGAAGGTGCACGGCCCCGGCCCACGGGGTTCGGCGGTGGCGTCACCTGTACGAGCCTGTCCAGGACCTGGCAGGCGCGGGCAGCGCGCGTCCTCGGCCTTGAGCGAACGGCCGATGTGCCGGGCGGCCCGGGCGTGGGCGGTCTTTGTAAACGAGTGCGCGCAAGCGCTGGGCGAGAGCAGGAACGGAGAGGTGGCGGGCGGGCAGCGGCTCAGGGCCCGCGCCCAGGCTGTGCACGCGGCCGGCCCAGTAGGCCTGGTCACCGAAGAACGGACAGACCGGGAACGGCACTGCGGCCCGCAGTGCCGAAGCGGTGGTGCCCGCACCGCCGTGGTGGACGACTGCGGCCATTTTGGAGAACAGCCAGTCGTGAAGTGTGCCACCGGCCACCAGCATGTCCTTCTCACTGGTGGCAGGGTCCCCGGCCAGGACGCCCCGGAGTCCCACTTGCCGTAGTGCCGTTCGTACGAGGTGCTCGGTGGCCCGTGGGTCTTGGGTCCTCATGCTGCCGAACCCGACGTACACGGGTGGGGGACCCTCGTCCAGGAAGGAGAGCAGCCGTCGCGGCGGCTGCCACTGCGGCTGCTCGTGGTGCCAGAAACCGGTCATGTGGACGTTCGGCCCCCAGTCGGTCGGTCGTGGCACGACCGTGGCGCTGAACGCGCACAGGACCGGGGCCCTACGGATTCGGCGAACGGGATCGGTCAGGGGCAGGGCCGGGAGGCCGGGGCTCTTGCTGCGCCAGGGGTTGATGAATCGACGGCACACCAGCCAGGACCCCAGGTCGACGGCGCCGAAGCTGAGCCGGTTGCCGAGGGAGCCCAGGAAGCGAGCAGCCGGAGCAAGCGGGTGCGGAAATTCCCTCGTGGGGTGGCTCGGCTGAAAGCGGATGACCGCGTGCGGGACACGCAGGTACTGGCTCAGGTGAACGCCGATGAAGCTGAAGGCGGGAGCCAGGATTAGATCGGCTCCTTCGGCACCCGCTCGGGCTGCCGCGAGGATCGGGCCGATCCGGGGTTCCAGGACTCTGTTGATGTTGCGGATGACCGCACAGGGATTGGTGGGGCCTGCAAGGAGCTCCTGGCCCTCCGCCGACTGGATGATCTCGAAAGGGTCGGCAGGCAGGGGGGGAACTCCAGCCCGGCGCCCTCGACGAGGTCCTCGTAGCGGGACGGCCGCCCCGCGGGAGGCGGACACAGGGGCGCGGCGATGCGGGGTGGACAGCCAAGGCTGCGGGCCAGGTGAGCGTGTCCGGGTCCCTCAGCGTTCTGGGACTTCGTGGAACGTGTCAGGTTGCGGCGCTGCCGTCGAAGTCGTGTGTCACGGCGTACGCCGGGCACCTGCCGAACCTCGAAGGCGACCGGCGCGAAACCGGTGTCTTCGTCAGTCGGGGGGCGGCAGTCAAGGGCCCCTCTCTCACGCACTCCTGAAGCGGAATCACAATGACCAGTGCATATCGTGACCAATGGTGTGTCTGGGTGCCAGGAGACGCACCGCGGGGCAAGGGGTCGGTGCGTTGCTCCGATGCTGCCGGGGCCGGCCTCGGGCCGGTGCCGGCGGGCACCGCGCGCACGAGTTCCTGCACGGCCGGCCTCGCGAACCCGTGCGGCCACGACGCCGACTCCCCCACATCAAAGTGCTGCCGGGGGCCGGCCTCGGGTTTCCTCCGCGACGTGCGGCGGGCCCGCTTCACCGCCCCCGGGCAGGCCCGGGCGCACGGCGAGGGTGCCGTTTCGGGGCCGCCGGTCCCGTCCGCCCACCGGGCCGCGGGCGGTCGACTCCGCTCCCGCACGTATCCGCGTCCCCGGCCGACAGTCCGTGGCCGTCCTCGAGAACCGGCGTCCGCTGCGGCAGGTGCGGTGCGGCACCACCCGCGTCACCGCACTCCTTCAGGCCGCCGTCCGCCTCCGCATGACCGGCTCAACCGGGGTCGAGAAGACTCAGGATCCGGCAAGGAAGGGAACATCCGCCCCGAAACCCACGTGACCCGGGACTCGAAAGCCACAATGCCGGCCCCAGAAAAAGGACCGCCGTGCAGCACCTCGACCCCGTGATTATGGACCGAAAGCGTGCCGCCCAACCGCCCAGCCGGTGCCATTCGACATGGCACCGGCTGGGGGATCCACTCCCACTTCGGGGGTGCCCATCGCGACATCAGACTGGACACTGTGCTGCCCTGCGCGCAAGGCAGACAGCGGCCATACCGGACATCGCGCCCCCCGAGAGGGATGGGCACCCACCGGTTGGATACGTACAGTGACCCAGGGTGCGGAGTATGCCGCAAGGGGGTCTGTTCATGAGTCACCCGATCGGCGGGGCGCACCAAAGGGGCGCATGCACGGCACGACTCGGGTCGTCTGGCCGAAAACTCTTGCCCAGGCCTCGCCCGGGAAGCAGTGCGAGTGCACCCGGCCGTTCAATTCGCGTCCTGCGTACACACAACCACACGGCAGACGCGGTGATGCAACGATTCCGCAGACCGCTGTTCACGGTGCATGTTCCAGCCACACGGCGACAGCCCGACCGCCCGACCATCTCCACC
>NZ_JBYIQX010000075.1:0-15692 GCF_057707805.1 Streptomyces sp. bgisy159 | reverse complement strand
GTGGGAGGCCACGCGGACCGTTCTGCGTCGGGTGCTGCGGCGGGGGCCGGCGCCACCGTCGCCGTCGCGTGCCGGACCCACGGGCGGCGCGCGGACCCTCGTGTGTCCCGCCGTCCGTGCACCGTCACCCGCCTGCTCCCGTCCGCCTCCGGCGCGCCGACCGTCACCCGGAGCTGCACGCCGCCGTGGCGCGGCAGCACCAGCGGCTCGTCCGCCGCCACCTCCAGTGCCCGGTCGCAGCCGGCGCGGCCCGCCGCGTGCAGCACCAGGTCCAGCAGGGCCGCTCCGGCGAACACCTGCCTGCCGTCGGCGCGCCGCGGCAGCGTCGGGTCGCCACCGGCCGCGGTGACCCGGCCGGTGCACACCAGTTCGTCGCTCCCGGGCAGTTCGACCACCGCCGGCAGCAGGGGATGGGCCGCCTCGTCCAGCCCCAGACCGGCCGCGGCGGAGGAGGGCCCGGGGCCCTGCCCGTGCCGTCGCCACAGCGGTCGGCGCGGCAGCCCCGCCAGCAGGGTCCGGGCGACCTTCCCGGCCGGGTTGCGGGGCACCTCGGTGACCTCGTGGATCTCCTCGGGAAGTTTGAACGCGGACAACCGCCGACGGCAGAAGGACAGCACCGCCTCCACGTCGAGCCCGCCGACCGCCGGGACGACATGGGCGACCGGCACCTCGCCGAGCGTCTCGTGGGGGACGCCCGCGACAGCCGCGTCCGCGACCCCGGGCGCCCGGGCCAGAACCTGCTCCACCTCACCCGGGTGGATGTTCTCCCCGCCCCGGATGATCAGCTCCTTGAGCCGGCCGGTGATCGTCACGTATCCGTCCGCGTCCTGGCGAGCCAGGTCACCGGTGCGGTACCAGCCGCCGGACAGTACCCTCGCGGTCTCCTCCGGCCGCCGGTGATAGCCCAGCATCAGCGCCGGACTCGACACCCACACCTCACCCTCGGCACCCCGCTCCGCCTCCTCGCCGGTACGCGGGTCCACCAGCCGCAGTGTCAGGCCGGGCAGCGGCACACCGCACGAACCGGGTACGTACGGCCCCCGCGGCAGGTTCGTGGTGATCGCGCCGCCCGTCTCCGTCGAGCCGTAGCTGTCCAGCAGCGGAAAGCCGAACGTGGAACGGAACGCCTCGTGCAGGGGTTGCGGGCACGGCGAGCCCACCACCATGCACACCCGCAGCCGCGGCAGCCCGGCCGCCCCGGACCGGGCCGGTTCCATCATCCGGTGGTACATCGTCGGCACGCCCACCAGGAAGGTCGCGTCCTTCTCCGACGCCAGCCGCAGCACCTCGTCGGCGGCCGCACCGTCCGCTATGTGGACCGTGGCACCGACCGCCACCCCGCCGAGCACGCAGACGCTGTGCGCCACGGCGTGGAACAGCGACATCGGCCACACGATCCGGTCCTGCGGCGACAGCCCCAGCAGCGGCGCGGTGCAGGCGGCCGTCGCCCACAACGACGACCGCTGCGTGGACACCACCCCCAGCGGACGCCCGGTCGTCCCGGACGTGTAGAGCAACCAGGCCGGATCGTCCAGGCCGAGGTCGTCGCGGGGCGGATGACGCAGCGACCACGACGACGCCAGCTCCTCCCAGCGCGGCAGCGCCTCGCCGGACGCCCCCGCGCGGGCGGCGGCCTCCGCGAACCCCGGCTCGGAGTCCTGACCGACGAGGATCACCGTGGTTTCCGGCCGGTCCGCGAGCACCCGGCGCACCTGCGGCAGCTGCGCGGCACCGGTGATGACCAGTCGGGCCGCGCAGTCGTCCAGCAGCCGGGCCAGTTCCGCGTCGGCCGACCCCGGGTCGAGCGGTACCGCCACGGCGGCCGCCCGGGCGACGGCGAGGTAACTCTCCACCGCCTCGACCCGGTTCGGCAGGTAGATCACCGCCGACGCGCCGCGCGGCAGCCCCAGCTCCACGAGATGACCCGCCACCCGGGCGGTACGCCGGTCCAGCTCGGCCCAGGTCACCGCACGCCGGGCGTCCTCGAAGGCGGTCCGGCCGGGCTGCCGCGACGCGTGCCCGGCGAGCAGTTCGTGCACCGGGCGGATCAGCTCCGCCCGGAACGTGGCGTCCGCGGTCACGCATCTCTCCTCAGGAGCCGGCCGAAGCGTAGCGGCGCACCGCCAGCGCCCTGCACACCACCGCGATCAGCAGCGACCACGCCACCGACACCAGCGCGGGATGCTCGGCGGGCCAGGCGCCCGTGGCGTTGAGCCCCGGGTTGCCGAACAGCTGCCGTGCCGCCTGCACCGTCGCGCTCAGCGGATTCCACTCCGCGGCCCAGCGCAGCACCGTCGGGAGGGTCGAGGGCGCCACGAACGCGTTCGACAGGAACGTCAGCGGGAACAGCCACAGGAAGTTGCTGGTGGCCGCCGCCTCCGGGGCGCGCACCGACAGGCCGATCAGCACGCCCACCCACGACAGCGCGTACCCCGTGAGCAGCAGCAGCGCGAACCCGGCGAGGGCGCGCGGCACCCCGTGGTGGATACGCCAGCCGACCATCAGTGCGCACAGGACCATCACCCCCACGACGATGACGTTCTGCACGAGGTCCGCGACGGTGCGGCCGGTGAGCAGCGCGCCCCGCGCCATCGGCAGTGACCGGAACCGGTCCACCATGCCGCTCTGCACGTCGTTGGCCATGCTGACGCTGCTGTTGCTGGCGGTGGCGAAGGCGATGGTCTGGGCGAAGAACCCCGGCATCATGTACTCGCGGTAGGCGGCGGCTCCTTCGGCCCCGGGCAGGCTGAAGGACCCGGCGAACAGGTACGCGAAGAGCAGCACGAAGACGACCGGCTGCACCAGACTGAGGACGAGCACCTCGGGAATGCGCACCGACCGGATCACGTTGCGCCGGGTCACGACCAGGACGTCGCGCAGGGACTTGGCGGCCGTGCCCGGCCTTAGTTCGGGTACGGACGGTGCCGCTGCCGACACGTTCATCACTCCTTCTCGCTCGGCGCGCCGGCGCCGACCGCCGCGCGCCCGGTGTCCCGCGGGGTGTCCTCGGTCAGGGCCAGGAAGACCTCGTCCAGCGTGGGCCGGCGCAGTCCGATGTCGGTGAGCGCGATGCCGTCGGCGTCGAGTGCCGCGATGACCTCCGTGAGCAGCCGCACCCCGCCGTTCACCGGCACGGACACCGTGCCGCGCGGCCGGTCCACGTCCGGGGCGCGGGTGCCGAACCGGGCCAACAGGGCCGCGGCGGGGTCGAGTTGCTCGGGCCAGGACACGACGACCTCGATGCGCTGGCCTCCTGCCTGCGCCTTCAGTTCGCGCGGGGTGCCCCGCGCGACGATGCGCCCGTGGTCGACCACGGCGATGTCCCGGGCGAGACGATCGGCCTCCTCCAGGTACTGGGTGGTCAGCAGCAGGGTGGTGCCCTGGGCCACCAGGTCCTCGATGGCGTCCCACAGCATCAGCCGGCTGGTCGGGTCCAGTCCGACCGACGGCTCGTCGAGGAACATCACCGAGGGGCGCACGACGAGCGCCCCGGCCAGGTCGAGCCGCCGCCGCATGCCACCGGAGTAGGTGCTCGACACCCGGTCGCGGGCCGCGGTGAGGCCGAACCGGTCCAGCAGTTCGTCCGCCCGCTGCCGGGCGGCCCGGGACCGCAGCCCGTACAGTTCGCCGATCATGCGGAGGTTCTCCCGGCCGGTCAGCCGGTCGTCGACGGCCGCGAACTGGCCCGAGAGCCCGATCGACAGCCGGACCCGGTCCGGTTCGCGCACCACGTCGTGACCTGCCACGGTGGCGGTGCCGGCGTCGGGCCGGAGCAAAGTGGTGAGCAGCCGGACGATCGTGGTCTTTCCCGCTCCGTTGGGGCCGAGCAGTCCGAGCACGCCGCCTTCCGGCACGTCCAGGTCTACTCCGTCCACGGCTCGGACCTCGCCGAAGGTCTTGACCAGACCCGTGGCGTGAAGGGCGCCCACCATGGGGTTCTCCGTCCTCGTGTTGCTGGGGTGGGGGAGGGCCGTGCCTCGGGAAGAGCCGGGGGCGTGCTCCGGGACCCGAGGCGCGCGAGCCCCGGACACCCCCCGGGCCTCAGGTGGTGGCGATCAGCTTCAGCTCGGGGTGGGCGGTGCCGCCCGCGATGGCGGTCGAGGACACATGCGAGACGATCCGCTCGTCGACGGGGTCGTTCGCCGGGTCGTCGTGCACGACGAGGTGCTCGTACGTCGTCGACCGCTGCGCCGGGACCCGGCCCGCCGCACGGATCAGGGTGAGCAGCTCGACCAGGTTGGAGCGGTGCTTGGCGCCGGCGGAGGAGACGACGTTCTCCTCCAGCATGATCGAGCCGAGGTCGTCCGCCCCGTAGTGCAGGGACAGCTGGCCGATCTCCTTGCCGGTGGTCAGCCACGAGCCCTGGATGTGCGCGACGTTGTCCATGAACAGCCGGGCGATCGCGATCATCCGCAGGTACTCGAAGAGGGTGGCCTGGGTGCGGCCCTTCAGATGGTTGTTCTCCGGCTGGTACGTGTACGGGATGAACGCCCGGAAGCCGCCGGTGCGGTCCTGTACATCCCGGATCATCCGCAGATGCTCGATCCGCTCGGCGTTGGTCTCACCCGTCCCCATCAGCATGGTGGACGTCGACTCCACGCCCAGCTCGTGCGCGATCTCCATGATCTCCAGCCAGCGCTCGCCCGACTCCTTCAGCGGTGCGATGGCCTTGCGCGGCCGCTCGGGCAGCAGCTCGGCGCCCGCCCCGGCGAAGGAGTCCAGCCCCGCCGCGTGGATCCGGCCGATCGCCTCCCGAACGCTCACCTTGCTGATCCGCGCCATGTGCTCGACCTCGCTCGCCCCCAGGGAGTGGATGACCAGCTGCGGGAACTCCTTCTTGATGGCGGCGAAGTGCTCCTCGTAGTACTCCACGCCGTAGTCCGGGTGGTGACCGCCCTGGAACATGATCTGCGTGCCGCCCAGCTCCACCGTCTCGGCACAGCGGCGCAGGATGTCGTCCAGGTCGCGGGTCCAGCCCTTGGCGGTGTCCTTCGGCGCCGCGTAGAAGGCGCAGAACTTGCACGCCGTGACGCACACGTTCGTGTAGTTGATGTTCCGCTCGATGATGTACGTGGCGATGTGCTCGGTGCCGGCGTACCGCCGCCTGCGCACGGCGTCGGCGGCCGCGCCCAGCGCGTGCAGCGGGGCGTCCCGGTAGAGGTCGAGAGCCTCTTCGGGGGTGATCCGCCCACCGGCGGCGGCACGGTCGAGGACGGGCTGAAGCGGATGGTGCGCGGGTCGGGACATGGTGGCCGGGCCTTTCCGGTGGCGTGGGTTCGGATCAGAGGGCGGAGGGGTCGAGCAGCCGGACGGCGACGTCGGGCGGAAACCCCTCGGCGCCACCGCCCACTCGGCGTGCGAACTCGGTGATGCCGGCGAGCTGTGCCGCGCCGAGGGTGAAATCGAGGGCCGTGGTGTAGTAGCGCTCCAGCGTCGAGGCGTCGAACTCCTCCCACCGCGAGGCCTGTTCGCAGATCTTGGCCACCTCCGCCAGCGAGAGGTCACGGGAGGCGAGCAGATCCGAGTGCACGCGGTGCACCAGCTCCGGCTCGCGGGCCAGGAAGTCACGGCGCGCGGCGAACACGGCGAACACGAACGGCAGACCCGTCCAGTCCTTCCACATCCGGCCCAGGTCGTGCACCCGCAGGCCCATCCGGGGCGCCTCGTACAGCGCGGCCCGCAGGGCGGCGTCACCGATGACCACCGCCGCCTTGGCCTCGGACATCATGGTGCGCAGATCGGGCGGACACACGTAGTACTCGGGGCGCACGCCGACGCGTTCGGCCAGCAGCAGCTGTGCCAGGCGTACCGAGGTGCGGCTGGTCGAGCCCAGCGCGACGGGCTTGCCGTCCAGGTCCTCCAGCGGCACCTGGCTGATGAGGAGACAGGACATCACGTCGCCGTCGCTGCCGACGGCGATGTCCGGCAGGGCGATCAGGTCGTCGGCGTGACGCAGGAACTCCACCAGGCTGATCGGCCCGATGTCGAGCTCGCCGGCCGCCAGCGCCTCGTTGAGACCGTCCGGCGTGTCGGCGCGCAGATCCATGTCCAGGAGGGTGCCGGTACGGGCCAGCCCCCAGAACAGGGGCAGGCAGTTGAGGAACTGGATGTGGCCCACCCGGGGGCGGTGCCGGAGCACCTGCGCCGACTGCGCGGACTCGGGGGCGGGTTGCTCGGTCATCGTGCACAACTCCCGGAACGGGTCTGGAGGGCGGTCGGGAGCCGGTCAGCCCTGGCGGGCCGAGGCGGCGAAGTGCTCGTGGAGGACGGCCAGCACCTCGGCGGGCCGCTCCGAGAGGAAGAAGTGGCCGCCGGTAAAGACCCGCACGTCCGCTTCGGACAGGGTGTGCTCGCTCCAGGCCCGCGCGTCCTCCAGTGACGTCCGGGGGTCGGCGTCACCGGTCAGGACGGTCACCGGGCAGCGCACCGCCGCCCCCGGCTTGCAGCGGTAGGTCTCCACCGCCCGGTAGTCGCTGCGGATCGCCGGCAGCACCATGCGCAGCAGCTCCTCGTCCTGGAGGACCTGGGCGTCGGTGCCGGCCAGGGCCCTCAGCTCGGCGATCACACCGTCGTCGTCGAGGGTGTGCACACGCTCGTCCCTGGTGCGGGACGGTGCACGCCGGCCGGAGGCGAACAGCCGGACCGGCCCCGACCCGGCGCCCTCCATGCGGCGCGCCACCTCGAACGCCACCAGCGAGCCCATGCTGTGGCCGAAGAAGGTCAGCGGACGGTCGTCCCACCCGGCCAGGGCCTCGGCGACCCGGTCGGCCAGCTCCGCCACCGAGGCGGGACCCGGCTCGTGCCGCCGGTCCTGACGTCCGGGGTACTGGATCGCGGCGACGTCGACACCGGGGCTGAGCGCGTCGGCGACCGGCACGTAGAAGCTGGCCGAGCCACCGGCGTGCGGAAAGCACACCAGCCGTTCGGCGGCGTCGGGGGACGGCCGGAACCTGCGGATCCACAGGTTGTCGGTGGTGGTGGACGTCATGGGCTGTACGTGTCCTTCCGAAAGTGTCGAGGTGTGCGGGCCCGGCTGCCCCACGCCGGGCGGTACGGCGGGACGTCCGGTGGCCGGGGGAGCGGAGGCCGGATCAGTCGTCGGCCTGGGGGCCGTAGACCTCGACCTGGTCGGCGACCCGGCGCACATGGATGCACTCGCCGGGGCACTCCTTGGCCGAGTCGACCACGTCGGTGAGCAGGTCCAGCGGGATGCGGGTCGTCGAGCCCGGCGCCTGGAGCAGCTCGTCCTCGTCGCTCTTGACGTAGGCGAGCCCGTCGATGTCCAGCTCGAACACCTCGGGCGCGTACTGGGCGCAGATACCGTCACCGGTGCACAGGTCCTGGTCGATCCAGACTTCCAGGTCCTCGTCGTTCGTCGTCTGCGGGGACATAAACACCTGCCTGGCAGTGTCGTTGTGGCGCGCGCACGGTGGTGAGCCGTGCACGCCGGTTCACGAGGGCCCGGCCATGGGGGGCCGACCCGGGTCACACACGCATCGGCTGGGGCGACTCGCGACGCAGCGGGTCCGGTCCGTCGTACTCGCGGATGATCTCGTAGCGGGTGTTGCGCTCCACCGGGCGGAAACCGGCGTCCCGGATGAGGTCGAGGAGGTCCTCGCGGGTGAGCTTGTTCGGGGTGCCGTAGTTGTCCGCGTCGTGCGTGATCTTGTACTCGACGACCGAGCCGTCCATGTCGTCCGCCCCGTGCTGCAGGGCGAGCTGCGCCGTCTGCACACCGTGCATGACCCAGAAGACCTTGACGTGCGGCACGTTGTCGAAGAGCAGCCGGGACACGGCGAACGTCCGCAACGCCTCGGCGCCGGTGGCCATGGTGGTGCGGGCCTGGAGCCGGTTGCGGATCTTGCCGTCCTTCATGTCCACGAAGTCGTGCTGGTAGCGCAGCGGAATGAAGACCTGGAACCCGCCGGTCTCGTCCTGCAGTTCACGCAGCCGCAGCACGTGGTCGACGCGATGGCGCCGCTCCTCGATGTGGCCGTACAGCATGGTGCACGGGGTCTTCAGCCCCTTCTCGTGCGCCAGCCGGTGGATACGCGACCAGTCCTCCCAGTGGGTCCGGTGGTCGACGATGTGCTGCCGCACCTCCCAGTCGAAGATCTCCGCACCGCCGCCCGTGAGCGACTCGAGTCCCGCGTCGATGAGTTCGTCGAGGATCTCGGAGGCGGACAGCCCGGAGATGGTCTCGAAGTGGTGGATCTCGGTGGCCGTGAACGCCTTCAGCCCGACGTTCGGCAGCGCCTTCTTCAACTCCCGCAGCGAGCGCGGATAGTACCGCCACGGCAGGTTCGGGTGCAGACCGTTGACGATGTGCAGCTCCGAGAGATGCTCGTTCTCCATCGTCTTCGCCAGACGGACGGCCTCCTCGATGCGCATCGTGTACGCGTCCTGCTCGCCCGGCTTGCGCTGGAACGAACAGTAGGCGCAGGACGCCGTGCACACATTGGTCATGTTCAGGTGCCGGTTGACGTTGAAGTGCACCACGTCGCCGTTCTTCCGGGTGCGCACCTCGTGTGCCAGACCGCCCAGCCACGCCAGGTCGTCCGACTCGTACAGGGCGATGCCGTCCTCGCGGGACAGCCGCTCACCGGAGAGGACCTTCTCCTCCAGCTCGCGCTTGAGCCCAGCGTCCATGGCCGGGAACCTCCTCGTTCAGTGCCTGGCGGCACGCGTAGTGGGTCTGCGCACGGGGCGCGGGATGCCACGCCGGCGTCCGGGTGACGTCCCGGCGCCCGGCTGACCACGGTCCCGACCCTCGCGCCCGGAGACGGGCGGACGCGAGGCCGGGACCGCACCACACGGACACACCGTCGCACCGGCGGGCCGTCACGGGCCCGCGGGGCCGGCCAACGATCCGGCAAGCCGCGGTCCCCCGGTCCGGCCGGTGGGCACCGACGCCGCGTCAGGTGGGGCTCCCCCATCCTGAGGGAGGGCAGTCTGGGGAAAACCCCATACCCGCAACGGCTTTGCTGAGGACGCCACCGCACCGCAGACCCGACCGGCCGCCCACCCGGCGGACCCGACGAAAGGGACCCCATGCCGGCGCCACTGACCCTCACGCACTCGCCCTGCCCCAACGACACCTTCGTCTTCCATGCCTGGACCGAAGGCCTGCTCCCCGACGCACCCGCGGTACGCCTCACCTTCGCCGACATCGGCATCACCAACGGCCAGGCCCGGCGCGGTGAACTCGACATCCTCAAGGTCTCCTACGGCGTGCTGCCGCACATCCTCGACGACTACGCGCTGCTGCCCTGCGGCGGTGCCCTCGGACACGGCTGCGGACCTCTCCTCCTCACCGCCGAACCCGAAGAGCCCGCCCGCCTCGCCGGCGCCCGCGTCGCCGTCCCGAGCACCACCTCCACGGCCTACCTGCTGTTCCGGCTGTGGGCGGCCGACGCCGTGCCCGGCGGCGTCGGCGAGATCGTCGTCCTGCCGTTCCACGAGATCATGCCCGCCGTCCGCGACGGCCTCGTGGACGCCGGGCTCGTCATCCACGAAGCCCGCTTCACCTACGGCCGCTACGGCCTGCACCGCGCGGCCGACATGGGCGAGGAGTGGGAGAAGCGCACCGGCCTGCCCATCCCGCTCGGCGCCATCGTCGCCCGCCGCTCCCTCGGCGAGCCCGTGCTGCGCACCCTCGCCGACGCCACCCGCGCCTCCCTGCACGCCGCCCGGCGCAACCCCGACGCCTCCCGCGCCTACGTCCTGCGACACGCCCAGGAGATGGAACCCGACGTCGTCGACCAGCACATCGACCTCTACGTCAACGAGTTCACGGCCGACCTCGGCGAAACGGGCCTGCACGCCGTGCACGCCCTGCTCGACCGCTCCGCCCACCTCGGCCTGCTGCCTCGCCTTCCCGACGGCGCCCTGGACACGACCCGCGCCCTGTGAACGCCCGTCCACGGGGATACCGCCTCACGGACGGTCCTCCCGACCCCGGACAACGCTAGAAGTTCTCTTAGAGCACCCGGCCGAGACGCCGAACACCCGCACGACCCTTCCCACAATGGGCCCGAGGGACAGGCCCGGCACCGGGAGCGCCGCGGCCTGTCCCCGCGAGGGCATCGGGTGGCACGCCCGCCCCTCACCGGCCCCGGCGGCCCACCCGACACCCCCGTGCCCACCGGCGAGCCAGCGTGCCCGCTGCCGAAGGGAGACCGACCATGAGCGAGGACAGGCTGCGCGACTTCCTGACCCGCGTCTCCAACGACCTCCAGCGCACCCGGGCCCGGCTGCGCCAGGTCGAAGACAGGGCCACGGAACCGATCGCCGTCGTCTCCATGAGCTGCCGCTACCCGGGCGGGGTCCGCACCCCCGAGGACCTGTGGCACCTGGTCGACACCGGCACCGACGGCATCTCCCGCTTCCCGGACAACCGTGGCTGGGACCTCGACTCCCTCTACGACCCCGACCCCGCGAGCCCCGGCACCTGCTACACCCGCGAGGGCGGATTCCTCCACGACGCCGCCGACTTCGACCCCGCCTTCTTCGGCATGTCACCCCGCGAGGCCCTGGCCACCGACCCCCAGCAGCGCCTTCTGCTCGAAGTCGTCTGGGAGTCCCTGGAACGCGCCGGACTGCGCCCCGCCGACCTGCGCGGCAGCGCCACCGGCGTGTTCGCCGGAGTCATGTACAACGACTACGCCACCCGCTTCCCCGAGCCCCCGCCCGGAGTCGAGGGCCATCTGGGCAACGGCAGCGCCGCGAGCATCGCCTCCGGCCGCATCTCCTACACCTTCGGCTTCGAAGGCCCCGCGGTCACCGTCGACACCGCCTGTTCCTCCTCCCTCGTCGCCCTGCACCTCGCGGCGCAGTCCCTGCGCCAGGGCGAGTGCGACCTCGCCCTCGCGGGCGGCGTCGCCTTCATGTCGACACCGGTCACCTTCCTGGAGTTCAGCCGCCAGCGCGGACTCGCACCCGACGGCCGCTGCAAGTCCTTCGCCGACGCCACCGACGGCACCGGCTGGGGCGAGGGCGCCGGCGTCCTGCTGCTCGAACGCCTCTCCGACGCCCGCCGCAACGGACACCCGGTCCTCGCCGTCGTCCGTGGTTCGGCCGTCAACCAGGACGGCGCCAGCAGCGGCCTGACCGCCCCCAACGGCCCCTCCCAGCAGCGTGTCATCCGGCAGGCCCTGACCTCCGCCGGCCTCTCACCACGGGACGTCGACGCCGTCGAGGCCCACGGCACCGGCACCACCCTCGGCGACCCCATCGAGGCACAGGCCCTCCTCGCCACCTACGGCCGGGACCGCCCCGACGACCACCCGCTGTGGCTGGGCTCCCTGAAGTCGAACATCGGCCACACGCAGGCCGCCGCCGGCGTCGGCGGCGTCATCAAGATGGTCATGGCCCTGCGCCACTCCCGCCTGCCCCGCACCCTGCACGTCGACGCCCCCACGACCGAGGTCGACTGGACCGAGGGCAACGTACGCCTCCTCACCGAGCCCGTCACCTGGCCGCACACCGAACGCCCCCGGCGCGCCGGAGTGTCCGCGTTCGGCGTCTCCGGCACCAACGCCCACGTCATCCTGGAGGAACCCCCGACGAGCGAGCCGGAGTCCGCGGAATCCCCGGAGCACGACGAGAGCCCCGCGAACCCGCTGCCGCCGGTGATCCCCTGGACCCTCTCCGCACGCACCACCGACGCCCTCGGCGCCCAGGCCACCGCCCTGCTCGCCCACCTCGAAACCCACCCCGACACGGACGACCGGGCCGTCGCCCACACGCTGGCCACCCGGCGCTCCCTCTTCGAACAGCGCGCAGTCGTCCTGGGAACCGACCGCGCCACCCTCACCGCCGGCCTCAAGTCCCTGGCCACCGGAGGGACATCACCCGACGTGGTGGTCAGGTCCGCCCGACGGGGTGGCCGCACGGCGTTTCTGTTCTCGGGTCAGGGTGCGCAGCGGTCGGGGATGGGGCGTGAGTTGTATGAGGCGTTCCCGGTGTTCGCGGAGGCGTTCGACGCGGTGTGCGGGCATGTCGGGGGGGAGTTGCGGGAGGTCGTCTTCGGTGCGGATGCCGAGCGGTTGCATCGCACGGAGTGGACGCAGCCGGCGTTGTTCGCGCTTGAGGTGGCGTTGTTCCGTCTGGTGGAGTCGTTCGGGGTTCGTCCGGACTTCCTGATCGGGCATTCGATCGGTGAGATCGCTGCTGCGCATGTGGCGGGGGTGATGTCGCTTGAGGACGCGTGTGCTCTGGTGGTGGCGCGTGGCCGGCTGATGCAGCAGCTGCCCGCTGGTGGGGTGATGGTGGCTGTGGAGGCGGCGGAGGCGGAGGTGGTGCCGCTGCTGGAGGGCCGTGGCGGTGAGGTGTCGCTCGCGGCGGTCAACGGTCCGCGGTCCGTGGTGATCGCCGGGGTCGAGGCGGCGGTGGAGGAGGTGGCTTCGACGCTGAGGGAGCAGGGTCGCCGCACCACCCGTCTGCGCGTCTCGCACGCTTTCCACTCGCCGTTGATGGAGCCGATGCTCGACGCCTTCCGCGAGGTGGCCGAGCGTATCGCTTACGCGCCCCCGGTCATCCCGGTCGTGTCCAACCTGACCGGACAGCTCGCCACCGGCGACGAGTTGGCGTCCGCCGGCTACTGGGTCCGGCATGTCCGTGAAGCGGTGCGCTTCGCCGACGGTGTGGGCGCTCTGGCGGCCGCGGGCGTGACGCGTTTCCTGGAGATCGGCCCCGACGGCACCCTCACCGCCCTCGCCCGGACGGTGCTCGGTGACCGTGCCGGGGACGCGGAGCTCGTCCCCGTGCTGCGCAAGGGTCGGGACGAACCCCGGGCAGCCGTCGCCGCGCTCGCGGCACTGCACGCCTCCGGCCGGACCGTCGACTGGAGCGCTCTGCTGCCCGACGCCTCCGACGCGGTTCCCCTGCCGACCTACCCCTTTCAGCGGCAGCGCTACTGGCTGGACCCCGTCGCGAGCCGTCCGGGGCACCGTGGGGGGCACCCGCTCCTCTCCACCGGTATCGGTCTGGCGAGCTCCGCCGGCGTCGTGGCGTCCGGACACCTCTCCGCACGCGCCCAACCCTGGCTCGGCGAGCTCGCGACCAGCGGTGGTTCCATCGTGCCCGCCTCCGTCCTCACCGACCTGGCACTGCACACGGGCCGCACCCTCGGCGCCCACCACCTCACCGAACTGCACATCGACGAGCCACTGCCACTGCCTGGCACCGGTGAGACGGAGATACAGACCGTCACCGAGGCCGCCACGGGCGAACAGCGCTGGACCTTCTCCCTGTACGCCCGCCCCCACGACCCGGACGCCGACGAGACCCGGGAGTGGACTCGGCACGCCTACGGCACCCTCGCCGCCGTAGCCGACGCCGACGCCGACGCCGACGTCGTGTCCGTGCCCGGCGGCACTTGGCCCCCGCCGGGCGCCACGCCCGTCGACCCGGACGAGCTGTACGACGCGCTCGGTCCTGCCGCGGGCCCGGCAGGTGAAGCACCGCAGGCCCTGAGCGCCGTCTGGCGTCTGGGCGACGAAGTGTTCGCCGAAGCGACCCTCCCGGAGACGAAGGCCGGGGAGGCCGCCCGGTTCGCCGTACACCCGGCGCTGGTGGACAGCGCGCTGGTCGCGCTCGGACAGCCCGCTCCGCACCTCGTGAGCTGGACCGGCCTGACCCTCCATGCGAGCGCAGCCACGAGCGTGCGGTTGCACGTCGGCCGGCCGTCGGCGACGGGGGCCACACTCAGCGTCCTCGACGCCACCGGCGCCCCCGTCCTCACCGCCCAGGACGTCAGCGTCCGGCCCATCGACGCCGACCGGCTCCTCGGCACCGCACGCAACCGCGGCAGCGACCTCTACACCGTGACGTGGAGCCCCCTCGGCCCCGCTCCCGCCCCGCAACCGGCCCCGACCCTGGCCCGTCACACTCCGGACGACCTCCTGGCCGCCCTTTCCGCCCCGTCGGACGCCTCGAACGCCTCATTCGCCGACCTGGTCGTCGTCCCCTGGCAAACCGTCGGGCCGGACTCCGGCACAGACCCGGCGACCGACGTGCACACGGCCACCGCCACGGCCCTCACCCTGCTCCAGCACTGGCTCACCGACCCGCGCGCAGCCCGCTCGCGGCTGCTCCTGCTCACGCGGGGAGCGGTCGCCGCCACCGGGGAGACCGTGACGGACCTGCCCGCGGCGGCGGTCCGAGGGCTGCTGAAAACGGCCGCCTCGGAAAACCCCGGACGGATCCTTCTCCTCGACGCCGACACGACCCCCACCGACGAGCACCTCGTGTCGGCCGTACACCACCACCACGACGAACTCCTGCTCCGTGACGCACGATTGCTGGCCCCCCGGCTCACCCCCGCCCCGGACGACCTGGACCAGACTTCGAACGTCGTCTTTCCGGCCGACCGCACCGTCCTCATCACCGGAGGCACCGGCACCGTCGGCTCCGCCGTGGCCCGCCACCTCGTCACCCGGCACGGTGTCCGCCACCTGCTCCTCGTCTCCCGGCGCGGCCCGCAGACCCCCGGGGCCGCCGAGCTGACGGACGAGCTCGCCGCTCTCGGTGCCCGGACCACCGTCGTCGGCTGCGACGCCGCCGACCGCGACGCCCTTGCCGAGGTGATCCACGGCCTGCCGCCGGAGCATCCGCTCGGAGCCGTCGTGCACGCGGCGGGCACGCTGCACGACGGCGTCATCACTTCTCTCACCCCCGACCGCCTCGCCACCGTCCTGCGTCCCAAGGCCGACGCGGCGGTCAACCTCCATGAACTGACCCGTGACCTGGACCTCTCGGCGTTCGTCCTGTTCTCCTCGGCCGCCGCCACCCTGGCGGGACCCGGACAGGGCAACTACGCGGCCGCCAACGCGTTCCTCGACGCCTATGCCGCCCACCTGCATGCCGAGGGCCACCCGGCCGTCTCCATCGCCTGGGGCCTGTGGGAGGCCGACAGCGAGATGACCCGGGGACTCGCCGACGCCACCCACGACCGTGCCGCCCGCACCGGCATCGGTGCCCTCCCGACCCAGGATGCCCTGGACCTCTTCGACCGCGCCCTGGCACACACCGGAGGCGCGCCCCTGCCGCTCCGGGTCGACCGCGCGGCACTGCGCCGGGCCGCCGACCGGCTCCCCCCGCTGCTGCGCACCCTGACCGGCCGCCCGGCGCTGCGGGAGGCCGCCGCGCGCTCGGTGTCCGCCGGTTCACCGCTCGACCTGCTGCACCTCCCGGAACCGCGGCGCCGGGACGCGGTCAACGACCTCGTACGCACCGCCCTCGCCGACGTACTCGGACACGCCCCGGGCTCTCGGATTCAACTCGACGTGCCCTTCAACCAGTTGGGCCTCGACTCGTTGACCGGCCTCGAACTGCGCAACGCCCTCTCTCGGGTCACCGGCACACCACTGCCGGCCACCCTGGTCTTCGATCACCCCACTCCCGCGGCCGTCACGGACCTGCTCCTCGCCGAACTGGCACCCGCCGACGCACCCGACGGCTCCACGACACGCCCCGGTGACGACGTCCGACTCGCGGACGACCCCATAGCCATCATCGGCATGGGGTGCCGCTTCCCGGGCGGCGTCGAAACCCCCGAACAGTTCTGGGAACTGCTCCTCCAGGGCGAGGACGCCATCGGCGACTTCCCCGCCGACCGGGGCTGGGACAACCTCGACGCCCTCAACGACGCTGACACGGACGGCATGGACCGGTCCGCCTACACCCGACTC
>NZ_JBYIQX010000074.1:0-16613 GCF_057707805.1 Streptomyces sp. bgisy159 | reverse complement strand
TGACGCTCGGAGGGGGGCTTGTTGGTGTACGGGGTGGCGGCTGGCCTGATGTGTTGCTGGTTCGCTGAGAGGCGGGGTGGGTGGCTGCGGTGGGGAGGCCGGGGTGCGTGAGCTGGGGGTATGTGTTCTGTGTGGAGGGCGGTTGAGCTCGTTGTAGGTGTCTCTAGCGTGAAAAGGCTCGGTTGGCGTTTGGGCTGGTCAGGGCTGTTTGGTGCTGGCGGGTGGTGGGGTTAGCGGCCTCGGGTGCGGGGGCGGTGGTGGGTTTCGGCGAGGTGGTCGAGGCGGATGGCTTCGAGTGATTGCTTGGTGATGCGTTCGGTGCCGTCGCAGATGGCGGTGATGGCGGCTTGGCGGATGAGTCGGGTGAGGCTTCCGATGCGGCCGGCGGTGCGCTGGTGTAGGTAGGGGGCGTGGCGGGGGAGGGTGCCGTTTTTGTGGTGGGTGAGGTCGAGGGCGTTTTCGATGTCGGTGATGACGTCGCGGAAGGGTTCGCGTGTTCCGTGGCGGGCGGGGAGGGGGCCGCAGGCGATGAGGGTGGCGCGTCCTGCGAGCTGGGCACCCCGGGTTCCGCTGAAGAGGGGGGTGTCGGGGAGGTTGATGCCGGCGTAGACGAACGTGGCGGGGAGGCGTTCGGTGAGGTCTTTGAGGAGGTCGGCGGCCTGGCTACCGGTGGTGGTGCGGGGGTTGAGGCGGTGGATTTCGTCGATGAGGACGAGTTGGATGCCGGCGGCGGTGTAGGTGTGGCAGACGGCGTCGGTGATCTGGGTCTGGGTCATGCGGGTGGTGGTGGGGATGCCGAGGTAGCGGGCGAATTCGGCTGTGAGGGTTTTCGCGGTGGCGCCGGGTGGGACGAGGACGTACGCCACGGGCACGGCGGGGTGCGCCGTGCCGGGCGGGGTGGGGTTTTTGCGGGTGTGGGCGAGGTGGCAGGCGCGGCCGACGTGGAGGAGGGCGGTGGTTTTGCCGGCTGCGGCGGGTCCGGTGACGATCAGTGAGGGCCGTGCGGTGGTCTGCTGGTGGCGGCCCAGGATCATCAGGGTGCGGACCTGGGTGGCGAGGGTGCTGATGGCGGGGGTGCGGATGGTGACGAACGCGGAGTGGTAGGCGAGGCGTTCCTCGGTGTTGCGGGGCGGGGCGCCGGGGCGGGGCGGGACGGGTGGGGCGGTGGTGGCGAAGCGGTGCCAGCCCTGCCAGGTGGTCAGGGGCCAGGACGGCTCGGCCGTGCCGCCGCCCCCGTCGGCGGTGGTGCTGGCCGGTGCGGTGCTCTGGGGGCGGGGGTTCACCACTTGTCGGCTTCCTCGTATGCGTCGTAGAGCCCGAATCCCGTGTAGGGGGCGGGGAGATCTGTTCCGTCGTCTTCGGTGTCGGGGTGGTCGTCGAGGTCGTCGATGCTGTCGTCTTCGTCCCACTCGGTCGGGTTGTCGGCGCCCGGTGCGCTGTCGTGCTGCGGGTCGCGGGCTGTGGGGAGGGGGACGTGGGTGGTGCGGGCCAGGAGGGCCTGTTCGGTTTTGGTGGCGTGGCCGCTGTGGACGCGGCGCATGAGCTGGTCGAGGGCGTCGGTGAGGTCGGCTTCGTATTGCTCGGCGTCGCCGCTGTTGCCGTGCAGGGCGAGTGTTCTGATGTGCTGCCAGGTGCGGTCGTCGAACGGCTGGTGGACGTGGTCGCGGTGGATCCACGGGATCTCAGTCAGCTCGCCGTCGGGCAGGCGGACCCAGATCTGGCGGACGTCGTGCGGGTTGTGGTGGATTTCCCATTTCCCGCTGCGTGCCGTGATGGGGGAGGGCTGGCCGCGGTAGGGGGCGAGGAGGTCCGCGTCGTAGGTGCGGTGGTGGATGCGGATGCCTGAGGCGGTGATGGCCTGCCAGCGCACGGGCAGCAGTTCGAGGTAGTCGTGGCCGGTCAGTGGGACGGGCACGTGTCCTGCGACGGCGACGAGCGCGGCCCACATCTGGTTCGGGGTGAGGGCTTTGCGGGGCATCAGTGGGTGGCGCAGGCCTTCGTGTGGGCGGTGGTGGTAGTGCACGAGCCATTCGTCGAGGAGGTCCTGCAGCTGGGGGACGCTGTAGCAGGCATCTTTCTCGGTGTCGGGGCCGCGGCGGGTGACGTCGGATCCGGTGTAGCCGGGCATGTGCTGGCAGTACAAGTGGTTGATGGTGCCGAAGGCACGCTCGACGATGCCTTTGGCGGTGGGAGCGAACGGCGGGGCGGGCTGGACGCTGATGCCGAGACTCTCGCAGGCGGCCGTGAAGGCCCGGGAGACGAAAACTTTGCCCCGGTCGACGATGATCGTCTCGGGCAGGACAACGGGCCGGGCCGCCGCCCCGGCCAGGCGCTCGTCCAGCGTGGTCAGCTGCTGGTGGGGGAGCGCGGGGGCGTGGTCCATGCGCAGGATGCTCGGCCAGGTGGGGCGGGCGGGGTGCGGGACGGCCATCTCCGCCAGCAGCAGGGCCGCGTCGACGGCTTTGGTCGCGCTGGGGCACAGGACGGCGGCGAGGATGGCACGGGTGGCGACGTCGATGGCGATGGTGAGTTCGGGGCGGACGAGGGTGCCGTCGTCGAAGAGGGCGAGGACGTCCAGACGGGTGGTGTCGACCTGGACCTGCTCGCCGGGCCGCAGGGCCGTGGTGGGGGTGAAGGCCCGCCCGTCGAAGCTGGCGGGAATGGGCCGGACAGGTCCGGTGGGCAGTTCGCCGGGGCGGGCGAGGGCGGTGACGAGCCGGTACAGCGTGGCCTGGGACGGCGCGGGCACCGTACCGGGCCCGTGCCGGTCTTCAAGGATCTGGTTGATCAGCGGAAACAGGCCGTTGATGGTGCCTTTGGAGCGGCCGCGCCGGCGGCGCAGCGCTTCGCGGACCGCGGCGACGATTCGTTCGTCGGCCCGCCCAGTGGGACTGGGAGCGCGCGTGCTGCGGTGGTCGAGGAGCCCCCACAAACCTTGTTTGCGGTAGGCGAGCCGCATGCGCTGCACCGTCGTGCGCGACACCCGGCCGAATCCGAGCGCGGTCAGTTCCTCGGCCTTGGCCTGCTCGCGCTCGGCCAGCGTGTGCCGCTCGGGGTCGTACTGCGGCCGCACGGTTCCTTCGCTACCGGGCCCGCCGGCAAGCCCGCACTCGACTTCCCGCACGTGCCGCTGCCAGGCCAGTGCCTTCTCGCGCGCCGCGGCGGGGGCGGTCTCGAACAGCCCCCACTGCGGGGCCGCTTGGGGTACGCCGGCCCCGATGACGGTGAAGCCGGGGTCTGCGAACAGGTGCCCGGTGAGCACCACCTGGCCGCCGCCGTCCGGGCCGAGGAGGTGGATGTCGTGCCCGGCCAGGGCGACCACCTGCCACTTCACCCCGCGGAACCGGACGTGAGCTCCGACCTTCACGGCTGGCCGGGCATTGCGCCGCGCGCTCATCCGGCACCTCCCGTCGTTCCGGGGCCGCTGCAGTCCGGCGGGCCGACGAGGATGCGTTCGTGCAGTGGTGTTTCCAGGTTGGTCGTCAGCTGTCTGTGCCACAGGGCGTTAAAGACGGCGGGCAGGACCTCGATCGGGTCGCCAGCCGCTTCGGCGCCTTCCAGCAGCGGCCGCGGCCGCGCGAACGCATCGAGGACTGCCGCCGTCAGCCCGGGGCGGCCGGCGTTGCGGGGGTGGCGGTAGCCGGCCAGCCATTTCAGGTTGGCGGCCAGGACGTCGTCGAGCGGTGGGAGACGCCGGTAGGTCCAGCCGATCTGCGCGCACGCTTCCGTCACGGCTTCGGCGGCCTTCATCGCGCGTTCGCCGCCGGCGTCAGGGTGGCTGGGGCAGTCGGCGAGCAGGGCGGTGCCGTCGGCGTAGCGGGCGAAGATCTGCGGCACCCAGGAACGGTCCTGCCCGCGGGGGGTGTGCCACAGTAGCCGTACCGGCCGCCCCGCCAGGGCGGTCACGTTCGGGTCGCGGTCCAGCTTCATCAGCTGGGTGCGCATCGCGTTCGAACCGGCGGCCACGTGCCGTCCGGTGGTGGCCGACCACCACAGGCCCGGTCCCCACCGCCGCCCCGGGATCACCGGGAACGCGGACACCGGTGCCAGGTCCTCGAATGCCACGGCGAGGGCGGCGTCCGCCCACCGCTGCTGGACCACCTGTCCGACGGGGTCGAGAAAGACCGCCTCGAACCCGGTAGGGCGACCGGCCGCCACCCGCCCTGCCCGGCTTCCTGGCCCGGCCGTATCTGCGTTGATCACCTGCTTCAGCCAAGCCGTATCCGCCTGCAGCGACCTGGTTTTGGGGATTCCTGCCACGAACGGGTACCGCGTGCGCTAACGGTTGACGAGCCCCCTTCTGGCGGCTGCTCCGCGCTTCCCGAAGCGGGTCTTCAGCCGTCGTCTTCCTGGCCGGCCGTCAGCATGTTCATCAAGGCATCGGGAGACATGTCCGCCCACTGGGCGACCTCTTCCAGGGGCATCCCGGCGTTCACCGCGGCCAGGGCGGTCCGCTTCCAGGCGTTCTCGATCAGACCGGCGCTATGGCGGAGGCTGCGCAGAAGCTGCCGGGCGACGTCGGCGGTGGGCCCAGTCTGCGCTCCGCGCAGCTGGAGCAGCTGTTCCTCGGCGCTCTCGATCGCCCGGGTGATCAGCGCCCGCTGCTCGGCGGGCACCGCAGCCCGCCACATCCTGCCCGATCCGGGCGCCTTCTTCTCCTTGCCCAGCACCCTCAGCTGCCCGGCCATGGTCGTGCTCTGGTGCTCCTGGCGCAGCCACCAGGGATCGTTGTCGTATCCGGGGGGTCCGCCCGCGCCGCGGCGCAGGCGGATGACGCTGCCCATCCAGGAGGTCAGCGGGCCGCCGTAGTCGGTAGCCGCCAGCGGCCCCAGCCACGGCCGGCCGACCCGCTCACCGAGCCGGCGGCAGAACATCCCGTCGGCGGGCAGCGCCCGCGGCTGTCCAGCGCCGCTGTCTGCCCACGCCAGCTGGGCCATGGCCGGGTCCAGCAGAGCGTCGGCGACGGTCACCACCTCGGGGAAGACGACCGCGTCCCGCCCCACGATCCGCCACCGCTCTAGATCATCCCCGGCGTTTCCGCCCGCGACCTGGTGCAGGCGCCGCGGCCAGATCGTTTCCTGTTCCCAGTGCAGGGCCTGCTCCCACCATCGGGCCACCACCGCGTGCGCCAGGGCGAACACCCGCTCCGGCTCGGCCCCGGCCCGCGCCGCCCGCCGCGCCACCCCGGCCCACCGCCGCTGCGCCGCCACTACCTCCGGCAGGCCACGCAGGTCGAGGTGCTCCAGTGGCTGGTTGGCGTCCGCGTCCAGCAGCCACCGCCCATGCCGAACACACGCCCGCTCCCACCGCGGCGCGTACCGCACCACCCGCACGGCCGTTCCCGTGCGCCGGGCCGCGCACAGGCGGCAGCCGAAGGCGACCGGCCCGGCGACCGCGCCGCCGGTCCGCCACGCCGCCGCCGGCACCCCGTTCTTTCCGGCCGACAGCTTGGAGTCCTCCTGTCCCCAGGACGGCAACGCCCGGGCCAGGACGTCTTCCTCGACGCCGCACAGGCCTGCCAGGAGCTGCCGTCCGGCTGCGTTCAGCAGCACCTCGGCGTCGGCCCGCGCGCCCCCGCCGTCGTGCCCCGGCGGGTAGTTGCGCCACTGCCAGCACGACCGCAACGCCTTCGCTTCCATCCCATAGCGGCTCGCGGTGCGGCAGATCAGCGACGCCGTCGTCTCCCCGGCGAAGGGTGCTACACGGAAGATCCCAGGAGGGAGACTGCCGCCCTGGACCATCCCGTCGGCGTCAGCCATGTCGGCTGTATTCCCCACTCTCTGCTCCTGGCGGATCCGGCTGTCTGCGGCCACAGCGCCGGTCTGGGCGGGCGCGGAGCCAGGGTGTGTGCCGGAGACCGCGTGGTGGCTGACGCGGATACGGGTGAAGCCGATGCCCCAGCCGACGTGGCGTGGGGATCGGCTTCACCCGGGGCTGGTGCGCCAACACCGGCCCTCCCTGCTGCGGTGGTTGGAGCCAGTAGCAATCAGGGCAGGCAGGCCGTACGGCTGCCTGTGATGAGAAGTCTGCCTCCCTAGGCAGGGAGACTATCGAAGCCAGAAGGCACAAAACTGAATCAATGCAGGTCAATGCTCTGCCGTAGGTTTCCTTCAATCGGGTGAAGGGGCTGACTGAAACGTACCTGTTGCACGGTCCCAGACCACAACCCCACCTGCCCTGACCTGCGTCTTTACTGGCTTTTCGGTGTACTCACGACTGTCAGCCAGCCGTGGTAGGACGGCACGCAACGCTGTGACCTGCACGTTTTTATCTGTCCGGGCCATCCCGGGCCGCTTCGGCAGGCCCGACATCGTCGTGGACGGCACTCCCTTCATGAAGAAGTGCACATTGGCGCGCTGGTGAGGCAATTGCTTGACGGCCTCCCAGGAGTGTCGTAGGGGCTGGGAAACTGTGCCGCAGTAGCAGCCCGTTCGTGCGCTGGGAGCGCCAACTCCCGCTTGACGCACGCCTGGGCCACAGGTTGGAGCCAGATAGCACCGTCCGGCGATCGGCAGGTCGCCGGACGGTAGTCAGGAGAATGTTGATGGGCAGCAAGCCCTCTGCCGCGCCGAATTCCGCGGCCGTCGCGTCGGTGTCGTCCGACCACGTCGTGAGCTGCGGTCGGTTCGGGATGCCGCACGCGTGCGTGATCATCGCGTTCGTCGTCACTGCGGCCTTCCTCGCTCCTCGCCCGCACACCGTCCAGGACGTCCTGCAGTTGCTTGCGGGAGCGGGCGGCATCGGCGCTGCGATCGTCGCCCTGGCCGTCGTGCCGGGCCGCGGCGCGGGCCGTCTCAGCCGTCTCGTGCGCGCCTACTTCAGCGCCGGGAACTGAGGCGAAGACCATGGGACGCCGTGAGAACCCCGTCGACCGCACTGTGCCGGAGAATGCGAAACTCGCCGGCTTCTTGCGCGCACGCCGGCACAACGCCCAGATGACCTACAAGCAGATGGCCGCACGAAGCGCAGTGGTGTCGGCTGCGACATTCGAGCGCGCTGCTTCCGGTGCGGTCGTGCCGTCCTGGGAGACTGTCCAGGAGTTCATTCTTGCGACCGCCGGCGAGGGCGACTTCCACCCCGAGTTCTTCATGGACCGTGCCCGCCAGCTCTGGATCAGAGCCCGACGGGCCACGCGGGCTCCCTTCTACGTCCGCCAGGCACCCGATCCCACGCTGCTGTCCAGTCTGGCAGACCTCGTGCGCGCACTGCGACACCAGCATGTGTGGGCCGGCTACCCAACGCCCGGCGAGATGGAGCGCATGTCCGGGCCCGGCATCCTGCCCCGGCCCACCGCGCGTCGCATCATCGAGGGCGACGCGCTGCCGGTCGACCCGCAGCAGGCCATTGCTTTCCTGAAGGCCTGCTACGTCGTCAGGGCAGCGGAACTTCAGCCGTGGCTTGCCTCGGCGGTCCGCATTCTGCGGGACGTCCCGTCACGCTCGAGGAGCCTGGACAGCTGGGTCCGGGCCCACGAGCAGATGGTCTGGCAGGCTCAGACCGAATCGGCCGCACAGGCCCCACCACCGCCCTCCCAGGACAGACGGGCCGCATAGAGGCCCCCGAAGAGGCAGCGAGGCCGGAGGGAAGACGGAGGGTCTGGGGCAATCCGATCTCGCGTGCTGCAGACCCGGGCCGGTACTGCCGAAGCCCGAGGGCGCCCCTTCCCAGGGGGCAACTGTGCCACCAACCGCCGTTTACGGGATCCGTACGCGTTTGGTACGCGAAACGTGCGCTTCACGCTAGGGTCGGGACTGGAGGTGCTGCATGTCCGAGCTGTTCGACGCGGTCGACGCCCTGGTCGCGTCCCGCTCCCCGTTGCCGCCCCCGGCGGAACGCAAGCGGCTGCGCCAGGCGCACGGGCTGACGCTGGACGAGGTGGCCGCCGCACTGCAGGTGCGGCGCGCGACGGTCAGCGGCTGGGAGGCCGGCAAGACCGAGCCGCGGCCACCGGAGCGCGACGCATACGCCCGCATGCTCAAGCAACTAGCCCAGCTCTACCCCGCAGGCGCGCCGGTGCCCCCTGAGGAGACGGCGATCCCCGAGACGCCTGCCGTTCCAGCCGCTCCTGCGCCATCGGCAGTTGAACCGGTCCAAGCCTGCACCGCACCCACAGGCCCGGCTACGGAGCCCGCGAACACTGCACTTCGCCCCGCTGCCCCTGCCGCTGTACCGCGCCCGGCGGTCACGTCAGGGCCTTCTTCGCGGCGCCCGGCCGCGAAGAAGGCCGCCCCCGCCAGCACCCCGGTGGGCGGTGCCGATCCGCGTTTCGAGAACGGGCCGCTCGCGGTCGTCGACGTCGAGGACGGTCAGGCGTACGCGTACTGCGTCGGCGGCCTGGTCCTGGACGTACCGGCGAAGTCGATCCCGGCCCTGGTGGAGTGGACGCTGCGCGAGGCGAAGCTCGGCCAGCCGAAGTTGTCCGGGCCGGGCAAGGATGCCGACCCGCTGATCGTGCTGACCGAGGCGGCGTGCGAGTACTACGGCCTGCCCGTCACGCTCACCCAACAGGAGCGCCTGGCCGGGCGGCTGCCGGAGGGCCACAAGGTCATCAAGCAGCTGACGCGTGCCCACTGGCAGCTGACCAAGCGCGGCTTCGGGCCGTGGGCGAGGATCTACCGCCCCGCGCAGGGCGCGGAGCGCTCCTGCGTGCAGTTGTGCATCCCGTCGTGGGACGCGCTCGACACCCGGCACTGGGCCGACGCCGGGCAGTTGCCGCCGGCGGACCTGGCCCGGCTGCTGAGCACGTATGCGGCCCGCGTGATGACGCCGCGCGGATCCACCGCCGTGACCGGTCTGGAGCTGATGACCGCCCTGCACCCGCCGACCCGCGCCTCCGAACCGGACGCGACGGGCAAGCGGCACTCCGAGCACAACCCCAACTCGCTGGGTAAGGATCCGGTGGACTGCGCGCCGTGCGAGGCACCCGACGGGCACCCGGTCCTGGCGGACCTGCCGCGCTTCCACCACCGCACCCCGGCCGAGGTCCTGGTGGAGGAGGCGTACGACTGGGCACGCCCGCTCACCGACGCCGAATGCCTTCGCCTCCACCTTGTGGGCATCGACGTGAACATGGCCTTCGCCGCCGGGGCGAACGGCCTCACGGTCGGCCTGGGTGCGCCGACGCACGTCAAGAACCCCGTCTTCGATCCGAAACTGCCCGGCTCCTGGCTGGTCGACCTGAGCCACGTCGACCTGTCCCGTGTGAAGCTCGCCAAGCAGTGGACGGACCTGGACGGCGAGCTGCTGCCCAGTCCGTTCACACCGAAGGGCGAGCGCCCGACGGGTCCGGCCTGGTACGCCACGCCGACCGTGGCGTACGCGGTGGAGCTCGGCTACGACGTCGCGCCGATCGAGGCGTGGGTGCGCTACGACAACGGCCGTTACCTGGACGCCTGGTACCAGCGGCTGCGCGATGCCTACCTCGCCACGATGGCCGACCTTGGCGTGCACGCGGACATGCCGCCGGCCGACTTCCTCGCGGCCATGGACGGCTACCGGCACCGTGACCCCCAGCTGGCGATCGTGGTGTCCGCGATCAAGGCGACCGTGAAGGGCGGCATCGGCAAGCTGCGCGAGCGCCCGCGCGGGGAGGGCTGGAAGCCCGGGCAGCCGTGGCGGGCCCTTGCCCGGCCCACCTGGCGCCCGGACATCCGCGCCGCCGTCATCTCCCGGACCCGGATCAACATGCACCGCAAGATCGTCAAGCACGCTGCCTTCACCGGTCAGTATCCGGTGGCCGTCCTCTCGGACTGTGCCGTCTACGCGTCCGACGGGCCGTCGCCGCTGGACTTCCTGCCCTACCGGGACGGCAAGCCGCTGCCCGGCGGCTTCAAACTCGGAGTGAACCCGGGCCTGGTGAAGTGGGAAGGCACCCAGAGCGTGCTGTGGGGCGAGGGGGTGCGCGAGCGGTTCAACGCCCCGGAGCTCAACCTCGCCCGGTACATCAAGGACGGCACCGTCACCGACCAGGACACCGGAGAGTAGGCGGAGCGCGATGAGCATGTTCGGGGACGGCCTGGACGCCGCGGTGCAGAGGGCGTTCACCCGCCCGGTGCCCAAGAGCGCGCCCGCGCAGATGCGGTACCTGGTCAAGCAGCTCAAGGGCACCAAGGCGGTTGCCCAGATGCTCCGGATCTCCCAGCGCACCGTAGAGCGGTACGTGAAGGACCAGATCAAGAAACCGCGCCCAGACCTCGCCGCCCGGCTGGAGCGCGAGGTGAGGGCCCGCTGGCAGCCGCAGATCCGGGCGAAGGCCCGCGAGAAGGCGGCGACCATTGGCGGAATCGTCATCGACACCCGCGCCCGCCTCGGTTACACCGCGCCGATCGGGTCGACGGACCAGGACCGCATCCGGCACCTGACGGTCGCCCTGCCGCCCCGCTACGCCGCCCGCCTCTTCGACGCCCAAGAGCGGGGCGCCAGCGACCAGCAGTTGCGGGAGATCGCCGCCGAAGCGCTCAAGGAGGTGTACTTCCAGGACGGTGGCCGCCGTGCTGGCAGCCTGGAAGAGGTCCGCTTCACCGATATCGAACACCTCGACTTCGAGCTGTAGCCCCCGAGCAGCGAGCTCCGTCGACCACATGGTGTGACTGAGCACTTCAGTTGGCCAGTGAGTGCTCGAGTTGGCCGGCTGAGCGTTCAGTAGACGTCATGACACATCACGCCGTACGAGCGCCTTGGCAACCGGCGTACCGCTGCGCCGCGCGTATGTCATCCGTTCGCGCACGTCGCGCAGCGTTCGGGGCCGGTATCCGGGTCCGCCGCAGCAGCTCTTGTGGAAGCCCACGCCTGCGTTCAGCAGCACGGTGAGGGCCCGCCATGCCGCGACGTCTCGCCGCCGGGGCGCCGCGAAGGCTGATCCTGCGTGGATCATCGGCTTCGCACAGCGCGGACAGATCCGCTGCCTCGCCCTGTCGTGGGGCTGCTTGTACGAGACCCGGCAGGAGAGGCAGACGTACGAGGTTTTCCCATTGGCCACCTGCTCAGCTTAAAGATCGCTCAGGGAGCTGGCCAGCAGTATTTCGTGCGCTGGAGACCTCGGCTGGGATGGATGAGTCCGTCCCGCTCAACTGGCCAACTGAAGTGCTCAGTCACACATGGATGTGGCTGAGCACTTCAGTTGGCCAGTGAGCAGCCGACTTGGCCGATTGAGCGTCCGGGCTGGCCCTGAGGTGTCAGCCCGGACGCCAGGGCGCAAGCAACTGGTGTCCCCCTCAGCTTCCGTAGGTGACGAGCAGGATGAAGCCAACACCGAAAACCGCGAACAGCAGTAGGCAGCCGAGGAACTGCCGAGCCTGGGCTTCCGATCGCGCGGCTTCGTGCCGGGCGATGCCCCGGGCCACTCCTCGCGCGATCTTCTCCTCGTCGTCCACGTCCGCTCTCCTCATGTCAGGCGGTCACGATCCGTGGCAGCAAACCACAGGTCACCAGTTCCATCGACAATCACCTGGGCGGTGCAAGGTCATCGGTGTGCGGGCAGCTGCACTTCGGACAGCCGCGAGGCGTCGCCACTGATCGGACGTTGTGCTCAACCGGCCAACTGAAGCGCTCAGTCACAATGGACGCGCCGGTCGGACTGTGTGGTGGGGCCCCGGGCCGGCCGGGGGTCCGGTCGGCCCGATGTACCCCTGCCTCACGTCACGGCCGGGACCAGCACGGCCAGCAGCGCGATGAACAGCGTCATGACGCTGAAGAACACGAAGCCGCCGCGACCGATGGCCGTGGAGACCGACGAGCCCCCCTCGCGGGAGACGCTGTAGCCGATCAGACCTGCGACGGCGGAGACGGCCGCGAGGGCGACCAGAGCCAGAAGAAGGATCAGGAGGTTCTGCACGCTCACACCGCACCCCGCTGCTGGTGCCCGCGGGAGACGGCCTTCGTGTGCAGCTCCTCCGGGATCCAGATCCGGCGCTCGCGGGCCGCCTGGTACAGGGCCGTCCTGAATCGCGACCTCCGCTTGCGGACGGTGGCGCTGGTGAGCTTCAGCCGCTCGGCAATCTCGGAGTCCGGGAAACCCATGACCGTCAGGCGCACGACCGCCTGCGTCTCCGGCGCCTGCTCCTCGAGGATGTCCTCGAAGTCCGTGCTGAACACTTCCGACTCGATCTCGTAGCTGGTGGCCCGCAGCAGCCCGCCGATACCGGCATCGTTCGCGGCATCCTCCGTGAGGTCGTACACGGCGTGCAGCCGCGCCCAGCTGACCCGCTGCCTGGCCCACCTCACATACGCGCGCCGGAAGACCCACACGCACTGGCCGATGAAGTACGACATCAGGCTGCAGGCGCCGCGCGGTCCGTTGTAGTCCGCCGTCCAGCCCCGCCCGCTCTGCAGGTCGCGGCGGAACTTGCGCATCGCCTCGGCGAGCACGTCGACCATGATGACGTCCCGCTCCGCACTGCTGCTACGCAGCAGCAGCATGTCGTCCTCGTGGACGAAGAACTTCCAGCCGCGGCTCTTGCACTGCTTCAGGGCGAGCCGGGCCAGCGTGCCCTTGCGGAGCATGCCGAGCAGGATCGGCTCGGCCTCCCGGTACAGCTCGATCTCGAACACCTCGTAGGCCAGCCCCTCGAACCCACCGCAGGCCAGCTCCTCGATTCGCGCGGCGTCCTGCTCGATTCGCGCCGTACCTTCCCCGCCCAGCACCGCGTCGATGGTCTCGACGATCTCTGCATCCACACTCATGGCATAAGCCCCCTCGTCGTGGTCTGCCCCCGATCCCCGACGACTTCTTTAAGTCGCGCGAGTGAGCTGCGGAGCAGATCGCTTGTTGTACGGGCTTATGTGCAGGGGAAGTTGGCGAACGTGACACGCCAGCTGAAATATTTTTTCCGCGAGGCTCAAAAGCAATCTGCGGGTCCGCAAATGCTCCACGGACCCGCAGTCGAAATCTTGCACCCGGCATTGACTGGACGAGCGCAGGCCCTCACCCTGTACCAGGGATCAGGACCGTGCTTTGACGATCAGCCGGCGTGTTCACACCCACTGCATGCCGAGCTCCCGTAGCGCGTTCAGCTGGTCCTGGGTGAGCTTGTCCCGCCTCGACTTGGTGTTCGAGATCCATACGCCCAGCTTGACGCTCACCGGCTCCGTCTCGCCGTCGATCGTGATCTCTTCGCTGTGGCCCCTTGGCACCGGCCGGTGGGCGCCTTCCCGCTCCACCCATTGCGCGAGGGCCGCCAGGCCCCGCTGGAATGCCTGCTGCGCCTTGCCCTGCCCCTTCGTCGCACCCTTGGTGGCCGGGGCGGGAGACGGCGCCTCCACGGGCGTGACGCCCAGCTGGGACAGTCGCTCCTGCTGCTCGGGCAGGAGCCGCGCCCAGGTGGTCGGCTGCTTCTGTTGCTGGAGCCATCGTCCGATGTCGTCGCCGTCCATGAGCACGCCGGGTGCGATGTCGGGCAGGTGGCCGTCGGCGTCGACGAGGTCGGTGAGGACGCGGTAGTGGCGTTGCCAGTCCAGTGGCCACGGGCAGTCCCAGTCCTGGTCGATCTCCGTGAGCTGCGTGGCGCGTACGGCGGCCCGCTCCGGGTCCTTGCCCAGGCCGTTCTTCGCGCCCTTCCGCCGGAGGTTGGCCATGTGCTGCCCGACGGGCACCATCGCCTCGCCCTCGCCCCACAGCGCGTCCTGACGCGGCGCGAGGTGCCCGGTCGCCCGCCGGTACGACCGGAGCGCGGCGAGCTTGGACTCCCACGCTTCCTCGCCCGGCTCCCAGACCATCCCGGCCTCCGGCGCGTCCAGGAGGACCTTGCGCCGGTCCTCCAGCTCCCCTGCCCGCAGTGCCTTGCGCTGCTGGTGCACCCATCGGCCAAGCGGAAACGCCTTCGTCGCCCCGACTTCGACCTCGACGTCGTAGGGCACGGCGTAGACGCCGGTGATCTCGTTCTCCGCGCGCCAGCGGATCAGGGCCTGGTAGCCCTCCAGCCACACCAGGGACTCCGGGCGGTAGACCCGGGTGCGCAGGAAAGCCGCGATGGTCGCCGCGTCGCGCGGGCTGGAGAAGTGAAGCAGGGCCGACTCGGCAGCGGCGTCGGTGTCGTCCTGCTCCTGGTCCTCGCCCTCGCCCTCTGCGCCGGCCCCGACGATCCGCCCGTCCTCATCGCGCTGAAGGTGGACCTTGCGCTTGCCGCTGGTGAGGGCGCGGGAGGCGAGCTGCTCGACCAGGCGCTCATCATGCGAGCGCAGGCCTTGCAAAACGGCTACAAGGGGGCGGAACGAGGCGCTGGCGACCATGTCGGTGGGGTCCTCGCCGGGCTCCAGGAACACCGGCACGATGATCCTGGCCACCTTCGTGCTGCCGTCCTTGTTGAGCCTCAGCGCGCGACCGATGTTCTGCACGATCTCCACCTGGGAGCCGCGGGTGTCCGCGAAGCAGACGGCCTCGACTCCCCGCTCGCCGGTGATGTCCACGCCTTCCCCGAGCACGCGAACGCTGGCGAGGAAGGCGCGGTGCACCCGGCGCCCGGCGGCGTCGATGCCGTTGGCGAACTGCCTGATGACCTCGCGCCGCTCGGTCACGAGGTGGTCGCCGCACAGCCACGCCGACCACACCCGGTCCGGCGGTACGTGGCGGCCGGCCTCGAGCTCGTAGAACTCCGCGTCGATGGAGGACTTCGGCAGCTTGTCGGCGGCGGCCAGGTCGTCGTCGGTGGCGTCGTTGACGTACAGCTCGGCAGCGGTCTGAGGCAGCTTCTCCGCGAACGCCGCGGCCTCCTCCACCTTCTGGTGGAACGTCATGACGGTCTTGAGGTTCCACTTCGCCGCGTGCTCCAGGAGCGCGGTCTGCAACAGCGCCAGGCGTCGGCCGCGCCGTGCTTCCTCGGACTCCCCGAGGACGGGGGAGGGGTCGCGGATCTCCAGGACGTCGATCTCGAACCCGGCGAGGATCTCCCGCTCGATCGCCTCCGAGAGCCCGAGCTCGGCGAGCCACGCGCCGTAGGTCCCGTTCGGGTCGTCGGCCATGGTCGCGATCTCCAGCTCCTGGCCGTCCGCGCCCTTCTGCGGGCGGGCCGCGGCGAGGATGCGCGGGGTCGCGGTCAGGTAGAGCCGGAAGTCCGCCGGGATCCGCTGGTTGTCGTGGATCGCCGCCCACGGACGACCAAGATCACCAGCGGTGCCGTGCGCCTCATCCACGATCGCGAGGTCGAAGCCGTCCATGCGCTGGCCGTAGAGCCGGTCTCCGCCCGCCAGAGCGGCCTCCAGCGGCCCGCGAACCTTCCGCTGGCCCTCGGGTGCGTCGATGTCCTCGCGGTCCACGAGAGAGGCGTACGTGGCGAACACGACGACCGGCCCATGCCCGGCCCACAGGGCCAGTTGGATCGGGTTGGTGGTGGTCCGCACGCCCAGCTCCTTGAGCACCGGGTCGTTCTCCAGCGAGCACACCGCGACCATCGGGGCTCGGTGCCCCACCGCCCGCCACGCCTGGGCGGTCTGCGCGAGCAGGTCCAGGGTGGGCACGGTCACGAGGATCCGGCCGTCCGCGAAGCTCTCCAGCGCGCACGCGGCGGCCGTGATCGTCTTGCCCGAGCCGGTCGCTGACACGATCGTGCCCCGGGCACCCTGCGGGGGCACAGATGACCTTGAAGGGAATCCCACCCACCTGCGAAACGCGGAGCGCTGATCGACCTGGTGTTCCTTGAGCTGAATCGCCGACATTTACTTACCTCCCCGAGCGGTCAATTCCTGTGGTCTTTCAGAGGGCCGCGTGCGGAATGCAGGCCGCGCCCAAGTTGTTCCAGATCGACGCATCCGCCTTGTGCCAGCCGCCCGGCTTTCCGTCCTTGAACGGCGGCTTGTCGTCCGGGTCGTAGTGCCCGGCCTCACGCGTGCAGACCACGACACCCCCGTCCGCGTTCCGCGTCCGGGCCGTGCACAGACCGCCGGCCTCACCCAGCGCCTCCAGCACCTGGCGCCGCGCCGTCGTGTGCGGATGGGTGCCCGGCAGCACGGCCTCCCGGACGAACCTCTCCAGCCGCACCAGGTCGGCCCGCTCACGCTGCCTCACGTCCGCGATGTGTACGGCCAGTTCAGCGGCACCGGACGACCGGCCGCCGCGCCGGGGCCACTCCCGGTCCGCGATGCCCACCAGGGCCTCGCTCACGGCCGTCACGCCGTCATCCCAGCCGTCCGAGAACAGCGGGCCCCGAGAGGCCGGCGCCATGCCGCCCAGCTCCACCACCTGGCACTGCGCCCCAGCGACCGCCCCGGCCTCCAGTGCGGCCACCAGGTCGTCCGCCTCGCTCGCGGGCACTCCCTGTGCCTCCAGGAGCGCGAACACCTTCAACCGGGCGTTCACGCCCGCCGTCTGGTACTGCGTCACCCGGCGCACAGAATCGCTGCTCAGCGCGGGATCGGGTCCGGTAGATTCGTGGTGACCGGTCATCTACGGTCGTTCCTTCGGAATTCTGGGGAGTTCCCGGCTGGTTGGGGGGTGTCTCGTGTTTCCGCCAACGGTACATGCTGCATCAACCTGATGCACGCGGTACACTAGAACCCACACGAACGAGCGACCCCCACTCCCTTGTAGCCAGCCCGGCCCGCGACAGCGGGCTCCAAGGTTCTGGAGGCGCAGCCGGAAGGACCGTCAGGCGGGGGAGCGCCATGCGCTCCCCAACTTCCTT
>NZ_JBYIQX010000073.1:0-18552 GCF_057707805.1 Streptomyces sp. bgisy159 | reverse complement strand
TCCCGTCCTGACCTCCACGTCGGCCAGGCTGCCCGTGGTGGCCGGCCGGTGCACCTACGCAATGGTGGGCGCGACCGCCACCAGCATGCTGCTGTTCGAGGGCTGGGCGGCGGCTGTGGTGGGGTTGACGCTGGCTTCCTCCGCGACCGTCGTCGCCCAGCAATCACCAAAGGTCGCCGCCCAGTCGCAGGCCAAATCACTGCCAGAGTCGAGCTCCTCGGGCTTCCCCAGGATGCCGAATGTGTCGAGGAGTCGTCGCTCGACTCCGAACGGTTCGCCCAGCGCGAGCTCCGGGTACTCACTGATCCACCGTCTGACGATCCGCCCGTGTTCGGCGATCAGCCACGCCTCCCCGTCGTTCTGCTCACTGTGGAAGAAGAGTTGGGCTGCGCCGAACCGCTCGCTCAACGCTCGGCATAGCTCGGAGACATGCGCCGTTTGCTCCGGATAGGGCAGGCCGAAGTACGGTCCGACGACCAGGGTCCACCCCCGCATGGGTGGAACGACGACGACCGCGGAGAACGGCTCCTCCTCGTCGTGTGCCACCTGGTCGATGAGTTCCACCCCGTCGGCCCAGGTGGTCTCCCGTATGTCCGTCAAGCCGAGGGCCTTCGCGACTTCCGCGCGATCTACCGTCGCGACCGCGAGCCAGGAGAGCCAGCAGGCGCGTATGAGTGGTTCGGCATCGGATGTGCCCATGGCCTGCATCGTAGGGGCGTACGAGTAGAGTTCGCGCGCCCTGCCAACTGCTGGCGGCGCACCGAACAGCTTGCCAGTTGCGTGCCAGCTGCGTACCAGATCTGGCGGAGAGCCAAGGGGATTAGCGGGGAACCGCCAGCAGCCACCCTGTTCCCGTTCCGGATCCGCCGCAGGACAGCCCCTTGAAGCCGTCCGGAGAGAACCCGAGCTTCCCCAGCTCAGAGCTTCAGCCAGATGTCTGGTGAGCCGCCGCTTCCCCGTCGTTCAGTGCGTTACTGATCTCTCGAAGGCGATGCTCGGGCAGAGCGAAGGCGTTGCCGGGGTTTCGGTACGAGTGCCCACCGTCGTTGATCCAGACACCGTCTGCGCGCCTCCAGTGAGCGGGAGTCCATTGGCCCTGGTTCTCCAGGAGCATGTCCGCCACTTCGGCAGGCTCTTCGACCAGGGTAAGGGCGGTGAGCGCCGTGGTGAGGGCAACGGCTGCGTCGTCGGGAAGCCGCGCGTCGCCGAGTGTCGGAAAGAGGAGCAAGAGGCGGACGTCGGGGTCGGCAGCGCCTTCCGTGGCCGGCTGTCGGGCAGTGGACAGCAACTCCGGCCAGGCCGTGCCGGGCCCCATGAAATGCCCGTCATCCACAGCGAGGGTCTCCGCTACGGACCACGCCGGGTGATGTATCAGATAGTCCACCCCGCGGTCGTCCTCGATGTTGCGGTAGACGGCATGGACCGTGTGCCCCGAGGACAGAGGCACCCTGAACACCGGCCACTCCCGCTCGGCGGACAACGCATGGTACAGATCCATTGCCGCGTCCCAGTCGGCGCCGAACGCAGCTCGTTGTGCGTCCTCCCCACGCAGGCAGGAGCCGAGGTGCACGGGCCAGAACAACGGATCGTCCAGGTAAGCAGTGCCCTGCACCAGAGGGCCACCTTCGTAGCCGGGGATCTTCAGCACGCAAGGATGATGGCACGAGGGTCAGACATCACCTCGGGGTTCCAAGCTCGGCCGTCCCGTCTCGTGATCAACTTGGGCTGCGGAGACCATCATCGCCAGTGGCATAGCCGTCCTGGGGACGCTGCTCGGTTCGGGGATCACTATGGCGTTCCAGCAGCGCACCACCGACAGGAGCCACCAGCTCACACGCCGCGAGAAGCTGCGGCGGGAGCGTCTCGATGCCTTCTCCGCCTACGCCGGCGCGTTGGTCAACTATCGCCGCTGCCTGGTGCACCTCTGGTTCTGCGAGCACGAACAGCCACCGCCGGAGGCCCCTGACACGGTGCGGATCCGTGCCTACGACCTGCGCTCCAAGGCGCAAGAGGCGCTGTTTCGAGTGCAGATGCTGATCGATGACGAGGCGCTGAGCCGGTCCGCAGAGGACGTGCTTGCCAACATCACGGCACTGTCCAAGACAGACAGCAGAACAGACCTCGACGAGGGCAGGGCCCGGACTCGTGACGGCATCAGCCGACTGGTCAGAGCTGCCAAGCAGCATCTCTGAGGCGCTTGCAGGCGGGCCGGTTCGTAGGGCCCAATACCGATAGCGACCGCACCACAAGCGCACCAGATCGAGCGGGGAACCGCGGGGAATCACGGTGAAGGCAGCCGGGTTCGCAGAGGTCGCGAACCTGCTGTTCGAGCAGGTCAGCGCTCAGGAACGGTTCTCGATGTCCGCAGCTTCCCAAGCTGAGTGCGTTCGACGCAGCCTGTCAGCGGCAGGCACACCCTCACGAGTGGAAGCCGGCCCAGTACTCGTCATGACCACATATGAAGTCGCCCGGACGCTCCACCCTCAGTACCTCGTACCTGGCGGCAAGGACGTCCAGGGCCTCGTGCAGCGAGCAGCCCAGATGATCACGGAGTGCCTTGAGACCCCGGAGGATCTGGCTGCTGAGGATTTCCTCGTCGGCAACGTCGACTGTGGCGCCGTCGGTCATGGCTACGATCGAAGCCGATAGGTGGCTCACCGGGCAACAAGGTTTGCTGCCGCGGGGCACCTAGCGTCAGTGAAAGCGTGACACGGGTCGTGCCTCACGCGGCGGCCCGCCCCAGACGGGGACCCGGCCTTGCGTCAGTTCCTCCGGCGACGCCCCTGCGCATAGGGGCCGCGGCGGTCATGTTCCCGCCATTCCTCGTCACGCGGGTCGCGGTCTTCGCCGTCCGCGTTGTCTCCAAGGGTCGGAATGTGTTCCCCGTTGTTGACCTTGGCCAGCAGCGAGGCGAGGGGATCAGGGGGACCGTCGCTGAAGCGGTCGGTGCCGCGCGCAGACGGCGGCCCCGGCTCTGTCCTGTCGGGTCGTGACCGTGATGTATCGCTCATGAGCAGCCCCCTCTGACTCACTGACATGCACTTGAAATCCTTCCCCGGAAGGTCGCGGGTAACCCGGCTTCTGGTCACACTTCGGACCACAACCGGCCTAAATACCCCGCGGGTTGGCCTCGCCGACGAGGGTGCGAGCGTGCGACGTACGCCGTCATCGACCCGGCGCCGCGACCGCTCGACGTGCCGTGTCCCCAGAGGGGGCACGTGGGCCGTGTCAGTGTCCGGTTCAATTCCTCACCGCCAGTTCCGAGTGGCCCGTTGGGCAGCACGCCGGATCGAGTGGGGAGCAGCGGGCGGGAAGGCACGGCGAAGGCCGGTCGGCGGCGAGGGGGGTGGAGCCGCGCCCAGGCCATTCGTTGAGCGGCGGCCGAGGGCTCGGATACACCATGCGGGGATATACCACGCGGAGCGAGAATGTGTGAAATACACGGAAAAGCCATGACGGCCGTCGGGGCGGTGTCACGGTGAGGTGTGACATCGACACTTTTGCCGTTGTTCGGTGTGGTACTCGGCGGAGGCGTATCGACGTTGGCCCAGTACTCGCTGGGGCGTGCGTCGGAGCGGGCCGAGATGCGACGGAGCGCTCGTGAACGTGCCGAGGCGCGTCGCGACGAACGCGTCACCCATCTCGTCGGCTTCCTGTCGGCGGTGCAGGAAGCCGAACGGGTCGCCGTGGACCGCTACCACCACGGAATGGCTGACGAGCAGTGGCAAGCCCGGGCGAAGCAGTCCATCGACAGGATGTGGGTGGCGCAGAAGACCATCCACATGCTGTGCGCGCCCGAGGTGAACGAGGCGGCACGTCGTCTGGCGTACGACGTCCAGAACGTGATCAGAAACGGCCCCGACGACCCGGGGGATCCGCAGGACGAGAGGGTCTGGGCGTACATACGTCCCAACCGGCGGGCGTTCCTCGACGTCGTGCGCGATCACTTGGAGTAGGAGCGGCCTGGCGTGGGGGGAGGGGGTGGTCAGTAGAGGATGACCCTCCACAGCTCGGCCCACACCACCCGGCCGCTCTTCGTGTCGTGCACCTCGACCCGGTCGTCCGCCACCTGCCGGACGGTGCCGTAGAGGGTGGCGTGGGGGAGGTCGACCCGTACGGTGTCGTGCACGTCGAGGTCGTCCTCGACCGGGCGGGACCACGTGTGGCCGCAGCGGTCGCAGCCGTAGGCGACGACCGTGCCCTCTCCGACGAATTCGGGGAGGCCCGTGCGGACGTGGTCGACGAGGCACCGCGGGCACGGGTCGGCGGTGCGTGCGCCGATCGATGTGGACATCCCCCGATCCTGCGGCGGAGCAGCGAGGCACGGCAACCCCGAACGAGGCGTGGACGACCGCCGCGGGGCGGCATGACCCCTGAGATCTCGGCATGGCCCCCCGAGATCCGGGGCGGCATGACCCCCCGAGATCCGGGGCGGCATGGCCCCCGAGACAGCGGCATGACCCCCGAGGTAATCGACCACCCCGGCCCCGACAGGAAGGATCGGACTCCCGGCAGGACGCCCCGCCGGGAGTCGTGTCAGGAGTCGTGTCGGGAGTCGTGTCGGTGAAGGGAGCGGGTATGTCTGTGGGGACCGAGGCCGGGACCACCCGGGCTGTGGTGGCGGAGTTCCTCGCGGCGAGGCTGGCCGGGGACACCGGGCGGCTGGTCGAGTTGTTCGCCGACGAGGTGGACTGGGTGCTCGCCGAGAATCCCGGGGTGCCGTGGATCCGGCCCCGGTCCACCGCCGCCGAATGCGCGGCTCAGGGAGCCGAACTGGCGGAGCACACCGTGCCGGAGGCGGCTCGGGCGTCCGTCGACGCGGTGGTCGTGGACGGCCCCGACGCCGTGGTGACGGGGTACCTGGCGGGGACCGTACGCGCCACCGGCAAGTCCTTCGAGGGACCGTTCGCGCTGCGGCTCACCGTGGAGAACGGACGGATCGTGCGGCATCACCTGTACGAGAACAGTCTGTCGATCGCGCGGGCCTGCGCCCCGTGAGGGAGCGCAGCGAAGAGGGGCCCGGCGGCATCACGTGGTGTCGCCGGGCCCCTCTTCGTCGTACGCCGGGTGCCGTGCTCAGCCGCACTGGCAGGGCGCCCCCGACTGGCAGCCGCAGCCGCAGCCCGAGCCGCAGCCGCAGGCGGCGATCAGGTTGAGACTGGTGATCGGCGTGGGTTCCTCGGTCGGGCGTTCCTGCGCGGGGTCGGGGTTCGTGCTGGGGGAATCGGCCATGGTCCCTCCTTGAGGCTTCGTGCCTAGAGGCTGCGTGCCTTTGCCCATTGGATGCCCCGATCACTGGGCGCATCAACGGCGCACAGTGGCTTGCACGCGCCCCTGGGCCGGCCGGGGAGCCCCGCGGGGCCCCGTTACGCCCCCTCGGGCTCCGGCATGGTCGGCTGGATCTCCGGCGGGAGGTCCTGCTGGAGGTCGTCCGCGTGCTCACCGGTGACGAGGAAGATGACGCGCTTGGCGACGGCGACCGCGTGGTCGGCGTACCGCTCGTAGTAGCGGCCCAGCAGCGTGACGTCGACCGCCGTCTCGATGCCGTGCTTCCAGCGCTCGTCCATCAGGTGCTGGAACAGGGTCCGGTGCAGCAGGTCCATCTCGTCGTCGTCCTGCTCAAGCTGCAGCGCCAGGTCGACGTCCTTGGTGATGATCACCTCGGCGGCCTTCGCCATCAGGCGCTGCGCCAGCTGGCCCATCTCCAGGATCGTCGCGTGCAGGTCACGCGGAACCGCCCGCTCCGGGAACCGCAGCCGCGCCAGCTTGGCGACGTGCTGGGCGAGGTCGCCGGACCGCTCCAGGTCCGCGGACATCCGCAGCGACGTCACCACGATCCGCAGGTCCGTCGCCACCGGCTGCTGCCGGGCCAGCAGTGCTATCGCCCGGGCCTCCAGGTCGTGCTGCAGCTCGTCGACCTTCTTGTCGCCCTCGATCACACTCTCGGCCAGCTTCAGGTCGGCGTCGAGCATCGCGGTGGTGGCGCGTCCGATCGCCGATCCGACCAGCCGGGCCATCTCCACCAGACCGTCGCCGATCGAGTCCAGTTCCTCGTGGTACGCGTCACGCATCAGGGTTCCCTCTCCTCCGTGTTCCTGGGGCCACGTTCCCACGTTCCGCCCCGTACGCGTCGGTTTCCGTCACCCCAAATGAACCACCCCTGGCTCCAAGGTGAACTCTGGGCGACGAGTGTTCGAGGTCGCACCGCGACAGCTGTGGCCAGGTCCTTCGCCATGCCTAACCTTGACGCATGGACGTGAACGCGGCGGTCGCCGCAGCGGCTGCGATCGCCGGTGTGCTCACCGGTGTCATCGCCATGCTGGCGTTCCGCTGGAGCGAGCGCGACCTCAAACGCCCCACCCGCACCTCGCTGCACACCGACCCCGTGCTGCCCCCGGGCGTCGACACCGTGCTCTCCGTGCTGCGGTCCTCCGCCGTCGTCCTCGACGAGGCCGACGGGGTCGTCAAGGCCAGCTCGGCCGCGTACGCCCTCGGCCTGGTCCGCGGCGGCAAGCTCTCCGTGGAACCCATGCTGCAGATGGCCCGGGACACCCGGCGGGACGGGGAGATACGCCAGGTCGAGCTGGACCTCCCGCGGCGCGGCACCGGCCGCGGCGAGGCGCTCGCCGTCTCCGCGCGGGTCGCCCCCCTCGGCTCCCGGCTGGTGCTCCTCCTCGTCGAGGATCTCACCGAGGCCCGGCGCATCGAGGCGGTACGGCGCGACTTCGTCGCGAACGTCAGCCATGAGCTCAAGACCCCGGTCGGCGCGCTCTCCCTCCTCTCCGAGGCCGTCCTGGACGCCTCGGACGACCCGGAGGCCGTCCAGCGCTTCGCCGGCCGCATGCAGATCGAGGCCACCCGCCTGACCAACCTCGTCCAGGAACTCATCGACCTCTCCCGGGTGCAGAACGACGACCCGCTGGAGGACGCCGAGCCGGTCCGGGTGGACGAGCTGGTCGCCGAGGCCATGGACCGCTGCCGGCACCAGGCGGGCACCAAGCAGATCACCATGGCCGCCGGCGGAACCGCCGACCTGCGCGTGTGGGGGCACCGCGGTCAGCTGGCCGCCGCGCTCGGCAATCTCGTCGAGAACGCCGTGAACTACTCCCCGGCCCGCACCCGCGTCGGCATCGCCGCGCGCCGGGTGACCGCGCCCGGCGGGGACATGATCGAGATCGCCGTCACCGACCAGGGCATCGGCATCTCCGACAAGGACAAGGACCGCATCTTCGAGCGCTTCTACCGCGTCGACCCGGCCCGCTCCCGGGCCACCGGCGGCACGGGCCTCGGGCTGGCGATCGTCAAGCACGTGGTCGCCTCGCACGGCGGGGAGGTCACGGTGTGGAGCGCCGAGGGACAGGGCTCCACCTTCACCCTGCGGCTCCCGGAGGCGGGCACCGGCCGGGACCGCGGCCAGTCCGGCCCCGGCATCGCGAACGCTCCGTACGACGACGAGTCCGGCCCGTACGAGGACGAGTTCGGCCCGTACGACGAGTCCGCGTACGACGGCTCCCGTCCGTACGACGACTCCGCGTACGGCACCCCTCCGGCCTCCGGCCCCGCCGCCGGACCGGCCCCCGGCCCCTCCGCCGACCGCACCCCCGGTCCCTCCGCGAACGCGGACCCGCACCAGGCTTCCCCCCACAGCTCGGCCCGTACCTCGCACGCCTCCTCCCACGTTCCCTCCCACACCCGAACCCACCAACCCCCCGACTCCACCGCGTACGAAACGCTTTCCGCTCCGGAGGTCCATCCGTGACCCGTGTGCTCGTCGTCGAGGACGAGGAGTCCTTCTCCGACGCCCTGTCGTACATGCTCCGCAAGGAGGGCTTCGAGGTCGCCGTCGCGGCGACCGGCCCCGACGGCCTCGACGAGTTCGAGCGCAACGGCGCCGATCTCGTCCTCCTCGACCTGATGCTGCCGGGGCTGCCCGGTACGGAGGTATGCCGTCAGCTGCGCGGCCGCTCCAACGTTCCCGTGATCATGGTGACCGCCAAGGACAGCGAGATCGACAAGGTCGTCGGTCTGGAGATAGGCGCCGACGACTACGTCACCAAGCCGTTCTCGTCGCGGGAGCTGGTGGCCCGCATCCGCGCCGTGCTGCGGCGGCGCGGGGAGCCGGAGGAGGTCGCTCCGGCCGCGCTGGAGGCCGGTCCGGTGCGCATGGACGTCGACCGCCACGTCGTGACGGTCTCCGGTTCCAAGGTCGACCTCCCCCTCAAGGAGTTCGACCTGCTGGAGATGCTGCTGCGCAACGCCGGCCGCGTCCTCACCCGGATGCAGCTCATCGACCGGGTCTGGGGCGCGGACTACGTGGGCGACACCAAGACCCTCGACGTCCACGTCAAGCGCCTGCGCGCCAAGATCGAGCCGGACCCGGGCGCCCCGCGCTACCTGGTCACGGTGCGGGGGCTGGGCTACAAGTTCGAGCCGTAGGCCGCAGTCCGTACCGGCGGACCGACGGACCGGCGGATGACAGGAAGGGCGGCACCCCGCGCGGGTGCCGCCCTTCCCGTGTGGTCCGCGGAGTCCGCGGGCGAGCGGATCAGCTCTCGCCGGCCGACGCCGAGGCAGAGGCCGAAGCCGAGGCGGAGGCCGAACCCGACGGCGACTCCGTACCCCCGGCGGGCTCCTCGCTCTGCGCGCTCTCCGAGGCGGACGGGGTCGCCGACGCGCTCGGGACGTCGCTCGGGCCCCAGGAGGCGTAGTCGCTCACGGCGGGGACGACGAAGGCGCGCAGGCCGACCTCGCCCGTCTCGCTGAGGGTGAAGGTGACCTGCTGGGCGTTGCCGTCCTGCACCGCCTCGCCGGCCGAGGGCAGCAGGGCGGAGGCGTTGCCCTTGCCGCCGAGGATCAGCGAACCGCCGGCCGGGACGACGAGCTTGCTCTGGCCCTCGGCGGGCTTCAGTTCGGCCGCTCCGGCGCCTTCCACGGTGACGGAGTCCAGCGTCTGGTCCGTGGAGCCGCTGTTGAAGAGGGTGGCCGAGACCGTGGCGGGCCCGGAGTCCTCGTGTTCGGGCTCGGTGATGACCAGGGCGTTCTGGACCTTGATGACGCCGACGCTGGTGGCCGCGTTGTCCGGCTTGATCTGCAGCGTGGCCGCGTCGTTGCCGGCGGCGCAGGCGGAGAGCGGGGCGACGGAGAGGACGAGGGCGGTGGCGGCGAGGGCGCCGCGTCGAAGGCTGCTGCTCACGGCGGCGGCAACTCCTTGAACGCAGGGGCGGCCTTCCTGATTAAGCCGCCCTAAGGATCTGTCAGCGGCCTCAGGTTATCGAGCCGTTCCCGCGTCACCGCACCCGACCCGCCTCTAAGGGACAGCCCGGCCGCGCGGCTCCCCCGGAGTGCCCTCGGTCACAGCTGTCCCGCCCTTCGCGACACATGCCCGATCCCCGTCACTCACTCCGGCCACAAGTGACTCGCCAGCCACTCCACAAGTGACTCGCCAGTCACTTCGGTGTCTCGCGGACGCCCGTCATTCACATAAGCGTCACCCGTGCGAGCCGGGGATTTCCTGTGAAGGAATGCGCCCCCGCTCCCGAAATGGATCACGCTCCGTTCGGGGGCGACTTCCGAAGCCGCTTCCGAAGCTCCTTCCGGGTTCCCTTCCGGTGCCCTTCGGAGGTGCTTCAGGGCCCCTTCGGCGGATGGCGTGATCAATTTCCGAAACGTCTCGGAACCACCCGCCGACCACCGAACGGAGTAGCGGAAGTCGCACATCTGGAACCGGACATTTGGGGACGTTCGGCTGCCCGGACGCGGGTCGGGAGGCGTGTGACGCATGTGTTTCACCGCGCGTGAACAGCGGCTCCGACCTGCGAATACCCGCTTCCACAGGCCTCGCGAAGCACGTTCGTGTCGCTGTTGTCAAGCCCCGAGATATGCCCTGACCTGCGAAAACGCCATTCAGGAACCGCCGTTTCCGTGTTACCCTGGATAGCCACGGAAGGGGTACCTGTCACATGACGTTCAAGGTTGGCGACACCGTGGTCTATCCCCATCACGGGGCCGCGCTGATCGAGGCCATCGAAACTCGCCAGATCAAAGGCGTGGACAAGACCTACTTGGTGCTGAAGGTCGCCCAGGGTGACCTGACGGTGCGTGTGCCAGCGGACAATGCGGAGTTCGTCGGCGTGCGTGATGTGGTCGGTCAGGATGGGCTGGACCGGGTCTTCGAGGTGCTGCGCGCACCGTACGCCGAGGAGCCCACGAACTGGTCCCGTCGATACAAGGCAAATCTGGAGAAGCTCGCGTCCGGCGATGTCATCAAGGTCGCGGAAGTCGTGCGTGACCTGTGGCGTCGTGAGCGCGAGCGCGGACTCTCCGCCGGTGAGAAGCGCATGCTCGCCAAGGCCCGCCAGATCCTGGTGAGCGAGCTCGCCCTCGCGGAGAACACCAACGAGGACAAGGCCGAGGCGCTGCTCGACGAGGTCCTCGCGTCCTGACGTCAGGGCCCCGGTCCGGCGCAACACACCCAGCACATCGAAATGCCGCGGTGCCCGATGACGAATCACTGTCGCCGGGCGCTGCGGCATGTTCGTACGCCACTGCCGGTGCCCCGCGCGTGGATACCGACCCTCCCCGCGCGGACCGGGCGAACCGGGAACGCGCGAGGTACGCGGTGTGCCGGGCCCGGGCTGCTGCCTCGACCGGTGCGTCACGGAAGGGTCCGGTCAAGGAGTCGCGCCCGGCACTCCTCCCAGGCCATACCCACGTAGGCTCAAGCCACAAACCTGACAGGAACCGATGTCTGACGATTCGCTTCCCTCCCCGCTGACCGCCCGGCTGACCGCCCGCACGGCGGCGGTCATCCCCGCCGCCGGCCGCGGCGTACGCCTCGGCCCGGGCGCCCCCAAGGCCCTGCGCACCCTGAACGGCACGCCCATCCTCATCCACGCCGTGCGCGCGCTGGCCGCCTCCCGCGCGGTCTCCCTCGTGGTCGTCGTGGCACCGCCGGACGGCGCGGCGGAAGTGAAGTCCCTGCTCGACGCGCACGCCCTGCCCGAGCGCACCGACTTCGCGGTCGTCCCCGGCGGCGACAGCCGGCAGGAATCGGTGCGGCTCGGCCTCGACGCGATCCCGCCGGACTACGACATCGTCCTCGTCCACGACGCGGCCCGGCCCCTGGTGCCGGTCGACACCGTGGACGCGGTGATCGAGGCGGTGCGCGACGGCGCGCCGGCCGTCGTGCCCGCGCTGCCGCTCGCGGACACGGTGAAGGAGGTCGAACCGGCCGCCACGCCCGGCGACCCCGAACCGGTGCTGTCGACGCCGGAGCGGGCCCGGCTGCGCGCGGTGCAGACCCCGCAGGGCTTCGACCGGGCGATCCTCGTCCGGGCGCACGAGACCGTCACGGGTGAGGTCACCGACGACGCCGGCATGGTCGAGCGACTGGGGCAGCGGGTCGTGGCCGTGCCCGGCCACGAGGAGGCCTTCAAGGTCACCCGACCGCTGGACCTGGTGCTCGCGGAGGCGGTCCTGGCCCGGCGGAGGCTGAACGATGGCTTCTGAGCAGCAGCCCCTGCCGCCGCTCCCCAGGGTCGGCATCGGGACCGACATCCACGCCTTCGAGGAGGGCCGCGAGCTGTGGTGCGCGGGCCTGCGGTGGGACGGCGAGGGGCCCGGCCTGGCCGGCCACTCCGACGCCGACGTCGTCGCCCACGCGGCCTGCAACGCCCTGTTCTCGGCGGCGGGCCTCGGCGACCTGGGCCGGCACTTCGGCACCGGTCGGCCCGAGTGGTCCGGCGCCTCCGGGGTGACCCTGCTCACCGAGGCGGCCCGTATCGTCCGCGAGGCGGGCTTCGCCATCGGCAACATCGCGGTCCAGGTGATCGGACCCCGCCCGAAGATCGGCAAGCGGCGCGCGGAGGCCGAGAAGATCCTCTCCGAGGCGGCCGGCGCCCCGGTGACCGTGTCCGGCGCCACGACGGACGGCCTCGGGTTCCCGGGCCGCGAGGAGGGGCTGATGGGGGTGGCGACCGCACTCGTGGTGCGGGTGAGCTGACGGCGTGCGAGGGTACCCACACGACTGCCAGTGACCCCTGGACCTCGGAGGGTGCCCATGTCCGCCGTACTGTCCGACCGCCTGAAGTCGGTGCTCGACGACAAGGTGTTCATCGTCGTCGGCACCGTCCAGCCCGACGGCAGCCCGCAGCTGTCGCCGGTCTGGGTGATGCGGGACGGTGACGAGATCCTCTTCTCCACGACCGTCGACCGCCGCAAGTACCTGAACCTGCGCCGCGACCCGCGCGTCTCGGTCACCGTCCTCAACCCGGCGGAGCCGTACGAGTACGCCGAGATCCGCGGCACCGTCGAGATGACCACCGACGGCGGTCAGGACCTCATCGACCGGCTCAGCGAGAAGTACACCGGAAAGCGGTACGCGGACTTCAACCCGGCCTCCGGCCAGGACGCCGAGCGGGTGGTCGTACGGGTCCGGCCGCGCAAGGTCGTCGGGCGGTTGTGAGGTCCCTTCCCCGGGGCAAGGGGCATGGGGCCGCGCCGCGCCCACTACCCTGGACCCGTGACTATTCGCCTGTACGACACCAGCGCCCGGCAGATCCGTGACTTCACCCCGCTCACGCCGGGCTGCGTCTCGATCTACCTGTGTGGTGCCACCGTGCAGGCGGCCCCGCACATCGGGCACATCCGTTCGGGGCTGAACTTCGACATCATGCGCCGCTGGTTCGCGTACCGCGGCTACGACGTCACGTTCATCCGCAACGTCACCGACATCGACGACAAGATCATCACCAAGTCGGCCGAGCAGGGCCGCCCCTGGTGGTCGATCGGCTACGACAACGAACGGGCCTTCACCGACGGCTACCACGCCCTCGGCTGCCTCCCGCCGACGTACGAGCCGCGCGCCACCGGCCATGTGACCGAGATGGTCGAGATGATGCGCGGCCTGATCGAGCGCGGCCACGCCTACGAGGCGGACGGCAACGTCTACTTCGACGTGAAGTCCTTCCCGGAGTACCTGAGCCTGTCCAACCAGGAGCTGGAGAACCTCCTGCAGCCCTCGGGCGAGGGCGAGACCGGCAAGCGGGACCCGCGGGACTTCGCGATGTGGAAGGCGGCCAAGCCGGGAGAGCCGAGCTGGGAGACGCCGTGGGGCCGCGGCCGCCCCGGCTGGCACCTGGAGTGCTCGGCGATGGCCCACAAATACCTGGGCTCCGCCTTCGACATCCACGGCGGCGGCCTCGACCTGGTCTTCCCGCACCACGAGAACGAGATCGCGCAGGCCAAGGCCTACGGCGACGAGTTCGCCCGGTACTGGGTGCACAACGCCTGGGTCACCATGAGCGGCGAGAAGATGTCGAAGTCGCTCGGCAACAGCGTGCTCGTCTCGGAGATGGTCAAGCAGTGGCGGCCGATCGTGCTCCGCTACTACCTGGGCACCCCGCACTACCGGTCGATGATCGAGTACAGCGAGGAAGCCCTGCGCGAGGCCGACGCCGCCTTCGGCCGGATCGAGGGCTTCGTGCAGCGCGTCGTCGAACTGGCCGGCGGCGCCGTCGAGCCGGCCCCCGAGGTGCCGGCCGCGTTCGCCGAGGCGATGGACGACGACCTGGGCGTCCCGCAGGCCCTCGCCGTCGTGCACAACACCGTCCGGCAGGGCAACAGCGCGCTGGCCGCCGACGACAAGGAGGCCGCCGTGGCCCGCCTCGCCGAGGTGCGGGCGATGCTCGGCGTCCTCGGGCTGGACCCCCTCGACGCCCACTGGGCCGGCGAGGCGGACCGGGGCGAGGACCTGCACGCCGTGGTCGACAGCCTCGTCCACATGGTCCTGGACCAGCGGGAGGCGGCCCGGGCCCGCAAGGACTGGGCCACCGCGGACGCCATCCGCGACCAGCTCGGCCGGTCCGGGCTGGTCATCGAGGACAGCCCCCAGGGCCCGCGCTGGAGCATCGGCCGGCGCTGACCGCGACACCATGGGTGTGCCGCCCGGCCTCGCGGGCGGCACACTTGCACTCACGTACGTCCACACGCTTCACGAAGACGGGTAGGTCATGGCCGGGAACAACCGCCGCATGTCCGGCAAGAAGGGCGCGCAGGTCGGCAGTGGCGGCCAGCGGCGCCGGGGCCTCGAGGGCAAGGGGCCCACGCCCCCCGCCGAGATGCGCAAGGGGCACGCCAAGCAGCGCGCCGCACAGGCGAAGACGCGCCGCGCCCAGGGCCGCACGCCGCAGCGGCGCGGCGGCGGTCGCTCGACGTCCGAACTGGTCGTCGGCCGCAACCCCGTCGTCGAGGCACTCCGCGAGGGCGTGCCGGCGTCGACGCTGTACGTCCAGCAGTTCATCGACAACGACGAGCGGGTCCGCGAGGCGCTGCAGCTGGCCGCCGAGCGCGGTGGGATCAACCTCATGGAGGCCCCCCGCCCCGAACTCGACCGCATGACCAACGGCCTCAACCACCAGGGCCTGGTCCTCCAGGTCCCGCCGTACGAGTACGCCCACCCCGAGGACCTGGCCGCCGCGGCCGCCGACGAGGGCGAGGACCCGCTGATCGTCGCCCTCGACGGGGTGACCGACCCGCGCAACCTCGGTGCGGTCGTGCGGTCCGTGTCCGCCTTCGGTGGCCACGGCGTCGTCGTACCGGAGCGGCGCGCGGCCGGGATGACGGCCGGCGCGTGGAAGACGTCCGCCGGTACGGCCGCCCGGACGCCCGTCGCCCGCGCGACGAACCTGACGCGCGCTCTGGAGGCGTACAAGAAGGCCGGCATCGTGGTCGTCGGTCTCGCCGCCGACGGCGAGGCCGAGCTGGGCGAGCTGGAGGCCCTTCAGGGGCCGGTCGTCATCGTCGTCGGCAGCGAGGGCAAGGGCCTGTCCCGTCTGGTCGGCGAGACCTGCGACTTCCGGGTGCGGATCCCGATGCCGGGCGGCGCCGAGTCGCTGAACGCGGGTGTCGCCGCGGGGATCGTGCTGTACGAGGCGGCCCGCCGCCGGGCCTGAGGGGCCGTAGGGCGGTGCTGGAGGCGGGCGCGGGGCCGGCGCGTGGGAACGCGTGTCCGGCCGGTCGCCCGTGCGGGGCGATCCGGGTGTTCCGGGCAAGCTTGACGGGGTCCGGACAGATCCGGCGGGTCAAAGCAGTGTCCTAACCACACGTCACTCGGTTAGATGAGTGTGGACACCAGAACACCCCGCACACCCACGGGGGGCCGCTCGTCGGGATTCGATTCCGGGTTCGATGACGCTCCCGCGCTGAGCATGGTGAAGGTGCCGAGCGATCCGGCGCAGGTCATCGTCAATCACGCGAGCTTCCGCGTGCAGTTGGGCACGTCGACTCGGCGTGCCCAGTCCCCGCGGATCGGACGGCGCGTGAGCGTCGCCGAGGACACGGCGCGGATCCCCGGCGCCGGCGCTGCGGGCAGAGCCGGCGCCGCCCGGCGGCGGCCCGTCGTGTGGAGCGGCCAGACCGCTCCGGACGACACCGGCGCCCACCGGCTGCTCCAGGCGGTACGGGCCGGCAGCGTCGGCCACGCCGTCGACGAACCGGTGGGCGACGCCGGGGCCACCCAGGTCATCCCGCGCATCGACGTCACCGACGGCCCCGGCTCCGGATACCCCGGCGACGACTACGTATACGACCACGACCTCACCGCGCAGACCCTGCAGACGCCGGTCGTCGGCGCCCAGCGCGGCCCCGGCGACGGGGAACACCGGCTGCTGCCGCCGATGCGCGGGGTCAGCAGCGTCGACGACGAACGCGACCAGGCCGCCCACGGCTACGACGACGCCGGGGACCGGGGCGACACCGGGGCGTCGGCCTCCCGCCGCTCCAAGCCGCAGGCCGACGACCCGGCGCGGCACGCGTACTACCCCGGCCGCCGCATGAACCTCGGCGTGGTTCTGCTGCCGCTGCGCGTGTTCCTCGGTTTCATCTCCATCTACGCCGGCATGGGCAAGCTGTGCGACCCCGTCTACTTCGACGGCGGCGAGCGCGGCTCCATGGTGAAGTGGCTCAACACCCTCCACCCGTGGGAAGTCGCCGAGCCGCTCAGGCAGTTCGCGCTGCAGCACCCGGTCGGCTCCGGGCTCGTCATCGCCTTCCTTCAGGTCGTCGTCGGCGTCCTGACGGTCCTCGGCTGCTGGCAGCGGGTCGCGGCCGTCGTCGGCGCGCTGCTGTCCGCCGCGCTCATCGTCACCGTCAGCTGGAAGACGGTGCCGGTCTACGACGCACCCGACATCATCTACCTCGCCGCCTGGTCCCCGCTGATCATCGCGGGCGCGCCGGTGTACTCCGTCGACGGGCGGCTGGCCGCGAGCGCCTGGCGGCGGCTCGGCCCGCGCGCCGAACTGTGGGAGCTGCGCCGTTTCGTGCTGCGCCGGGGCGCCCTCCTCACCGCCGTCACGGTCGGCCTCACCCTGCTGATCGGCTCGCTGCTCGGCGGCGCGGTCCGGGACGCCGACCGGGTGGTCGTGCCCGGGCCGGGCGAGCCGCCGCGCAACGAGCTGCCGGGGTCGCCGCTGCCGAGTGCCTCCGGCGGCGGCGCGAGCAAGGGCCCAGGCCGGTCGTCGTCCCCGACGCAGGCCGCCACCACCGCCCCCGCCACCGACGGGACGCCCACCGCCCCCGCGCCCACCCGCGACACGGGCAGGGCGGCCACGGGCGGCGCTCCCAGCCAGACGCAGGGCACGGCGGGCCAGGCCCCGCCGCAGCAGTCCCCGCCGCGCGAGCAGGCGCCCAGCACCACCACCTCCGGTCCGACCTCCGGCGGTACCAGCGGCTCCTCGACGACGGGCGGCTCCGACAGCGGCTCGCCCTCGTCGTCCTCGGGAGGCCAGCCGGGCCTGGTGGGCGGCCTGCTGGGGTAGGCCTGCCGCGTCGGACCACCGACCGGACCGGCGCCCGCCGCCGAAGGGGCCCCGCACGTGGTGCGGGGCCCCTTCGGCCTGCTCTGCCGGCGGAGGGCGCGGGCCGACGCGTGGATCGCCGGCGGTGGTGCCCGGTGGTGCGGGTTCGTTCCGGGGACTGTGGCTTTCGCTCCGCGGGTTGCGGGTTGCGGGTTGCGCTGCGGGGTTTTCCGGCTGTGCGCTGCGAGTTGGCGGTGGCGGGGCAGACGAGTCGGCTCTACCGCCCCAGGGCGGCCAGTTCCTTCGCCGCCTCCGTCAGGTCCTTCGCCGTGTCGATGGCCCGCCAGTACGCTCCCTGCGGGATCGGGAACCCGGCCAGCCGCCGTTCCCGCGCCAGCCGCGGGAACGTGGTGCGCTCGTGGTCCCCGCGCTCGGGCAGCAGGCCGGCGAACCCGGCGGAGAAGACGTACACCCCCGCGTTGATCTCGAACGTCGACGGCGGCGCCTCGATGAAGTCGGTGATGTGACCGAACCCGTCGGTCTGCACCGCCCCCCACGGGATACGCGGCCGGGCCAGCGCGAGGGTCGCCACCGCGTCGCGCTCGGTGTGGAAGTCGGCCATGTCGCGCAGCGAGAACCGGGTCCAGATGTCGCCGTTGGTGGCGTACCAGGGGCGGTCCGGGTGCGGGAGGCGGGCGGCGGCGTACTTGAGGCCGCCGCCACGGCCCAGCGGCTCCGTCTCGACGACCGTGGTCACGTTCACCGGCAGGTCGGCCGTCTCCAGCCACTTCTGCAGCACCTCGGCGAGATGGCCGCAGGAGACCACCACGTCGGTGACGCCCTCCTCGGCCAGCCAGGTCAGCTGGTGCCCGATGATCGGCGTACCGGTGCCGGGGATCTCCACCATCGGCTTGGGCCGGTCGTCGGTGTACGGGCGCAGCCGCGACCCCTGGCCACCGGCCAGGATCACGGCTTGCGTGGGTCGGGACACGGCGTGCGGATGCGTCATGACCGGCACTTTACGCTGGCGCCCGGCCGTGCCCGGGGGCGCCTGGGTGGGGGCGGGGTTCTGCCCGTGTGCTAGTGCCGCACGCGGGCGGCCGGTCGCGCGGTTCCCCGCTGCCACGGGGATCGCGCACATCCCCGCGCCCCTGAAGTGCGCGGCGTTCTCGCGTCCTTGCCGGGATCAGTTGTGGGCTGCCAGCACCCCCGACGCGAAGGAGGTGTCGCAGACCGGGCGGGCGTAGGACTGGGCCCGGGTCGGGCCGTAGACGCGGACGGCGGCGCGGCCGAGGGCACGGGCGATGGAAGCGCAGTGCTTGGCCAGTGACGGCTTGCCGTTGACCGCCGCCTGGAGGTGGGTGAGCGCGGCGCCCGGGTCCTTGTCGTAAAGCTCGGCGAGGAGCTGGTCGCGCAGTACGTCGTGGGGCGCGCGCGGGGCGTCCCGGTGCGCGGTGGAGACGTCGGAGGCGGTGAGTACCGAGTCGGAGGCGTCGCCCGACCAGTTGACCCGGGTGACCGCGAGAGTCCCGGAGAGCACCAGGACGACAGGCAGGACGAGGGCGAGGGAACGGCCGATGTGGCGGGCGGGGCCCCGGCCGCGTCGCGTCTTGGGGGTGCTGGAGTACTTCACGGAGTGCTTCACGCGAGTGAGGGTAGCGCCCGGTAATGATTTGGCGACATTTGGTCACCGGTTCGGGGGATGCAGACGCACCGATTCGGGGGTAGGTGGTTGACGGACGCTGCTCGAAAACGCCGT
>NZ_JBYIQX010000072.1:0-20709 GCF_057707805.1 Streptomyces sp. bgisy159 | reverse complement strand
CGAAGTGAGCTGAGGAAGAGGCACGAAAGGCACGGACCGAGAGGGGGCCCGAGCGTGACCATTCTGGAGACCATCCGGGGACCACGCGACCTGAAGGCGCTTGCCGAGGCGGAACTGCGCGAACTGTCCGAGGAGATCAGGGAGTTCCTGGTCCACGCGGTGGCCAGGACCGGCGGTCACCTCGGGCCCAATCTGGGGGTGGTGGAACTGACCATCGCGCTCCACCGGGTCTTCGAGTCGCCGGTCGACCGGATCCTGTGGGACACCGGTCACCAGAGCTATGTGCACAAGCTGCTGACAGGGCGTCAGGATTTCTCCAAGCTGCGCGGCAAGGGCGGTCTGTCCGGCTACCCCTCCCGCGAGGAGTCCGTGCACGACGTCATCGAGAACAGCCACGCCTCCACCGCCCTCGGCTGGGCCGACGGTCTCGCCAAGGCCCGCCGGGTGCAGGGCGAGAAAGGCCACGTCGTCGCGGTCACCGGGGACGGTGCGCTCACCGGCGGCATGGCCTGGGAGGCGCTGAACAACATCGCGGCCGCCAAGGACCGGCCGCTGATCATCGTCGTCAACGACAACGAACGCTCCTACGCGCCCACGATAGGCGGCCTGGCCGACCACCTGGCGACCCTGCGCACCACCGACGGGTACGAGAAGGTCCTCGCCTGGGGAAAAGACGTGCTGCTGCGCACCCCCCTCGTCGGCGGCACGATCTACGAGTCCCTGCACGGAGCGAAGAAGGGCTTCAAGGACGCCTTCGCACCCCAGGGCATGTTCGAGGACCTCGGGCTGAAGTATGTCGGCCCCATCGACGGCCACGACGTCCTGGCCGTGGAGTCCGCGCTGCGCCGCGCCAAGCGATTCCACGGTCCGGTGCTCGTGCACTGCCTCACCGAGAAGGGCCGCGGCTACGAGCCCGCCCTCGCCCACGAGGAGGACCACTTCCACACCGTCGGCGCGATGGACCCGCTGACCTGCGAACCCCTCGCACCCGCCGGCGGACCGTCCTGGACCTCCGTGTTCGGCGAGGAGATGGTCCGGATCGGCGAGGAGCGCGAGGACGTGGTGGCGATCACCGCGGCGATGCTGCACCCGGTCGGCCTGGGCAAGTTCGCCGCGCGCTTCCCGGACCGGGTCTGGGACGTCGGCATTGCCGAGCAGCACGCCGCCGTCAGCGCCGCCGGACTGGCCACCGGCGGGCTCCACCCCGTGGTCGCCGTCTACGCCACCTTCCTCAACCGGGCCTTCGACCAGCTGCTGATGGACGTGGCCCTGCACCGCTGCGGGGTGACGTTCGTCCTGGACCGGGCCGGGGTGACCGGCACCGACGGACCCTCCCACAACGGCATGTGGGACCTGTCCGTGCTGCAGGTCGTGCCGGGCCTGAGGATCGCCGCTCCGCGTGACGCCGACCAGTTGCGGCTGCAGTTGCGGGAGGCGGTCGCCGTCGACGACGCGCCCACGCTGGTGCGCTTCCCCAAGGAGTCGGCGGGCCCGCCCGTGCCGGCCGTCGACCGCCTCGGCGGGATGGACGTCCTGCACCGCGCGGACCGTCCGGAGGTGCTGCTGGTCGCCGTCGGCGTCATGGCACCGGTCTGCCTCCGCGCCGCCGAACTGCTCCGGGTCCGCGGCATCGGCTGCACGGTCGTCGACCCGCGCTGGGTCAAGCCCGTCGACCCGGAGCTGCCCGTCCTCGCCGCCACGCACCGCCTGGTGGCGGTCGTGGAGGACAACAGCCGGGCGGCCGGTGTCGGCTCGGCCGTGGCACTCGCGCTCGGCGACGCGGACGTCGACGTACCGGTGCGCCGGTTCGGGATCCCGGAGCAGTTCCTCGCGCACGCCAAACGGAGCGAGGTGCTGGCCGACATCGGGCTCACGCCGGTGGAGATCGCCGGACGCATCAGCGCGAGCCTCGCGGTGCGGGACGCCGAGGAGGGGATCGGCGGTGCCGCGGAAGACCGCCCGCCGTCCGGGGCGCCGTCGGAGCGCGTCGCGCGGTTCCCCGCCGCACTGAAGGGCGTCGATGCCGACAGTTCTGTCAAGGAGCGGGAATGACCGGCGAGTTCGATCTGGGCGCGTTGCTGGCCGAGCGGAGCGGCGAGCGGTACGAGCTGCACGGCAGGTACCTCAACCACCAACTGCCGCGCATGCTGCACACCATCGGCTTCGACAAGGTGTACGAGCGGGCCGAGGGCGCCTACTTCTGGGACGCCGACGGTGACGACTACCTCGACATGCTCGCCGGGTTCGGGGTGATGGGGCTCGGCCGGCACCATCCGGTGGTGCGCAAGGCGCTGCACGACGTGCTGGACCTGAACCTCGCCGATCTCACCCGCTTCGACTGCCAGCCGCTGCCCGGGCTGCTCGCCGAGAAGCTGCTCGCCCACAGCCCGCACCTGGACCGGGTCTTCTTCGCCAACAGCGGCACGGAGGCGGTGGAGACGGCGCTGAAGTTCGCCCGATATGCCACCGGGAGGCCGAGGATCCTCTACTGCGACCACGCCTTCCACGGCCTGACCACCGGGTCGCTGTCCGTCAACGGCGAATCCGGCTTCCGGGACGGCTTCGCGCCCCTGCTGCCCGACACCGCCGTACCGCTCGGCGATCTCGACGCGCTGGCCGCCGAGGTGCGCAAGGGCGACGTCGCCGCGCTGATCGTGGAGCCGATCCAGGGCAAGGGCGTGCACGAGGCACCGCCCGGCTATCTGCGCGCCGCGCAGGAACTGCTCCACCGGCACAAGGCGCTGCTGATCGCCGACGAGGTGCAGACCGGGCTCGGCCGCACCGGCGACTTCTACGCCCACCAGCACGAGGAAGGGGTGGAGCCGGACCTGGTGTGCGTGGCCAAGGCCCTCTCCGGCGGCTACGTGCCGGTGGGCGCGACCCTCGGCAAGGACTGGATCTTCAAGAAGGTCTACTCGTCCATGGACCGCGTGCTGGTCCACTCGGCGAGCTTCGGCGCCAACGCGCAGGCCATGGCGGCGGGCCTCGCGGTGCTGACGGTGATGGAGGAGGAGCAGATCGTCGCCAAGGTCCGCGCCACCGGCGAGCTGTTGAAGTCCCGGCTCGCGGCCCTGACCGAGAAGTACGAACTGCTCGCCGACGTGCGTGGTCGGGGGCTGATGATCGGCATTGAGTTCGGCAGGCCCCGCTCCCTGAAGCTGCGCAGCCGCTGGGCGATGCTCCAGGCAGCCCGCAAGGGCCTGTTCGCGCAGATGGTCGTCGTACCGCTGCTGCAGCGGCACCGGATCCTCACCCAGGTCTCCGGCGACCATCTGGAGGTCATCAAACTGATTCCGCCGCTGGTCATCGGCGAGGAGGAGGTGGACCGGTTCGTCACCGCCTTCACCGAGGTGATGGACGACGCCCACAGCGGCGGTGGACTGATCTGGGACTTCGGCAGGACACTGATCAAGCAGGCGGTCGCCCAGCGCTGACCCGTCCGGGCCGCGCGCCGACGCCCGGCGGAGCGATGCCGGGGTCCCGCCACTCTTTTGCCTCTGAGGCAAGAAATTTGCCCCGCAGGCAAGGGTCCGGCTGAATGGAGCCATGAGTTCCTCCGAGACGGGGCTCCCGGACACATCCGGGGGCGCCCTGCCCGTCGTGGCGCCGCACCTGCGCGCCTTGCGCCGCCGCGCCGGCCTCACGCTGGAGGCCGCGGCGGGCGCCGCCGGACTGTCGCCCGCGCACCTGTCCCGGCTGGAGACCGGGCGGCGCCAGCCGTCGCTGCCGATGCTGCTGGCCCTGGCCCGCGTCTACGGCACGACCGTCTCGGAACTGCTCGGCGAGACGGTCGCCGACCGGGACGCCGTCGTACGCGCAGGCGACATGGAACCCACCGCCGCCGGAGGGTGGACGTACTGGCAGGCCGGCGCGCCCGGACGCGGCATGCAGGCCCTGCGGGTGCGGGTGCCGCACGGAACGCAGGGCGACATCGTGCGCGTGCACCCCGGCGAGGAGTGGTTGTACGTCCTCACGGGCCGCCTCCTGCTGCGTCTCGGGGACACCGCCCACCGGCTCGCGCCCGGAGACAGCGCGCACTTCGACTCCCTGACCCCGCACCGCATCGCCGCCCAGGACGCGGACGGTGTGGAGCTGCTGTTCGTCCACACCCTGCTGCAGAGTCCGACGGCCGCCCTGTGCCTCGGCCCCACCCATGGAGAGACGCCATGAGCGACCTGGAGGAGAAGTTCCCCCGGACCCTGTGGATCCGGCTGATCATCTACATCGCGGTGGGGCACCTCTTCGCCGCCTTCATCTGGCTGCTCTTCACGGTCGGCGCCGACGGGTGAGCGGGCCGGCGGCTCAGTCCAGCAGCCGCTCGCGCAGGCGCTCGCGCGTCTCGTCGGTGACACCGAGGCCGCGCTCCAGATAGGCGTCGACCCCGCCCCAGGTCTCCTCGATGGTCTCGAAGGCCGCCGTCAGGTACTCGGCGCGGGCGTCGAAGAGGGGCGAGAGCAGCTCCATGACCTCGGGCGAGTAGGCGCCCGCGGCGCTGCCGCTGCGGTGCACCTTGTAGCGGCGGTGCTTGGCGTTGGACTCCAGGTAGTCGGCGAGGATCGCCTCCCGCTCGACGTTCACCGCCAGCAGGGTGACGGCCACCGACAGCCCCGCGCGGTCCTTGCCCGCTGCACAGTGCATCAGCGCCGGGACGCTGTCCTGCGCCAGCGCGTGCAGCACCCGCGCGTGCTCGCCCGTACGCTCCTTGATGATCGTGCGGTACGACACGATCATCCGGTCGGCCGCCTTGCCGTCGCCCAGGATGCCGCGCAGTTGCTCGATGTCCCCGTCGCGGACCATCTTCCAGAACTCCGCGCCGTCGGCCGGGTCCGACAGCGGCAGGTTCACATTGCGCACGCCCGGCAGTTCGACGTCCGGGCCCTCCAGCTTCTGGTCCGCCGCGTTGCGGAAGTCGAAGACGGTGTGCAGACCCAGCTTGCCCAGGAACGCCGCGTCCTCGTCGGTCGCGTGCGCCAGGTGGCCGCTGCGGAACAGTACGCCGTGCCGCACCCGCCGACCGTCCGCGGTCGGCAGCCCGCCCACGTCACGGAAGTTGCGTACGCCTGCCAGTCGGTGCTCGGTCGACGGGATCTGCTGCGTCACGGGGGCTCCCTCCCTGTCGCTCCCGGTCGGCGCGGCTCACGGGTGGGCCGACGGGACGCTCTCGACCTTACGGCATCGCTCGCCTGGGGCAACGGGTTGTCCACAGGCGTGCGGAGGCGTCATGGCGGCGTCAGGAGTTGTCCACAGGCCGGTGCCCGAGCGCTCCGCCAGATCGCGGAAGACGGCCGGACGGCGCTGCTCTCGCGGTCCACGCGTGGTTACGCCCTGCGGCTGACCGGGGACGGTAAGTCGCTTCACTGGCTCCGGTCGCAGCGACACGGCGAACCCGCTCCGGCGGTCCGGCTGTGCGGGCCGCACTCCACGGCGTCGTGCGAATGCCGCGAAATGGGTGAAATGCGCCGAGAGGTGCTGTCGCGTCCCAGTCTGCGGACCGGGCTGCGGGTGACTTCGAAGTGGTGGTTGTCCTGCTGCGTCGCATCTGAGTGCTCTGTCCTAATTAACACTTTATAGCTTCTTTCGCTCCAACTCGTCGTGCAGGAGCGAAAGCTGGAGCCGCGTCACGTGAGCATCGTCATACCGGTGACCGAGTGTTGCGCGTCATGTCCACGTAATGCAGTTCTCTTTCAAGGTGATTCATCGGAATGGCCGTCGCTTTGTTGCACGCAGGGTGACGGGGAATTCCCTCCGGAACGCGAAGGAAAGGCACCGTCGGTGCAACCTCTGCTTGTTTCCGCACGTCGTGGTCGCTTACGTTCACCACCGATCCGGACGGACGCCTAATCCTGCCGCCGCCCGGAGCCCGCACCCACCCACCCGTGTACGGCAGGAGCGGGGGACCCACAGGTTTCACCGCCTGTTCCGGTTCCCGGAACGGCTAGGGGTAAAGCAGCGCCCTCGGCGCGGCCGGGCATCTCCAGCCCGCACCCGACAGCTCACCTCGCAGGCGCCGGAGAGGAATTCGCCATGCCCGCGAAGGGTAAGCACCGCCGTCCGAAGGCCCAGCGCCTCACCCGTTCCCTCGCCGTCGCCGGAACCGGCGGCGCGGCTCTCGCCCTTCCGCTGTTCGGCGCGACCGGCGCCCACGCGGCGACGAACGAGTCGGTCGCCTCGGTCGCCGAGAAGGCCGTCACGGCCGTGCCGGTCGCGCAGAAGGCCGCCGCCCAGCAGACCGCCGCCGAGAAGGGCGCGGAGAAGAAGGCCGCCGCGCGGATCTACACCGTCCGCTCCGGTGACTACCTTTCCAAGATCGCGAACGAGCAGCGGGTCAGCGGCGGCTGGCAGCGGCTCTACCGCGACAACCGCGAGGCCGTCGGCGACGACCCGTCGCTGATCCACCCCGGCCTGAAGCTGTCGATCGGCAAGAAGGCCGCGTCGACGGACGGCGCCGCGAAGAAGCCGGCGAAGACCGCCCCCAAGAAGGCGTCGAAGTCGTCGAAGACCACCGCCTCGAAGTCGTCGAAGAGCACCGCGTCGAAGTCCTCGAAGCCCTCCGAGTCGGCGGCGTCCGCCAAGGCGTCGACCACGACGCAGGCCGCCACGTCCGCCGGCGGGTTCTCCGCACCCGTCTCCGGCGCCACCGTCGGCACCGCGTACCGCACCGCCGGCAGCATGTGGTCCAGCGGCTACCACACCGGTGTCGACTTCGTCGTCCCGACCGGTACCTCCCTCAAGGCCGTCGGCGCGGGCACGGTCGTCTCCGCGGGCTGGGGCGGCGCGTACGGCAACCAGGTCGTCATCCGGCTCGCCGACGGCTATTACGCCCAGTACGCCCACCTCTCCTCGCTGTCCGTCTCGGCCGGGCAGTCGGTGAGCGCCGGCCAGCAGGTCGGCCTGTCGGGCGCGACCGGCAACGTGACCGGCCCGCACCTGCACTTCGAGATCCGCACCACGCCGAACTACGGCTCGGACATCGACCCCGTCGCCTACCTGCGCTCGCACGGCGTCTCCGTCGGCTGACCCCCGCTGCCGAAGGCCGGACCCCGATCCCCTGGGTCCGGCCTTCGGTGTACCCGGGGCCGGGTTCCGGCCTCGGTATTCCCCGCTTGACGAAGTATTGGGACGTGGCTTATCTCACCGTCCGTCAATCCCTGCCTACGGTCGCGTAGGTCACATTCCACGGTGAATCATGAACTGCTGTGGCAGACGATTCGAAGAGTGACAGCAGATCAGTGATCGGGTCGTACGTGGCGGTGGGGGACAGCTTCACCGAGGGCGTCGGCGACCCCGGCCCCGACGGAGCGTTCGTCGGCTGGGCCGACCGGCTCGCGGTGCTCCTCGCCGACCGGCGGCCCGAGGGCGACTTCCGCTACACCAACCTCGCCGTCCGCGGGAAACTGCTCGACCAGATCATGGCGGACCAGCTCCCGCGCGCCGTCGAACTGGCCCCGGACCTGGTGTCGTTCTGCGCGGGTGGAAACGACATCATCCGCCCCGGCACCGACCCCGACGAGGTCGCCGAGCGGTTCGAACGCGCCGTGGCGGCGCTGACCGGGACGGCAGGCAAGGTACTGGTGACCACCGGCTTCGACACCCGCGGCGTCCCGGTGCTCAAGCACCTGCGCGGCAAGATCGCGACCTACAACGGGCATGTGCGCGCCATCGCCGACCGGTACGGCTGTCCGGTGCTCGACCTGTGGTCGCTGAGGTCCGTGCAGGACCGCCGGGCCTGGGACGACGACCGGCTCCATCTGTCCCCCGAGGGCCACACGCGCGTGGCGCTGCGCGCCGGGCAGGCCCTCGGCCTGCGGGTGCCGGCCGACCCGGAGCAGCCCTGGCCCCCGCTGCCGCCGCGCGGCACCCTTGAGGTCCGCAAGGACGACGTCCAGTGGGCCCGCGAGTATCTGGTGCCGTGGATCGGGCGACGACTGCGCGGGGAGTCCTCCGGCGACCACGTGACCGCCAAGGGCGCGCTGTCGCCCGACGACATCAGGATGCGGATCGCCGCCGTCGCCTGACGGCGGCGATCCCGCCCGGGAGCGCCGCCGACCGGTGCCGCTCCCGGGCGCCGTCGGCGGCCGCTCCCGCCCGCGACCGGTCGCTCCCGCCCGCGACCGGTCAGCGCGGCTGTGACGTCCGTCCGCGCCGCCCGTCTCCCCGCGCGGCGCCGTGCACAGTGCGGTCCCCTCGACGCGTCCACGTCCCCTCGTCCCCGCGTGCGGGGACGCCCGCCGCGGTGCGTGAACCCCACGCTCGTCCGCGGTACCGCACCGGCGGTCTCCGGCCAGGGCGGGCGGCGCCCGACCCGCTTGTCGGACGGGCGGACCATAATGGAACGCCCGACGACTCCACCTGGAGGTACAGTGGCCGGTTTCCGTTCCCCGGGCCCCGGGCTCCGTGCGCTGCGGCCCGAGGGCTTCGGCGCGGACCCGAGCGGTGCGCGCATGGCGCGGATCCGCAGATCGCCCCACTTCAAGGACGGGGTCTTCCAGAACCCCGGCGGTCCGACCCGCACCCGCCCCTCCGGCTCGACGGGGGACTTCGCCAGGACGTTCTTCTTCGACAAGGAGGCCCGCGCCCGCCGTACCCCCACCGGCACCGTCCCGGTGCACGCCACCACGCTGGCCGACCTCGCCCGCCCGGCGGTCACCGGGCTTCGCCTGACGTGGATGGGCCACTCCAGCGTGCTCGCGGAGATCGACGGCCGGCGGGTGCTGTTCGACCCGGTCTGGGGGCAGCGCTGCTCCCCGTTCGCCTTCGCCGGGCCCAAGCGGCTGCACCCGGTCCCGCTGCCGCTGGCCGCGCTCGGCCCGGTCGACGTCGTCGTGATCTCCCACGACCACTACGACCACCTGGACCTGCCCACGATCAAGGCGCTGGCCGGCACCGACACCGTCTTCGCCGTTCCGCTCGGCGTCGGCGCCCACCTGGAGCGCTGGGGGGTCTCCGCCGACCGGCTGCGCGAGCTGGACTGGCACGAGGCCACGGAGGTCGCCGGGCTCACCCTCACCGCCACCCCGGCCCGCCACTTCTGCGGCCGCGGCCTGCGCAACACCCAGCACACGCTCTGGGCGTCCTGGGCCGTCGCCGGAGCCGAGCACCGCGTCTACCACAGCGGCGACACGGGCTTCTTCGACGGTTTCCGGGACATCGGCGCGGCCCATGGCCCGTTCGACGCCACGATGATCCAGCTGGGTGCGTACAGCGAGTTCTGGCCCGACATCCACATGACGCCCGAGGAGGCCGTGCGCGCGCATCTCGACCTCCAGGGCGGCCCGGCCGGAGTGCTGCTGCCGATCCACTGGGCCACGTTCAACCTGGCCCCGCACGCGTGGGCGGAGCCGGGGGAGTGGACCAAGGACGCGGCCGAGGCGGTGGGGCAGGCGGTGGCGTTCCCGCGGCCCGGTGAGCCGTTCGAGCCGGCGGGAAGGCTGCCGGTGGAGGCGTGGTGGCGGGCGGTGTCCGGTCCGATCGCCCGTCCGTGGCGCCGTCCCCGACGCGCTGAGGGCGCGGCCGAGACGAGCAGGGGTGATCTCGACCTCGCGGGCGAGCGGTGACGTGGTTGGGGGACGAGCCGGGGGAGACGGCCCGGATGCGGGGGGCGTCTCCCGGCCCCTGACTGCCGGCGACAGCTCGTGTGGCGATCGTGGCGGGCAGTGATCTCGGCTCCGGCTGGACCGGGGGGCCACACGAGCCGCACGGCTTCCTCGCGGTCGAGCGGACCGGCGGACAGCGCAACGAGGAGCGGGAGCCGGGAATCCGCTGTGTCTGACGGCCTTGAGGAAGAGGACGTGCTGCGGACACGGGTCGGGCGGCCGTCGCCGGAGGGCGTCCTCCCCGGCGGAGGGGCTGTCCAGCGAGCGGGGCTGTCCCATAGCCGGTGGTGACGGTGAGGGCCCGCCGGTGGTCATCGCGCGTGCGCGATGCGAACGCGCTGGGCTTCCCGGTACGCACCACGCCCCGGCCTCGCCTTGAACGCCGTCAAGCGCCGGCGGCCGCCGGCTCGGCCGCCCCGGCAACCGCGGAGAGAGCGGCGTCGCGCCCTGCGGGGGCATCAGCCGGGTGACGACGAGCCGCAGATCCGAACGTACGCCTCACGGGTGACAAGCCGTCATACGGCCGGTCCGGTCCCTGCCCCGCTGCCAGACTCTGGCAGAGGAGGCCCGGGCCGTGCATGCGTGAGCGCGGCGGGGAGGTGAGGGGGTGGGCGTGACCGACGACCGTGCGGCCGATTCCGCCGCTCCGGGTGAGACGGGGCCGGGCATGCGGGACCACGTCGTCCCCCGGGAACGCGTGGCGGAGGAGGAGCGGGAGGGCGGCGGCCGTGGGCTCGACGGGGAGCGGCAGGACGGTCGGCCGGTGCGTGCGCTGCCGCGTCATGTGGCCTGTGTGATGGACGGCAACGGCCGCTGGGCGCAGCGACGTTCGCTCCCTCGCACGGACGGGCACCGGGCTGCTGAGACCACCGTCATCGACATCATCGAGGCAGCCCGTGCCGCCGGTGTCCAGTGGCTCAGCCTGTATGCCTTCTCCACCGAGAACTGGAAGCGTCCTGGGCCCGAGGTCGAGTTCCTGATGCGTCTGGTGCGCCGGGTCGTGCGCAAGCACGCGCCGTTGCTGCTGGCCCGTGGCGTCCGCTGCCGCTTCCTCGGGGTCGCCGATCCGCGTATTCCGCGCGCGCTGGCCCGGGACTTCGAGGATCTGACGACGTTGACCGCCGAGAACCGGGGGATGACGCTGACCGTCGCCTTCGACCACGGGGGGCGTCGGGACATCGTCGAGGCCGCGAAGTCGCTGATCCGCGCCGGGACGCCCGCCGACGAGGTGACCGAGCGGCTCTTCGCGGAGCACCTGCCGTTCCCCGACACCCCCGATGTGGACCTGGTCATCCGCACCTCCGGCGAGCAGCGCATCTCCAATTTCATGCTCTGGCACGTCGCCTACGCCGAGTGGGTCTTCCCCGAGGTGCTCTGGCCGGACTTCCGCGCCCCCGACTTCCGAGCCTGCCTGCAGACCTACCGGCGCCGCGACCGCCGCTTCGGCGGCGTGCCGCCCCGGACCCACGGAGACCCCTCATGACGACCGTCACCACGGATGCGGCCGACCGGACTCCCCTGTTCGGCCCGGATTCACAGTTCGGCGCCTTCTTCGACGACCCGCGCTGGGCGCTGGCCCTGATCCGCGCGACGGTGCTGGAAGCCGCTCACCCGCAGATCGGCGCTGCCCTCGTAGACAACTCCACCTTCGTGGCCCATCCCTGGCGCCGGCTGCGCAACACCTTCTTCAGCATGCGCCGCATGTTCGGCACCGACCCGGTGGTGCGCCAACGCGAAGCAGCGCGGCTCAACCGATTGCACGCCCGGATGAGCGGTTCCGATTCCCGCGGCCGCGCCTACGACGCGATGGACCGGGCGACCCGGGCCTGGGTGGTCGCCACCCTCTTCGAGAGCGCGGTCACGATGTGCCGGCTGAGCGGCCAGCCGCTCGACCAGGACACGATGGAGCGGATGTACGCCGAGTACCGCACGTTCCTCGCCGCGCTCGACGGCGACGCCGCCGAGCTTCCCGAGGACCTGAACGACTTCTGGCGGTACTTCGACGGCGTCGTCGAGAACCAGTTGGAGAACACCGAGGCGGCCCGCGTCATCCTCTACCGGCTCTTCGATCACCTGCCCGCTCCGGCGCTGTTCGACGGCGCGCCGACGCTGTGGGCGGCCGGCCGGGCAGTCGTCGGTCCGCTCCTCGGCGCGATCACCGTCGCGTCGCTTCCCGAGCCGTACCGGCGCCGGGCCGGGCTGCCGGAGGTGCCCGGCGCGGCGCTCCTCATGCAGGGCGCCTATCTCACCGCCGGACTGGCCCGCTTCCTGCCACAGGGCTGGCTCAACGCCGAGAGCATCATCGAGACGCTCTCCCTCTCACCCGGCGGCGACGACCCCCGCGCCCGGGCCATGACCGCTCTTGGTTCCCGTATGAAGCGCGCATCGGCTCTCCTCCGGCTGCTCACGCCGCTGAGTGAGGACCTTCCCCCCGACGCGGATGCGGCACCTTCGGCGGACCCGGGAGGCAGTCGGCGTTCGGCTGCGGAGTTCTTCCGCAAGGTGTTGGACCAGACCGGGGACGGCTACCTCGACTGGCCCGACCTCGCCGCCATGGCACGCGAGCTGGCCACCCGACTCGATCTGGACGAACCCGAGGAGACTCGGCTCTACGACGCCTTCGCCGCCTGGTGGCGCGAACTCCAGGCCGCCCTCGACACGGACGGTGACGGTCGCGTCAGCGCCGACGAGTACGGCAGTGCCGTCGCTTCCCTCGCGGGCCCCGCGCTCATCCGCGTCGCCGAGGTCCTCTTCGACGCCACCGACAAGGACGGCAACGGAACCGTCGACGCGGACGAGTACCGGGCGCTCTTCCGTACCGCCTTCCACCGCGACCTGACCACGACCCACGGAACCTACGGCCGCAGCGCCTTCGTGGGCGACTTCCTCTCCTTCATGTCAGGGCGTCGCCCGGGCACCCCGTACGACCCCCTCCTGGCCGACGCCTGACGCATCGGCGCCCGAACCGACGGCAAGACCGGACCTGACGAAGCGTTGTTAGTCCGAGGCCAGGGGATCGCGGTGGTCCGCCTCGTCCCGCTTCCAGTAGCCCTTCGCGTAGGCGCGCCCGCGGTCCAGGCCGAGGGTTTCCGTGAAGTGGCGGCGGATGTCCCTGACGGCGCCGGACTCCCCCGCGGCCCACGCGGCGACGCGCTCGGGCGGCACGGCGGCCTCGAGGACGGCGTCGCGCAGTGCCTCGCCCTTGGCCCGGCCCGCGCCCCGGTGCACCCACACGAGGTCCAGGCCGGCCGGGAGGCTCACCGCGATCTCCGCCTCGGGGCCCGCCACCTCCAGGTAGACGGCGCCCCGCATGCCGGGTGGCAGGTTCTCGGCGATGGTGAGGACCGCGGGCTGGGCGCTCTCGTCGCCCGCCAGGAGGTAGAAGCCGGTGTCGGGAGCGGGGCGGAAGGACCCCTTGGGGCCGCCGAAGGAGACCTCCTCGCCCTTGCGGGCGGTCTCGGCCCAGCGCGCGGCCGGACCGTTGCCGTGCAGCACCACGTCGATGTCGACGCGGGGTCCGGCGGGGGAGTGGTGGCGCACCGTGTAGGCGCGGCCGGCCGTCCGACCGTCGAGGGGATCGGTCACGAACAGCTTCACCCACTGCGTCGGTTCGTCGCAGTGGAAGGCGGACATGCCGGGCCCTCCCAGGGTGATGCGGGCCATGCGCGGGGCGATCAGGGAGACCGCTTCCACTGTGGCGGTGTAGCGGGCGCGACGGGTGCGGAACATGGGGAACAGTCCTTCAGAGGGAGGGGGCGGCCGACGAGACCTCGGGTCGGCGGGCCAGGACGGTGGCGGTCAGGCGCTCGACGAACCGCGGGTCCAGCGGCTGGCCCGTCGTGAAGGCCCGGTGGAAGGCGGGACCGACGAGCAGGTCGAGGAGCTGGTCCGTCTCGTTCCGGCTCACCGCGGCGCGGGGGAGGGAGGCCAGGGCCTGCCGGACGCGGGCACGGTCGTACTGCCGCTGCCGGTCCAGCACCTGGTCGCGCAGGACCTCGGCGGTCGTCGGGTCGTGCAGGGCGTGGCCGATGAGCACGAACAGGACGTGGCCGGTGGGGGACTGGGTGAAGACCCGGCTCAGGTGCGTCGCATGCTGCTCCAGGGCGGCCTGCGCGGAGTCCGGTAGCTCCGGCCAGGACGCCTTGTCGTGCAGGTCCTCCTCCAGGACGTCGAGGAGGATGGCCACCTTCGACCGCCACCACCGGTAGATGGTCTGCTTGGCCACTCCCGCTCGTTCGGCGATCGCGCTCACCGTCATCGCGTGGAAGCCGACGTCCATCAGCAGGTCGTCGGCGGCCCGCAGGACCGCGACCCGGGCGGCCTCGCTGCGCCGCGGACCACTCCTGGGGCGCGCCGCGGGCGCGTCGGCCGACTGCCGGTTGTCGTGTGGGGCGTTGATGGCGAGTCCTCCTCGTCGCGCCGCGGGGCCCGTCCCGGCACGGTCGGCGAGGACCGGCCGGGAAGATCGACGCATTTAGACTAGACGCAACGGTGCGTATGGTCAAAGGGTGGGAATCCGCCTGTGCGGTGAGGACTTGTGCCCCGTCTCCCCCCGGATCGGGGGAGGTCCGAGGGGAAACGGGAGTCGGGGGCAGAGGGAGGGCATGGGCGTGCGGCGCGTCAGCGGTGTGCGCCCGCGACCTCGTGCCGGGTGCCACTGGACTCCGCGCGGCCGAACAGCAGCCGCGTCCGCATCCGGTACACCGGCTCGCCCCGCTGGTTGTCCGCCTCGACGACGAAACGGACCGTGCCCGTGTCCGGGCGCCGGGGATGGGGCGCGGCCTCCTCCACGGTGGCCCGTCCGCGCAGCTCGTCACCGGGGCGCACCGGGCGCAGGAACCGGACCTCGTCCATGCCGTAGGAGCCCTGGCAGGCGGAGTCCACGAGCAGCGCGCGGACGAACTGCCCCATGACCACGGCACCGGTGTGCCAGCCGCTGGCCACCAGGCCGCCGAAGGGGGAGCGGGCCGCAGCCTCGGGATCCAGGTGGAAGGGCATCGGGTCCCAGGCGCGCGCGTAGTCCATGATGTCCTCGCTCGTGAGCCGCGTGGCCCCCAGCTCATGGGTGCCGCCGACGCGGAAGTGCTCGAAGTGCCGCACGGTGAGTGCTCCTTCGTCTCGGGTGTCTCGGATGTCTCAGGGGCTCGGGCGTCTCGGGGCCCGGCAGCGGCCGGGCCGGGGAGTCAGCCGAGGGACGCCGCGTACACCGGCACGCTCGCGGCACGGACGGGGACGGGCTCGGCGCGGGGGCGGCCGAGGCGGCGCTTCTCCGCGCTGAACCACTCGGCGACCCGGAACGCCAGGTCCATCGACTGCCCCCGGTTGAGGCGCGGGTCGCACGCCGTCTCGTACCGCAGGTGCAGATCACCGGAGAGGACCGCGTTGCTCCCTCCCACGCACTCGGTGACGTCCTCGCCGGTGAGCTCCACGTGCACCCCGCCGGGATGCGTGCCCAGCGCCCGGTGCACCTCGAAGAAGCCCGTGATCTCGTCCAGGACGTCCTCGAAACGCCGGCTCTTGTGGCCGCTCGGCGCGGTGAAGGTGTTGCCGTGCATCGGGTCGCACACCCACACCACCCGGGCGCCCTCCGAGCGCACCGCCTCCACCAGCGCAGGCAGCCGGTCGCGCACCCGGCCCCGCCCCATCCGCGCGATGAACGTCAGCCGGCCCGGGGTGCGCCGCGGGTCCAGCCGGTCCACCAGGGACAGCACGTCGTCGACGGCGGCGTCGGGCCCCAGCTTGACGCCGAGGGGATTACTGACGCCGGCGGCGAACGCGACGTGCGCGCCGTCGAGTTGGCGGGTGCGCTCGCCGATCCACAGCAGGTGTCCGGACAGCGCGTACCGCCGCCCCGTGTCGGGATCCGTGCGCACCAGGGTGGACTCGTAGTCGAGGAGCAGCGCCTCGTGGCTGGCGAACACCTCCGTGGTGCGCAGGGTCGAGGTGCTCATGCCGCAGGCCCGGATGAACGCGAGCGCCGCGTCGATCTCGTCCGCCAGCCGCTCGTAGCGGCGTTCCGCGGCGGACAGGGCCACGAAGTCACGGTTCCACTCGTGCACCCGGTGCAGGTCCGCGTGCCCGCCGGCGGTGAAGGCGCGCAGCAGGTTGAGCGTCGCGGCGGACGCGTGGTAGACGCGCTCCAGCCGGGCCGGGTCGGGGGTGCGGGCCTCGGCCGTGAACTCCAGCCCGTTGACGGCGTCGCCCCGGTACGAGGGCAGCGTCACTCCGTCGCGGGTCTCGGTGGGCTGCGAACGGGGCTTGGCGTACTGGCCGGCGATCCGGCCGACCTTCACCACCGGGACACCGGCCGCGTACGTCAGAACGGCGGCCATCTGGAGAAGGACCTCCAGCTTGTTGCGGACCGACTCCGCGCTCACCGAGTCCAGGGTCTCCGCGCAGTCGCCGCCCTGCAGCAGGAACGCCTGGCCCAGGGCCACCTCTCCGAGACGGTCGAGCAGGGTGTCGCACTCCCTGCCGAACACCAGGGGAGGCGCGGTGGACAGGGCCGACAAGGTCGTCCGCAGAGCCGCCGGATCGGGCCAGTCGGGCTGTTGCGCCGCGGGCAGCGCCCGCCACGCTTCGGCAGCGGGCTCGGACAGTGCATTCTCGTCCTTCTCCAGTGATTCCACGCTGAAAACCTCAACGCCTTCTGTTCCGAGGGCACGGCACGGGCTTGCGGTGGGCGCAGCCTGTCACGCGTCCACCGGGCGCCGGCAGTGGGTCGTTGTGGCTAGAAGGGCGGATCTACTACCCGCGTACTAGCCCCAGCGGCCGACTGTCGGGGCCGGTCGCACTCCTGGAGCATTTCGGCAGGCGCACACCGCCGTCGGCACTCGGCGGCGGGCGCGGTCCGCCGCCGCACTTCTCCACGCCACCGGCTCGAAAGGTGATTCCGCATGAGCAGCACCGCCAGCCCGTCCGGGTCCGTGTCCCGCCCGCAGACCGGGGACGAGTACCTCGAGAGCCTCCGGGACGGCCGGGACGTGAGGATCTACGGCGAGAAGGTGCGGGACGTCACGAGCCACGCGGCCTTCCGCAACAACTCCCGCATGGTCGCCCGGCTCTTCGACGCGCTCCACGATCCCGAGCGCAACAGCAGGCTGGTCGTCCCCACCGACACCGGGAACGGCGGTTTCACGCACCCCTACTTCAAGGCCCCGTACACCTCCGGCGACCTGCGCGCCGCCGCACGGGCCATGACGGAGTGGGCGCGCATGACGTACGGCTGGCTGGGCCGCACGCCGGACTTCAAGGCCGCGTTCCTGTCCACCCTTGGGTCGAACAAGGAGCACTACGCGCCGTTCGAGGACAACGCGTCCGCGTGGTACCGCAAGGCGCAGGAGAACGTGCTGTTCATCGGCCACGGCATCGTCAACCCGCCGATCGACCGCAACCGGGGGCTGACCGAGCTCAAGGACGTGATGCTGACGGTGGACCGGGAGACCGACGCCGGCCTCGTGGTGTCCGGCGCCAAGGTGGTCGGCACCGGCGCGGCGCTCACGCAGCACATCTTCATCGGCAGCTACGGAGTCATCCCGAAGGGCGCCAAGGAGTTCTCCGCGTACTTCATCGTGCCGACCGACAGCCCCGGCCTGAAGATCATCTCCCGGCCGTCGTACGAGTTCGCCTCGGCCACCGTCAGCAGCCCCTTCGACCAGCCGCTCAGCAGCCGCCTGGACGAGAACGACGGCATCCTCGTCTTCGACGAGGTGCTGATCCCGTGGGAGAACGTCTTCTGCTACGACGTGGACAAGGCGAACAACTTCTTCTACGGGTCCGGCTTCTTCTACCGCGCCATGTTCCACGCCTGCGTCCGCTTCGCCGTGAAGATGGACTTCCTGACCGGTCTTCTCGCCAAGTGCCTGGAGACCACGGGCACCTCGGAGTTCCGCGGCGTGCAGAGCCGGCTCGGTGAGGTCCTCGCCTACCGCAACATGTTCTGGGCCCTGGTCGACTCCATGGCCGAGAACCCCACCAAGTGGCCCGACGGCACCGTCACCCCCAACGGCGAGACCGCGCTGGCCTTCCGCGTCCTGTCCTCGTCGGTCTTCCCGAAGGTGCGCGAGATCTTCCTGCGGGACCTGGGCAGCGCGCTGATCTACAACAACTCCCACGCCGCCGACTGGTCGAACCCCGAGGTCCGGCCCTACCTGGACAAGTACGTCCGCGGGCTGGGCGTGGAGGCGATCGACCGCGTGAAGCTGATGAAGCTGGCCTGGGACGCGGTCGGCACCGAGTTCGGGGCCCGCTGGGAGCTGTACGAGATGAACTACGCCGGCAACCACGAGCAGATCCGCTTCGAGGCCCTCCACGCCCAGCAGGCCTCCGGCAAGTTCGACGACTACAAGCAGCTCGTCGACCAGTGCCTGTCGGAGTACGACGAGAACGGCTGGAAGGTCCCGGACCTCATCAACCCCGAGGACACCACCGTCGTCGGCGCCGGCACACCCGACACCGGGGCGACCGCCCCCGTCGAGGCCGCGCGGTGACCAGCCGTACCCCCGCCCGGGGCGGACCCGCCGCCCCGCCCGGGGTCCCTGTCCTGCCGGACAAGGCCCATCTCAGGCGCGTTCTCGGACAGTTCGTGACCGGTGTGTGCGCGGTGTCCACCCGCTTCGAGACCCGCTCCGGAGTACGCCACGACGCCATCGCGGTGAACTCGTTCACCTCGGTCTCCCTCGACCCGCCGCTCGTGTCGATGTACCTGCGCGACGACTCGACCTTCCTGCGGCGCGTGCGGACGTCCGGCCAGTGGGCCGTGTCGTTCCTCGGCCACCGGGCGCGCTCCCTGGTCGGCGTCCTCACCACGCCCGCGGCGCAGCGCCCGCCGGTGGAGCAGGCCGCCGACTGGGCCGTCGGGCCGCACACCGGCTGCCTGGTCCTGCCGGACGGGCCCGGAACGCTCGAATGCGCCCTGCACCTCACCCAGACGCTCGGCGACCACGTCCTCGTCGTCGGACGGGTCCTGGGCGCCGTCGGCCGCGACCACGAGCCCCTGGTCTTCCACCGCGGCACCTTCACCGAGGTCGCACCGGCGACGTGAGCACACGCCGGCGACCCCCAGCAGCGAACAGGAGAGGAGACGCCATGGCCGGGAAACGCCCGTACGTGGCCGTGGTGGGCGGCGGTATCGGCGGCCTGGCCGTCGCGCTCGGACTGCGGCGGCAGGGCGTCGAGGTGGTCGTCCACGAACAGGCGCGGCAACTGGCCCACCTGGGAGCGGGGATCGCCATCGGCGCGAACGGACACCGGGCACTGCGGGAACTGGGCGTCGCCGAGCGGCTGGCCGCAGCGGCCGCCCAGCCCGTACGCGCCGACTTCCGGCACTGGCGCACCGGCCGGTCCATGGTGTCGCACCGCTTCACCGGCATGTACGAGGAACGCTTCGGCGCCCCCTTCTGGACCGTGGAACGGGCGGCCGTCCAGCAGGCCCTGCTCGCCGAACTGGGCACGGACCACGTCCGCCTCGGCGCGCGCTGCACCGGTGTGGAGGAGACGGCCGGCGGCGCGGTGATCCGCTTCCAGGACGGCAGCGAGGCGGAGGCCGACGCGGTCGTCGGGGCGGACGGCATCCACTCCGCGGTCCGCCACAGCCTCTTCGGTCCCGACGAGGCGGTGTTCTCGGGGACCAGCGGGTACCGCGCCCTGGTCCCCATGGACCGGCTGCGGCACCTTCCCGAACTCGCCGAGCCGGTCCTGTGGCTGTGGCTCGGACCGGGCCGGCACTTCATCGCCTACCCGGTGGCCGACGGCAGCGCGCTGAACTTCCTGGCGGTCGTGCCCGACCGCACCTGGACCGTCGAGTCCTGGTCCACGGAGGGCGACGCCGCGGAACTGCTGGCCGCCTTCGACGGCTGGCACCCGTTCGTCACCGGGGTCCTCGGAGCCTGCGAACGCCCGGGCCGCTGGGCGCTGTACGACCGGGAACCGCAGCGCGTCTGGAGCTCCGGCCACGCGACGCTGCTGGGCGACGCCGCGCACGCGATGCTGCCGCACCACGGACAGGGAGCCAACCAGGCCCTGGAGGACGCGGTGGTCCTCGCCCACCTCCTGGCGGGGACGGACGCCGGTGGTGTGCCCTCGGCCCTGCGCGCCTACGAGCGCCTTCGCCGACCGCGCACCCGGCTGCTGCAGGCAGGCTCCCGCAAGAACGCCGGCTGCTTCCAACTGCCCGACGGGCCGGAGGCCGAGGCCCGCAACGCCCGCCTGGCCGGCCTGCCCGACGACCTCGCCTGGATCCACGGGCACGACCCCCTCGGCTCCCTGCGCCCGGCCGCGGCACCGGCCCGAAACCCGGCCGCGCCCGCGGCGCCCGCGGCGCCCGCGGCGACCTGACCGGCCCGACGACCATCGACGAACGGTGAGAGACACATGGCAAGGATCTACTCCTTCGAAGGGAACGTCCCCGTCGTGCATCCCACGGCGTTCGTGCACCCCGACGCCGTACTGATCGGATCGGTTGACATCGGACCCGGGTGCTATGTCGGTCCCCTCGCCAGCCTGCGGGGCGACTTCGGGCACATCGCGCTCCGGGCGGGCTCCAACGTCCAGGACGGCTGTGTCCTGCACTGCTTCCCCGGCGCCGACACGGTCGTGGAGGAGGACGGGCACGTCGGCCACGGGAGTGTGCTGCACGGCTGCCGGGTGGGCCGGGACAGCCTGATCGGCATGAAGTCCGTGCTGATGGACGGGGTCGTCGTGGGGGAGCAGGCCTTCGTCGGCGCCGGCAGCTTCGTCAAATCCCGCTTCCAGGTGCCGGAGCGGCACCTGGTCGCCGGCAGCCCGGCCAAGGTGGTGCGCGAGCTGACCGCCGACGAGATCGCCTGGAAGGGCAACGGGACGGCCCAGTACCAGAAGCTGGCCCAGCGCTGCCTCACCGGGCTGCACCCGGCGCAGGCCGTCACCGAACGCGCCGCCGCCCCCGCCCCCGCCCGGCCCGGCGAGCCCGAGCACGTCACCTTGCACGCGTACCGGCGGTCGACCCGCCCCAGCGGTGGCGGGAGTTGAGGCAGGCGCGGCGCGGCTGATGGAGGAAGTCACCACGACGTAGGGGGGGGGGGGGGGGGGGGGGGGGGAGGAGGGGGGGGGGGGAGGGGGGGGGGGGGGGGGGGGGGGG
>NZ_JBYIQX010000071.1:0-21421 GCF_057707805.1 Streptomyces sp. bgisy159 | reverse complement strand
TACGTGGGTGCCGAGGCGGATGCACTTCGTTCCCTCATCACGGAGGGGTCAACCCAGCTGGGGCACCGGCCCTGTTTGTGGCTGCCGGGAGACACGGTTCCGTTTCGTGGTCGGTGTCTTCGATCTCATGAAGCACGTCAACAGGCTTCCTTCGTCCTGCCTCAGCGGAAGTCGCCACCGAACTGCCTGTGCCATTCACCCTTTGAGTAAGTCGGCCACCTATGAGCGGAGTTCGGAAAAAGTTCCTCCGGCGGTATGCATTCAATCCAGCGACGTGTCCAAGAGTGACGTGGCCGGTCGACATCAGCTCAAGGACTGCGTGCGGCTCGGCCTCGAGGGCCGAGCTGTCTGTCCCGACCGTTGCGGTCGCCGAAAGCGGCGTCGCCAACGCTGAGGCCTGAGCGGGCGAGTGGGCGCCCAAGGCAGCCACAGCTGATCGACGCCTTCCTGCCATCCGTCTATCGAACTCGCCGAGTTCAACCGGCGGGCAGGAAGCTACTCCGTTCGCATCTCTCAGATGGTCTCATGGAGCGTTGTCAGTAGAATCCCTGGCGTCAGATTTTTGGCATCTTCTCCCTGTAGGGTGACTTTAGCGGAATGGACTGTGTCCAATTGTTCGACATCTTTGCCGTACCATTTGATGTTCGTCAGTGTGAGGGGAGCGGAGCCCCTCTTCTCCCCGCCTGATGGCTCAACGACGAACCTCATTCCCAGCCTTGCAGTTCCTTGGAGGCAGCGAACGACACACACCGTCGTCCTCTCGGCGATGTTCGGAAGAACGTCCAAGACGCTTAGCTTTGTACCCTCAGTCACGCCGGTGAGCCTCCTCGACGAATCGTGCGATCTGTTCTGGTGAGAGTTTCGGTACCTCATATTCAAGCAGCGGATCTATATCACCCTTGGTGACGCGCCTCGGGATGTGTATGTCGAATTCTGAAAGTATGTCTCTCGCGATCGTGGCCGGTATCCGTGCTGAAGCTCGGGATGATAGTTCGGATGGGCTGAGCTCAATCGGCCATTCCATTTCGCGCGCAATATACCCTTCATGTACGGGGATGCCGTCCAACGCCCTACGGGGATAGATTTCCACGACCGCTTCTCCGAACGTCTCGACATGCGTTGCGAATACCGCTGCTACGCCGGGATCCGACGACGTGGGCGTGATTCCGTGTCGCTGCACACCCGGGCTGCCAACGAATCCGCGAGTCGTTCCCCGGAAAAGATGTTCGGGGCAGGGGGACAAGCCGAACGGATCGACTGTCTCATGAGGGTTCGGAACGTAAACCGATGGGTTGGGTGCAGGGGCGAGCCCGAGCGGGTCCGGCGTGAGATACCTCGCCGTTTCAGGGTCATAGTGGCGGAAGTAATTGTAATGGAACCCTGTTTCCGGATCGTAGTACTGGCCCGGGAACCGCAGGGGTATGTACGTAGTACTGCTGGCCGTCCAGGCAGTCGTGCCCCACAGCGTCGAGCGACTGCGCCAGGCGATCTCGCCCTGCTCGTCCAGGAGTTCACTGGGAGTTCCTACGAGGTCGGTGACGATGGAGAAGAAACGGGAGTCGATTTCCTGCTGAGATGCATCGGCGGCGGTAATGCGTTCCGTCTGGGTGAGGGGGCGCAGACCTTGGTGGTCCCAAGTCAGGGTGACTGGGTTCGGCAGGTCGTCGGAGACCGTGGTCTGTTCGCACAGCGTCGTGCCGTCCCAGGTGAAGACGACGCGCTCGACGACCGAGTCGCCGCCGTCCGCCGCGGCACGGGTTTTCGCCGTGCGGCGCCCCAAAGGGTCGTAGGTGTAACGCCAGCGCGTGCCGTCCGGAGTCGTCACCGACGTCAGGCGGTCTTCGACGTCCCACTCGTAACGCCAGGTCTCCGGCTTGCGGGACAGGCGGGTCTTCTGGCGCAGGACGATGCGGCCGAGTTCGTCGTGTTCGTAGCGGACACCACCGGCCCGTTTGATGCGGCTCCCTGCGTACGTACGGGTGCCTGTGGCCTCCCTGCCCGGGTGGTCCGCAGGCCAGTCCGCCTGTGTCTGGTTGCCCGCCGCGTCGTAGGCGTACGTCTCCGACCAGTCCGCCGCACGGACCGCCGTGACCCGGCCCGTCGCGTCCAGGTCGAAGCGGCGAGAGCCGCCCAGCTGATCGTCGACGCCGATCAGATTGCCGTCAGCACGGTAACTGTAGGCGCGATGCTGGACTCTGCGGCCCGCTGCACCGATCACGGACTGGTCGGTCATACGGCCCAGTTCGTCGAAGACGTGCTCCAGGGTGACCGTGTCACCGACTCGACGGGTGCGCTCACGCCCCGCCTCGTCGTAGGAGAAGGCGACCGATCGACCCGAGACAACCATTCCAGCGGGACGCCCTGCCGCGTCGTACGACCACGTGGTCGTCGCCCCCGTCGGAGTGGTGCGGCCCGTCTGACGTCCCCACTCGTCGTAGGTGTACGCCAGGGTCCGTCCATCGACTGTCTCCGACCGCAGCCGTCCGAATCGGTCGCGTAGCGACACAAGCGTCGTACCGTCCGGCCCGGTCGCCTGCGCTAGCTGATCGGTCATGTCGTAGGCGTACGTTGTGACCTTGCCGTCGGCGTCCTTGCGGACCGTCTGTCCCAGTTCGTTGCGTTCGAAGGTCACCACCTGACCCAGCGCGTTCGTGCGGGAGGCAAGGTGACCGGAGGCGTCATAGGTGTAGGAGAGCGGGCGGTCGTCGAAGTCCGTTTCTCTGGCGAGGCGTCCTGCCGGGTCGTACTCGTAGCACCATGTCAGTCCTTGCGGATTGGTCACCCGGGTCAGGCGGAGCTCTGTGTCGTGCTCGAATGTGTATCGGACTCCATCCGGACCTGTTCGGGCGCTGAGCAGGTCGAAGTGCGTGTACTCGAAGCGGGTGATGCCGCCCGAGGGGTCTGTGTGCCGGGTGCAGTTGCCCTCTCCGTCGTACGTCCAGGATTCGGTTGTGCCATCGGGGTGCGTACGCCGAGAGAGGCGGCCCTCCACCGTCCACTCGAGACGGGTCATCGAGCCGCTGGGGTCCGTGACGGTGACGGGACGGCCGAAGGCATCGCGTTCATAGCGTGTGACAGCTCCCAGAGGGTCCCTGATCGTCAAGGGAAGGCCCGCACGGTCGCGTACGACGGTTGTGGTGTTGCCCAGAGGGTCGGTGAGTGTGCCGAGGTGCCCCGCCTCGGAGTACGCGAAGTGAGCCGTGTTTCCCGCCGAGTCGGTCACCGAGATCCGGTTGCCCCGGTCGTCGTAGGCCTGGCGCACCACGGTGCCGTCAGTCCTGACCAGCTTTGTCGGAAGACAGTGTTCGTCGTACTCGGCATGCGCCGCGCGCCCGTCCGGGCGCGTCACGGAGAGCAGATTCCCCGACTCGTCATAGCGGAACGATGTGGTGTTGCCGAGGGTGTCCGTCTGTGCCATCAGGCGGTTGTAGCGGTCGCGCTGATACTGGACCGTCTGCCCCAGCGGGTCGGTTTCGGCGATCACCTGGAGACGTTCGTTGACGAGATAGCGGCTCCTGTGGCCGAGGGAATCGGTGACGGTGGTGGTCCCGTGGCCCTGGGCCTGGTCCATGGGCTCGTAGGTGAACATCGACCTCTGGTGCCCGGCAGCGCCGGACTGTTCCGTGCAGCGGTCCTGGTCGTCGTAGACGTAGGTGAAGTGGCTGCCGTTGGTGTCGGTCCACGACACGATGCGTCCGTGTCCGTCGTAGCCGAAACGCAGCGGCCTGCCGGAGGAGTTGACGACCTCCGTGAGATGTCCACCGGAGTAGCTGTATCGCATCAGTTCGATGTCGGAGCCGTCTGAGGCCGCCCCGGCCAGCCGTACGGCGGTGATGCGTCCCTCATCGGTCGTGAACAAGAGCCGGTAGCCGCCGCTGTGCGTGATCGACCGGAGCGCGTCGGTGCCTGCCTCGTAGTCGAAGGCGATCCAGTTCCCATTGCGGTCCTCGATCTCCTCAAGACGGCAAAGCGCGTCTCCCCGATCGGAGAAAACCCGCACCTGGCCCGAAAGAGGGTCGGTGAGGGTGTAGCCGTCTTCTGTACGATCGAGCGGCCATCGAGGGCCATGGGTGGGCAGCGTCGGGACTCCGGGCGCCGGGTGCGGGTAGCTGAGGACCAGACCGTCCTCGCCCACGAAGACGACCCCTTGGGCGTCGATCTCCAGCCGCTGGTCAAGCGTCGAGGACCATGTGGGACCGAACCACCCACCCAGTCGGTACGAGGACTCGAAAGAGCGCTTGACCACAAGGGGCAGGCTTCCGGGCAGAGCCACGTCGGCCTGTGCGAGAACCATGCGGCCTGTCGCCACATCAACGGGATCCTTCACACAGACCTTCGCACCTGGTGGGCGGGAGACGTCATCGGCGCTGTTCTCGACAACATCTCGGCCCCCTCTGCGCAGCCCGCTCTGCACCGCCTCCTCGGCGCTCTTCCGTACGGTTGCCCTGACCCCGCCCCGGGCCAGCCCCGTGCCCTTGCTGCCGATTAGGTCGGGGATCAGTCGGCCGACGCCCTCGGACGGGTCCTTCTTGAAGGTCTCGTACACCTCCTTCACCACGGGGTCCGGGTTCATGGCGGTCGATGTCACACCGGCGAGCGTCATGTTGACGTTCTCGAAGTACTCCGCCGGATGGGCGAGGTTGTACGGGTCGACCATGCTCATGCTGCGGCCGTAATTGAACAGGCCGGCTGTGCCCTTGACCGCGCCGCCCACCAGGTGGGTGACCTCCGTGCCCTGGCCCACCAGGAGGTCGGACCCGTTGATGAAGAGGCGTTCCGTGATCGAGGGCTCGGCCGGGGCGTGCTGAAGGGCGGCGCGTACGGAGGCCGCCGCGGTGCGGCCCGCCTCGTTGCGCTGCCGCCGGGCTTCCTCGAGGACCTCATAGGCCCGCCCGACGTCCGCCTTGCCCGGGTCCTGGAAGGGGCCCGGTTCGGGGCCCGGGTCCTCGCCGGCCATCGCCTTGGCGTTGTAGGAGGTGACCTTCTCGTTGTACGCATCCGCCGCTTCGTCGGACGCCTTCCTGCCTTTCCTGTAGAGGCCGATGGCGTCCTGCGCCTGGCCCTGCGCCCACGCGACGGTGTCTGCGTAGGAGTCGAGTGCCTTGGCCGCCGCCTCGCAGGCGTCCGCGGCGTGCAGCCACTTGGTGGGATGCATGGCGAACTTCTCACGGAAGGTGTCGGCCGCCTCGCCCTTCCACTGGCTGGAATCCAGCTTGCGCATGCCCTCGCCGACCTTGCCGAAAGCGGTGTGGAAGTCCTTGAGGTGCTTGACGCTCTCCCGGATGCGGGCCGGGTTGCCGTGGACCAGCTCGTTCGCTTCCTCGGTGTCGCCCAGTTGTTCCTCGCCCGGGGCCGCGCCGAGGGCGGAGGCGAGGCCGTCGCCGAAGTCCTCCACCTTGTCAGCGAGATCCTCCGCACCGACGTAGTCCAGGACGTCCCCGGCGACGTCCGTGCCCTTGTCGATGCCCTCACCGACGAGCTCCTTGCCGCCTTCGTAGAGCTCTTCACCCTTGCCCAGAACGCCGTCGACAGCGCCCTTCCAGTTCCAGTCACCCATCTGTCGGGGTCTTCCCTTGCCAGGTCCGGGGGTCGAGCGAGTCGCCGGGGTCGAGAGAGGAGGACTTCACATCGTCGGCCGTACTCCGCCAGATCTCCTTGCTGTTGTCCCACGATTCCTCGAAGGACTTGTCGCTCCAGTCCGTGCCGGCGAGCGCGTGATGGGAGGCGATGTCGCTCCAGCTCATCCTGCTCACCTCGCCCTCCGACAGGTGCGGGTTGCCGATCACCGAGTTCACCGCGACCTTGAGCGTCCCTCCGACGTACTGGTCGTATTCGTAGAACGTTCCTGCCGACAGCCCGACGGCCTTTGCGAAGGCGCTGCCCTCGTGTACCAGGTTCCGGACACCGAAGTCCCAGCGCTCGCAGAACGAAGCCAGGGCTGAGGTCAGCTCGCCGTGGCCCAACTCAAGGCCAGTCAGCTCGAGATCGGAGAAGCCGCGGCCCGTTGCCGCGTCACCGGTCGAGCCGATCTCCCTGAGTTCGTCGAGTGCTCCGGTGATGCCTTGGGCGATCAGGCCCAGGCCCAGTGCCTGCAGGTCCATTCCAGTGCCGTCACTCATGTATGCGATCCCCCGTTCCAGTCCGTCTCGTCGGAGACGACATCACTGTCCACCGCCGCCGAGTCCGGCACGATGCCGCTCACCGGCGGGAACAGCAGACCCTCCCCGTCCGTCCCGGCGTCCAGCGCCACCCCGTACGGGACCGGCATCGCGGGGATCACCGCGTCCAGCAGCCGAGCCCCGAGCACCCGGTCGTAGTCCCACTCCCGGGATGCCTCGCCTCTCGATGCGGCGAACCCGGCCAGCATGGCCTCGTTCGAGAAAGCGAGGATCCATCGGACGCCACCGAAGTCGGCCGTCAACGGGGCGCCGTCGGCACTCAGAGGCAACAGGACCGCCGTACGCCGGAACTCGCCCAGGCAGGCAGCGGCTTGACGGCGGCGAAGACGGTAGCTTCCGTCCTCGGACGCGGTATCGGCGTCGGAAGGCGGGTCGGGCATGTCCACCGAAGGCGCTGACGTGGTCTTCTGGCGTGCGGGGCCGGTCACCCAGGTGTACTCGTCCAGAACGGATCTGGGCATCGCCCCCTCCGGACCACCGCCCCCTTGATCAACCATGCCCGGAATCATCACACCAGCACATTGCCGATCGCAACGCGGACCCGCCGGTGAGCGGGTCCGCGGTGCGGGTCGGTCTACGGCAGGGCGTGGACGTGGGGGCCCACCGTGTTGGACCAGGTGTTGCCCGCCGTGGCGTCCCAGTTGGTGGACCAGGTCATGGCGCCGCGGAGGCCGGGATAGGTGCGGGAGGGTTTGAAGGTGCCGCAGTTGGTGGCTCGGGTCAGGCAGTCGAGGGCGTTGTTGACGACGGTGGGGGAGACGTAGCCGCTGCCCGCGCCGCGGGTCGACGCGGGGACGCCCAGGCCCACCTGGGAGGGGGAGAGGCCGCCCTCCAGCTGGATGCAGGCGAGGGCGGTGAGGAAGTCGACCGAGCCCTGGCTGTAGACCTTGCCGTCGCAGCCCAGCATGGAACCGCTGTTGTAGTACTGGGTGTTGACGACCGTGAGGATGTCCTTGATGTTCAGGGCGGTGCGGAAGTACCCGCCCGACGTCGACTGCATGTCGATGGTCTGCGGAGCCATCGTGATGACCAGCGAGGGGCCCGCCTTCTGCGAGAGCGAGCGCAGCGCCTGCGTCATGTAGGTCGCGTCGAGGCCGTTCTCCAGGTCGATGTCCACGCCGTCGAAGCCGTAGGTCTGCATCAGCGCGTGGACGGAGTCCGCGAAGTTCGCCGCGGACGTGGCGTCGTTGACCGACACGGTGCCGCGCTCACCGCCCACCGAGATGATCACCTTCTTGCCGGCAGCCTGCTTGGCGCGGACGTCCGCCTTGAACTGGTCGACGGTGTAGCCGCCGAGCCCGGCGGAGTCCAGGGCGAAGGTCACCGCGCCCGGCGTGGTCGTCGCGTCCGCGAAGGCCACCGCGATGATGTCGTACTGGGACTGCACGTCGGCGAGCCGCTGGACGGTGGCCCCGTTGTCGAAGTTCTGCCAGTAGCCGGTCACCGCGTGCTTGGGCAGCGACCCCCCTCCGCCGCCACCGGTGCCGGCCGTCGTCGCCGTCACCGGCGCAGACTTCGGCGACTCACCGGCCGAGTTCACCGCCGTGACCTGGAAGGAGTACGAGGTGGAGGACGCGAGACCGGTCACCGTCGCCGTGGTGCCGGTCACCGCCGTGACCTTCGTGCCGTCGCGGTAGACGGCGTACCCGGTCGCACCGGAGACGGCGGGCCAGGACAGGGAGACGGACGAGGACGTGGTGCCCGAGACGGCGACCCCGCTGGGCGCGCCGGGGATCGTCGGGGTGGGGTCGCCGCCCCCGCCGCCGTCGGGACCGTAGACCGAGACGTCGTCGGCGAGGTAGGCCGCCTGCCCGTACCAGCCGTGCAGGTACACCGTCACCGAGGTGGTGGACGCGCCGGTGGTGAAGGTCGTCGACAGCTGCTTCCACGTCGTGGTGTCGGGCGTCCAGGTGGACACGTCGGTGGTCCCGGTGCCGGTGGCGCCCAGGTAGGTGTAGCCGCCCTGCACCCAGGCGCTCAGGGTGTACGTGGAGTCGGGCCGGACGGCGACGGTCTGGGTGCAGCGGGCGTTGTCCTGCCCCGCCGGGGTCGCCTTCAGCGCGGCCGTGCCGCCGTGCACCGGGGAGGACACCGTCGTGCCGCTGCCCGCCGAGCAGGTCCAGCCGGTGAGACCTGCCTCGAAGCCGGCGTTCTTCGCGTTGTTGAGGTCCGCGGCGGACGCCTGAGCCGCGCCCGCCAGGGAGAGGGTGAGTGCGGCGGTGACCGCCGCCGACCAGAACCGTGTCGTTCTGCTGGTCCGTGCCGAACCGTTGTGTGGGGACATGACAACAAGTTGGTCCAGACCAATTGAGTTGTCAAGGGGGTGCAACATGCCCTGGTATGTGCACACTTGGGGTGAGGGGGCGCGAAGACAGTTCCTTCCTAGTCACCGAAAGTTGTTCTCCGGCCACAGGGGCGTGGATACAGTGCTGAGGTAGTCACGCAATGAAGTCACCCCGGTGCGCCGGAGTAACACCGGTGGGCCGGACCGCGGGAATCGGGGAGCTGCGCGTGCCAACTGCCATTGCCGTGACCGGCGTCGACATGGCGCTGCCGCCGCAGGACGAGCGGACGCTGCCCGCCGCCGTGCTCGCCGACCTGGACCGCCAGCCGCTGGAACAGTCCGTGGCCGCCGTCCAGACCCTCATCGAACAGTACGGCCACGTCGTGGTCGTCTACTCCCGCGCCGTGCCACCCGCCGTGGAGCAGCGCCTGCACGCCGTGCGGTCCCTGCTGGAGAGCGACCGCGTCGCCCTGTTCCGGCCCGACCTGCCGCCCCTCGGGCTCGCCGTACTGGCCCGCCAGCTGCGCCAGCTCGCCTCCTGCGACCTCGGCCCCGGCGTCCTCGCCTGCGCGGGCCGGCTGCTCACCCACTACATCCACGCCGGCGCGCTCCTCGGCTCCGTCGCCCGCCTCGACCGCCTCCCCGTCAAACTGGCCTCGCACGCCCGCTCCTGGCTCCCGGGCAGCCAGTTCGCCGTACTGGCCCACCCGGAGCCGCAGTTGATCCGGGCCGCACCGGGGGTCCCGTTGCCCGGGCCGGAGTTCGGCACCTGGCTCCTGGTCGGCAAGGGCCAGCTGCCACCCGAGTGGGTCACCGACACCCTCGCCCCGGCCTGGCGCCCCCAGGGGCTCCGGGAGGTCGCCGCGCCCGCCGAGTCCGCCGTCTGGTGGGGCACCGGCAAGCTCGTCGAGTTCTGCGCCTATCTGCCCGACCTCTCCGTCCTCTACCAACTGGTCACCTCGGTCAGACAGACCACCTGTCACTGGTGCGGCCTCGACGTCATCGGCGACCGCTGCGTCTTCTGCTCCGCGACCACGCCGCCCGCCGCCGAGGCATCCGTACGACAACACGCGGGACCTGCGCACGCGACGCCGTACGGGTCGCCGTACGGACCCCGGGTCGGGGTGGCCCGCGGGCAACAGGCCGCGGTGCCTCACGGGCAACAGCCCGCGGTGCCTTACGGGCAACAGGCCGCGACGCCGTACGGTCCGCCGTACGGGCCCCGGGGCGAGGCGCCCTACGGGAGCCAGGGCGGGGCGCCCCACGGGCCCCAGGCAGGACCCGGTGCCGCGCGGGCCGTCCCGCCCGCACGCCCCGTGCGCGCGCTGACGGCGGGCGACTGAGCCCCGCCCCGGCCGCGTCCGCCCCGGCTCCCGCAGACCCGGCCCGGCCGGCCTCGGTCACCCGCACCACCCGCACCACCCGCACCACCCGCACCACCCGCACCACCAGCACCACCCGCTCCAGCTGCTGCACTCGCTCCACCCGCCCGACCCGCACCCCCGCACCGGCCCCGCTCGCCCCGACCCCCAACGAGGTTGCACAGGTCCATGAACTCCCGTCAGCGCCGCGGCGTGATCCTCCTGCTCCTGTCGGTGGTGTGCGCCCTCGGCGCGTTCGCCGGCGTGCTCTCCGTCATAGACGACGTGGAGTCCAAGGTCGGCCCCGAAGTGACCGCGTACCGGCTGAAGACCGAGGTCAAGCCGTACACCGCGCTGAGCAGGGACCAGTTCGAGAAGATCGAGATGCCCGAGCGCTGGCTGTCCGAGAACGCGGTGCGCGACCTCGCCGAGATCCGCGGCAAGATCGCCGTGACCACCCTGCACGAAGGCTCCCTGCTCCAGCGCGACATGGTCGTCGACCAGCCCGCCCTGCGCCCCGGCGAGCAGGAGGTCGCCATCATGATCGACGCGGCCACCGGAGTCGCCGGCAAGATCACCCCCGGCTCCGACGTCAACGTCTACGCCACCTTCGAAGGCGCCCGGGACGGCGACCCCGACGTATCCAAGATCATCGTGACCAACGCCCGCGTCCTCGACGTCGGCAGGATCACCGCGCTGCGCCCCGACGCCGACGACCGGGCCCGCCAGGCCACCGACGCCGTCCCCATCACCTTCGCGCTGTCCACGCTCGACGCCCAGCGCATCACCTACGCCGAGTCGTTCGCCAAGCGCGTCCGCCTCGCGCTCGTGGCGCCGGGCGGCGACACCACGGTCCCGGAGCAGGACCGCACCTACCAGCTCGCCAAGGACAAGTGAGAGGCGGCCGCCATGCCCACGAGGATCCTGCCGGCCGTCGGCGACCCCGACGCGGCCCGCTCGCTCACCACTCTGCTCAGCCAGCTCCCCGAAGCCGAACCCGTCCCCCCGGTCACCGACTCCACCCAGCTCGTCGACACTCTCGCCCGCCTCGCCGCCGAGTCGGTCGACGAACTCCCCGAAGTGGTCGTCGTCCACGAACGCATCGGCCCGGTCCCGGCGCTGGAACTGGTCCGCGACGTCGCCCTGCGCTTCCCGGCCGCCGGTGTCATCCTCCTGACCACGGACGCCTCGCCCGGCCTGTTCTCCGCCGCCATGGACGCCGGCGCCCGCGGCCTGGTCACCCTGCCCCTCGACTACGAGCAACTCGCCAGCCGCGTCCAGGCCGTGACCCAGTGGTCGGCCGGCGTACGCCGCCACCTCGGTCACGGCACGGAGGTGTTCACCGGCGCCGGCGGCACCGTCGTCACCGTCAGCGGCGCCAAGGGCGGCGTCGGCACCACCCTCACCGCCGTCCAACTGGCCCTCGCCGCCCAGGCGTCCGGGCAGGAGACGGCCCTGGTCGACATGGACCTGCAGACCGGGGACATCGCCTCCTACCTCGACGTCCAGTTCCGCCGCTCCGTCGTCGACCTCGCGGCCATCACCGACATCACCCCCCGTGTCCTCGCCGAGGCCGTCTTCCGGCACGACAGCGGCGTCGCCCTCCTCCTCGCCCCCGGCGAGGGCGAACGCGGCGAAGAAGTCACAGACCGGGCCGCCCGGCAGGTCGTGAGCGCCCTGCGCTCCCGCTACGACGTCGTCGTCATCGACTGCGGCGCCCAGCTCGGCGGGGCCGGCGCCGCCGCCGTGGAGATGGCCGACCGGGCCCTGCTGGTCACCACCCCGGACGTGGTCGCCGTACGCGGCGCCAAACGCACCGTCCGCATGTGGGACCGGCTGCAGGTCCGCAAGGCGGAGGAGACCACGGTCGTCGTCAACCGTCACAGCCGCGCCACCGAGATCCAGCCCGCCCTCATCCAGAAGATCACCGGCACCGGCGTCGCCGCGACCACCGTCCCCGCCCACTTCAAGGAACTCGCCGCGGCCGTCGACTCCGGCCGCGTGCACACCCTCGACCCCAAGGGCCAGGTACGGCAGGCGCTCTGGGCGCTCGCCGGGGAGCTGGGGCTGGTCAAGGCGCCCGAGACCGCCCTCGTCCGCAGGGGTGCGACCGGCTTCCGCAGGCGTAAGGAGTGATCGGAATGCGTGTGCGCGGCGACCGGGGCCAGGTCACCGTCGAGTTCCTCGGCATGACCCCGCTGATCATCCTCACACTGGTACTGGTGTGGCAGTTCGTGCTGGTCGGCTACACCTTCACGCTCGCCGGGAACGCCGCCGACGAGGCGGTACGGGCGGGCACGGCCGCCTCCCCCGGCGAACGCCAGGGTGCCTGCGAGACGGCGGGCCTGGCCGCGCTGCCCGACGCCTGGTCCGGCCGGGTCACCTGCTCCGGCGAGGGCTATGTGACCGCCGAGGTCACGCTCCGCGTCCCGGTCCTCTTCCCCGGCTCGATCGGCTTCCCCTTCGAGGTCGAGGGCCACGCGGGGGCCGTGGAGGAGGCGAAGCGCTGAGATGCCGTACAACAGCGGGCACGGACCACTCGCGGGAGGCGGCGGGCGCGGTCGGCCCGGACCACTTGTGGGAGGCGGCGGGCGCGGTCGGCCCGGACCCTATGCCGGGGGCGGGCGACGCCGTCGGCCAGGCGGGTGCCGCGACCGGGGCCAGGCCGCCCTCGAATACCTCGGCTTCCTGCCCGTCCTAATCCTCGTGGCGATGGCCGGCGTCCAGCTCGGCCTGATCGCCTACGCCGCCCAGCAGGCCGGCACCGCCGCACGGGCCGGCGCGCGCGCCGCGTCGCTCGACCGGAGCGCCCAGGAGGGCTGCGAGACCGCGGTCAGCGGCTGGCTCGCCGACGGCGTCAGCTGCGCCGAGTCGTACGGCGGCGACGAGGTCACCGTCACCGCGACCGTCCAGATCCCCTCGGTCGTGCCCGGCTGGGACTTCGACCCCGCCCGCAAGTCCGCCACCATGCCGCTCGACCGCTGAACGAGGAGCCACCGGATGAACGCCCGGACGCACGACCCGATGCACGAGGAGTCACCGGAGCCATGAGCCTGAGGTCACGCATCACCTCCCCCGAGGAGAACGGCAGCCGGGGCGAGGACGGTCACCTGGTCGCCACCTACCGGGCGAAACTGCTGGAGGAGATCGACCTCGCGGAGATGAGCGCGCTGGCGGCGGCCGAGCGCCGGGCACGGCTGGAACGCGTCCTCGGGCACATCATCAGCCGCGAGGGCCCGGTGCTGTCGACCGCGGAGCGCGCCCAGCTGATCCGCCGCGTCGTCGACGAGGCGCTCGGCCTCGGCATCCTGGAACCGCTGCTGGAGGACGCGTCGATCACCGAGATCATGGTGAACGGCCCCGACACGATCTTCGTCGAACGTGCGGGCCGGGTCGAGCAGCTGCCCCTGCGCTTCGCGTCGACGGACCAGCTGATGCAGACCATCGAACGCATCGTGTCGACCGTCAACCGCCGCGTCGACGAGTCCAACCCGATGGTCGACGCACGGCTGCCGTCCGGCGAGCGCGTGAACGTCATCATCCCGCCGCTGTCCCTGACCGGCCCCATCCTCACCATCCGCCGCTTCCCGCGCTCCTTCACCCTCCACGAACTCGTCGGCTTCGGCTCGCTCGACGAGCACATGCTGTTCCTGCTGGCCGGCCTGGTACAGGCCAAGTTCAACGTGATCGTGTCCGGTGCGACGGGCACCGGCAAGACCACCCTGCTGAACGCCCTCTCCGGACTCATCCCGGAGGGCGAACGCATCATCACCATCGAGGACTCCGCCGAACTCCAGCTCCAGCAGCAGCACGTGATCCGGCTGGAGGCCCGCCCCCCGAACGTCGAGGGCAAGGGCCGCATCACCATCCGCGACCTGGTCCGCAACTCCCTGCGGATGCGCCCCGACCGGATCGTGGTCGGCGAGGTCCGCGGGGGCGAGTCCCTCGACATGCTCCAGGCCATGTCCACCGGCCACGACGGCTCCCTCGCCACCGTCCACGCCAACAGCGCCGAGGACGCGCTCACCCGCCTGCAGACCCTCGCCTCCATGTCGGACGTGGAGATCCCGTTCATCGCCCTGCACGACCAGATCAACAGCGCCGTCGACGTCATCATCCAGCTCACCCGCTTCGCGGACGGCGCCCGCCGCGTCACGGAGATTGCGCTCCTCGACAGCCACGGCGGCGACCCGTACCGGCTGGCCACCATCGCCCGCTTCGACGCACAGCCGATGACGGCCGACGGCCGCATCCACGGGGCCTTCCGCTGCTTCCCGCTGCCGCGCCGCACCGCCGAACGCCTCTACATGGCCGGGCAGCCCGTCCCGCAGGCGTTCGGGGTGGCGCGCACGGCGGACGACCTCGCGACGCGGGAGGCACGGTAGTGGACTGCCGCCCCCGCAAGCGCCGGAGTCAGCACCACAGGCACCCCCACACGCCCCGGTGGGCAGGGAGAGAGGCAGCAGACCCATGGACCTGGACCTGATCACGTTCACCACGGGAGTCACCCTCCTGGCCTGCGCCCTGGTGGTCGCGGGCGTCCAGGCGTACGCCTCGGGCCGCGCCCAGCAGGCAGACCTCGTGGCCCGCCTGAACCACACGGGCTGGCTCCCGCCCACCGGTCGCCCGCGCCGCTTCCGCGCCCTGGACCGCCGAATCCGCCGTACGAGAGCCGGGCGGGCCCTGGAGCGCAAGCTGGCGGCGACCGGCCTGGACGTGACGCCGGGCGAGTTCACGGCGTACCTGCTGGCCGGTGTCGCCGGGCTGTGGCTGGTGGGGCAGGCGGCCCTGGCGCCCTTCTTCGGGCCGATCGCCGCACTGCTGGGTGTGTGGACGGCGTGGCAGTTCCTCACCTGGCAGCGCCAGAAACGCATCGAGCGGTTCATCAACCAGCTCCCCGAACTGTCCCGCATCCTCGCCAACGCCACCCACGCCGGCCTCGCCCTCCGCACCGCGATCGGCATGGCGGCGGAGGAGCTGGAGGCCCCGGCCGGCGAGGAACTGTCCAAAGTGGCGGACCAGTTGGCCGTGGGCCGGTCGATGGACGAGGCACTCGGCGAACTGGCGGACCGCCTCCCCTCCCGCGAACTGGTCGTCCTGGTCACGACGCTGGTCCTGTCGAACCGCGCGGGCGGCCAGGTCGTGGCGGCCCTGCGCAACCTGACGGAGACGCTGGAGGAACGCAAGGAGACCCGGCGCGAGATCCGCACTCAGCTCTCCCAGGTGAACATGACCTCGTACGCGGTCCCGGTACTGGGCCTCGGCTCGTTGTTCCTCATGAACGGCGTGAAGGACGGCGCCCTGGAACGCATGACGGGCTCACCGCTCGGCCAGGCCGCGGTGATCGCCGCCTTCGGGCTGTACGCCGTCGGCTTCGTCCTCATCCGCCGCATGTCCCGTATCGACGTCTGAGAGGAGGGACGACCGATGGGCCTGATCCTCGCCCTCCTCATGGGCCTCGGCGTGTGGGGTGTCTTCGCAGGCATCCGCATGTACCGGGCCGACGCCAAACTGCCCCCCGACCTCGCGCTCGCCCTGGAGGTCGGCGCCACCCGCACCGGCGCGGTGGACTCTCTCGTCGACCGGCTCGGCATGCGGTACGCACCCGCCGTACTGCGCCTGATGGGCCCGAAGCAGGTCGCCAGATACCGCAGGAAGATCGACCTCGCCGGCAACCCGGGCGGCCTCACCATCGACCGCTACGCGGCCCGCCGCGCCGTCTACGGCGCCCTCGGCGGCGTCGGCGGCCTGGTGTTCCTGCTACGGGGCCAGTGGTTGGTGGCGCTGCTGATGCTGGCGTTCGGCGCGCTGTGGACGGAGGTCGGCATCTGGTCCGCGATGCGGGTCCGCAAGGACGTCATCGAGCGGACCCTGCCGGACTTCCTCGACGTCCTGGCGGTGGTGGTCAGCGCCGGCCTCGGCTTCCGCCAGGCACTCGACCGTGTCGCCGTCCACTACGAGGGCCCGTGGGCGGACGAACTGCGCATCACCCTGCGCCAGATGGACCTCGGTATGAGCCGCCGCCAGGCCTTCGCCGAGCTGCGGCGCCGCAACGACTCCGAGCAGGTGGCCATGTTCGTCACGGCCCTCCAGCAGGGCGAGGAACTGGGCGCCCCCATCGTCGAGACGCTCGTCGCCCTGGCCAAGGACATGCGCCGCACCGACGCGCAGAACGCCCGCCGCAAGGCCGCGCGGGCCGTCCCCCGGGCCACGCTGGTCATCACCACCTTCATGGTCCCGGCCACCATGCTGCTGCTCGGCGCGGGCCTGCTGCTGGGCTCGGGCACCGACTTCGGCACGATCACGGGCGAGTAGGGGTAAGGCCATGGGACGGACGCCGGGCGCGACCGCGGGGGGCAGAACAGGGGACACGGGGGCAGAACAGGGGACGGGGTGGTGAAGATGCTCGCAATCGCTCGGCGCCTGGGCCGGAACCGCATCCGGCGCTGGGGCCGGGGCCGGGCCCGGGGCCTCGGTGAGGGGTGGAGCCGCAGGGCGGCCGGGCCGCTGCCCGGGACCGGCAGGCGCTGGGGCAGGAGCACGGCCACGCCGCCCGGGACCGGCAGGCAGTGGGGCAGCACCGCATCACAGCCCGACGGGCCCGCGACCGCTCCCGCGGTGGTGCCTGCTCCCGCGCCCGCGGCCGTTACCGCTTCTGAGCCCGCCCTTCTGCCCGACCCTGGGCTCGTCCCCTTTCTCGCTCCCCTTCGCGCTTCACGGCGCGCTCCCCTTCTCGCCTCCCGGCCCGCCCCGCTTCTCGCCTCCCGGCCCGCCCCCCTGTCCCTCCAGGTGAACGCCCTGCAGGCGATGTGCCGGCAGGTCTTCGGCTTCCGGCTGGCGATGATCGCGCTTGCCGCCCCGTCGGCCCTGCTCAACGCAGCGCCCGGACTGGGCGTGCGCCTGGTGGGCGCCGCGGTCGTCGTCACGGTCATGGCCTCGTACGCCCTGTTCCGCGACTGGGAACGCCTCGGCCCCCTCCTCCTGCGCCACCCGTCCCTCCTCGCCGCGGACACCCTCATCGGTTCCCTGCTCCTGATCTCGGCGGGTCCCGACACCACGCTGGCGTACGTCAGCGTCTGCACCCCGCTGCTGGCAGGCATCGTCTACGGCTGGCGGGGCGCCGCCTGCTTCGCCTCGCTCCAGTCGCTGATCCTGCTGCTGGTCCATGCCACCCTGGACCAGACGGCCCACCCGAGCGTGGCGGAACGCCTGCTGCTGCCCGGCTTCTGCGTCATCACCGGGGCGGTCGGCTCCACCCTGCGCGGCTTGATGCTCCGCTTCGGCGAGGCGACGGAGACCCTGACGAAGGTGCGGGCCCGCCTGGCCGCCACCGAGGCCACCCAGGCCGAACGAGCACGCCTGGCCCGTGAGATGCACGACTCGGTGGCCAAGACCCTGCACGGCGTGGCCCTGGCGGCCGAGGCGCTGGCCCACACCGCGAACGCCCCCCACGCCGACCCGGAGCGACTGCGCGAACAGGCGGACCTGGTGGCACGTGCCGCCCGCAGGGCGGCGGCGGAGTCGAGGGACTTGCTGACCGACCTGCGGACGGAGGAGACGACGGCGTCCGTGACCCCTGTACTGCCGCAACTGGCGGCCGCGGTGGCCGCCTTCGAAGCCCGGACGGGCATGACGACGAGCTACCACGCCCCCGGACCGGCAGCGGCGCCGACTCTGCCCCACCCGACGGCCCACGACCTCGTGGCGATCACGGAGGAGGCGCTGGAGAACGCCTACCGCCACGCGGGCGGTACCCGGGTGGACGTGTGGGTGAACCTCCGCAACGACGACACGCTGACCCTGCGCGTGCGTGACGACGGCCGGGGCCTGCCGCAGGACACGACACTCGACGCACTGCGCGAGTGCGGACGCTTCGGCCTGCTGGGCATGACGGAACGGGCGGCGACGATGGGCGCGACGATCGACTTCGGGCCCGCACCCGCCGGCGGCGGCCGAGGCACGGAGGTACGCCTGGACCTGCCCCTGCCACATCGCTCCCGCAACGACGACAGTGACGGTGACCGCCGCGACCGGGCCCGGAACCGGAACCGAAACCGCGAACGGCGCAGAGACCGGGCGGCCCGGGGCCGAAAGACAGGAGCGACGACATGACCTGGCCGCAGCCGCAGCCGCAGCCGTTGCGGGTCGTGATCGCGGACGACAACCCGGTGGTCCGCGCGGGCCTGGCAGCCCTCCTCACCGCGCACGACGACATCGCCGTCGTGGCGGAGGCGGCGACCGGCCGCGAAGCATGCGAGGTGACGGCGGTGCACCGCCCCGACGTGGTCCTCCTGGACGTCCGTATGCCGGAGGTGGACGGCCTGAGCGCCCTTCCGTACCTGGTGGACATGGCGCCGGTCCTGATGCTGACGTACAGCGGGGAGGCCGAAACCGTCCAGGAGGCACTGCGCGCGGGCGCGGGCGGCTACCTGGTGCACGGCGAGTTCACGACGGACCAACTCCTCACGGCGGTACGCGACACCGTACGCGGCCGACCCCACCTGACCCCGACCGCAACCGACGCGCTGCTCACCCACCTAAAAGCACCAGGCGCAAGTGCAACTGCACACAACAGCCATGAACACCCCCAGAAATTAAGGCTAATTACCTTCAACCAGCTTTCGCGATCGCAACTACCTATGGCACAGTCGAAGCCCGGGGGGCCAGGGAGTGCTCCGGATCCACTGAGGGCCCGACTCAGCGCGAGGGAGGCGGAGATCATGGACCTCATCGCGTCCGGCATGAACAACCACGAGATCGCCGCCGCCTGCTTCATCGCCGAGAAGACGGTCAAGAACCACATCAACCGCATCTTCGCCAAACTCCACAGCGCCAGCCGCGCCGAGGCGACCGCCAAGTGGCTGGAGGCCCGATGACCTCCCACCTGGGCCCAAGCTGGGCCCGACTTTGGGCCCCCGGCCCCTCGCCCACCCACCCCCCGACCGGCTACCTTCCCCCCGCCGGCACCATGACCAGCGGAGGGGACCCCCATGACCAACTGGCTCAGCACCACCCTCACCACACTCCGCACCCGAGCCACCCGGGGGGACCAGGGGCAGACGGCGGTGGAGTATCTCGGGATCATCGCGGTGGTGGTGGCGATCGTGCTGGCCATCACCGGGACCAGCATCGGGCAGTCGATCTACGACGCGATCACCGCGAAGATCTCCGAAGTCACCGGCGGCTGACCCGCACGAGGCTGCGAGGCGACTCAGGGCAGGCTTTCCCCATCTACATCACGGTGGTGGCGGGCCTGCTCTTCCTCGCGTTCGCCTACCTGGCGGTCGGCCAGGCGGCAGCCAACCGGAACGGTGCTCAGACAGCGGCTGACGCCGCGGCGCTCGCCGCAGCCCAGGAGTTCCGGGACCAATTGGCGGACCAGTGGGTGGAAAACGTACTCGACCCGACGAAGTGGCAGGCCATCCTCGACGGCGAGGCACCGGCGCTGACGGATCCGTGCGGGCGCGCGTATGAGCTGGCGGCCCAGAACGACGCGACCGCGGAGTGCCATGAGGACGGACCACGTCGCTACGGCGTCGTGGCCACGACCAACAAGCCGGTCGGGGACAGCATCATCCCGGGCACGGAGAGCATGCGGTCGACGGCCACCGCCACCGCCGTGGTGGAGCCGCTCTGCGGATTCGAACCCCTCGGCGAGGGCGCCGCGGACGACGCACTGCCGCAACTGAGCTGCGAGGGTGGCGACTGGACGCTGGATCCCGACCATCTGACCCAGCTCCCGGAACCGCACGATCTCTTCGACGTCCACTTGGTGGCTGACAACGCATGACACGCGAGAAGGAAGCGCAGGCATGAGCATTCGGTTCACGACGAAGGCCCTCAGGGGCGTGGTCGCACTGACCGCCGTGGTCGGTCTGGCCCTCAGTGTGGCCGGCTGCGGTGGGGGCGAGGGGGGCGAGGACAAAGCGCAGAGCTCCCCGAGTGCGTCTCAGAGCGGCGGTGGTTCCCAGCCGAATGCTCAGGAAGGCCAGCCTCAGACGCCGATGGCGGAACTGAAGGGCTCAGACGGTCTGCTCTTCCAGATCACGTCCGCCGAGCGCGACTCCGGTGGTTTCGTCACGGTCAACGGCACTCTGAAGAACGAGGGAGCCAAGAGCGTCGTGGCACCGGCGGCCTTGAGCGGCAACGAGACGGAGATCGTACGGAACGGTCGTTCTCTGGGCGGCGCGACGCTCGTCGACTCCAAGAGCAAGAAGCGCTACTACGTGTTGCGGGACACGGACGGCAGACCACTCACCACCACCGGCTTCACCACCATCAAGTCCGGCGAAAGTCTGGCCGTCTTCATGCAGTTCCCGGCGCCCCCCTCCGACACGGCCGAGGTCAGCTTCCAACTGCCGACGTTCGCCGCGGCCACCATCCAGATCTCAGGGTGAGGCCACGATGACCCGCACCCGAGCGCTCGCCACAGCCGTGGTGCTCACCTGCCTCCTGACCACGCCCCCCGCCCGTGCCGCAGACGGCCCCAGCGTCCCCCCGGGCACCGAGCCCACCGCCACCGCGCCCGTCGAGGTCGACCCCAACGACCCGGACCTCAAGCTCCCGGAGGGCGCGACGCTGGCTGAGCCGAAGGTCCTGGACATCAAGCAGGTCGTGGAGGAACAGTCGGGAGACGAACGCCGGGAAGACACCAACGCGAACGTGAAGTTCGCCCTCCAGGCCGAAGTCCTCTTCGGCAAGGACAGCGCCCGCCTGAGCCCGGCCTCGCAGGCCCGCATCACGGCGATCGCCAAGGAGATCAAGGCCCAACAGGCCACCCGAGTCCGGGTCTTCGGCTTCACCGACAACCTGGGCTCCTCAGCCCACGGCGACGTCCTCTCCCGCCAACGAGCCAACGCCGTACAAGCCGCCCTCTCCAGCGCCCTGAACGACCCGAACATCACCTTCGAGGTCCGCGGCTACGGCGAGCAGTACCCCATCTCCGACAACTCCACGGAGTCCGGCCGCAAGAAAAACCGCCGAGTGGAGGTCACCTTCCAACGCGACCACAACTGACGTTCCTCAGCCAGCCCCCGCGCCTCTCGAAACCAGCCGGACAAGTATCTCGGCGTACGAACTCACAGATAATCTCCGCGATGAGGGCTCCCCGGTCAACTCCAACCGCTCGGCTGCGTCAAGCAGCTCGTGGATCAGGGCTTCCAGCGCCGCAGAGGCCGTGGACTCCGGAGCCGGCCCGCCCTCCGCTTCCTCACGTAGCAGTCGCGGCGGCATCGCCGTGCGATAAGCTCCCGGCGGCGGTGCCTGAGCACTGGCCGCCAAGGCCTGCTCAACCTGGCCAGTCACGGATGTGCCACACGTATGCATAGCTCGCGGCTGGGCAGTGTCGACACCACAATGGCCCACCGCCATGTCATTCAGGCGGTCGCGCTTCCTGGCCGCTTTCGTACCTGTCGCAGAACAGTTGGGCAGTGCAGGAGCTCTCCAAATGCTGGGGTCGAAATGTCGTATGCCACGCTTCTTGGCGGCGGTAGGGCTGGATCCTGCGGGAAGGCATCGTTTACGGGGAGAGCACCTATGAGCTCGTAACACGATCTTGTTGATCGGCCCTGGTCGGCCGTGACTGGTGTGACGATTCG
>NZ_JBYIQX010000070.1:0-21714 GCF_057707805.1 Streptomyces sp. bgisy159 | reverse complement strand
CCCGAACGACTCCACCAGACGGAACAACGCCACCTCAAGCGCGAACAACGTCGGCTGCGTCCACTCGGTGCGATTCAACCGCTCGGCATCCGCACCGAAGACGACCTCCCGCAACTCCTCCCCGACATGCCCGCACACCGCGTCGAACGCCTCCGCGAACACCGGGAACGCCTCATACAACTCACACCCCATCCCCGACCGCTGCGCACCCTGACCCGAGAACAGAAACGCCGTCCTGCCCTCGCTCGTCGTGCCGACGAGAGTCCGGGTCCCGGTCTCCCCCCGCTCCAACTCGACCAGTTCGGCGAGGAGTGCGGCTCGGTCGTGACCGCGGACGGCCGCCCGGTGCTCGAAGGCGGTGCGTGTGGTGGCGAGGGAGGCGGCCAGGTCGTAGAGGTCCGTGTCCGGGTGGGCGGTCAGGTGGGCGGCCAGGCGGCCGGCCTGGGCGCGCAGGGAGTCCTCGTCCCGGGCGGACAGGAGCCACGGGAGGACCGGCAGCAGGGCGCGCGGGGCGGTTTCGACGGGGTTCTCGTCCGCGGTGGGTTCGGGTGCCTGCTCGATGACGACGTGGGCGTTGGTGCCGGAGAGGCCGAAGGCGGACACGCCGACGCGTCGCGGGTGGTCGGTGTGCGGCCATTCGGTGGGGCCCGTCAGGAGCTTGACGTGTCCTGCGGCCCAGTCGACGTGGGTGGAGGGGCGTTCGGCGTGGAGTGTGGGCGGCAGGACGCCGTGGCGGAGGGCGAGGACGGACTTGATGACGCCGACGACACCGGCGGCGGCCTGCGTGTGGCCGATGTTCGACTTCACGGAGCCGAGCAGCAGCGGGCGGTCGGCGGTGCGGCCCTGGCCGTAGGTGGCGAGGAGGGCCTGCGCCTCGATGGGGTCGCCGAGGGCGGTTCCCGTGCCGTGCGCCTCGACGGCGTCGATCTCGGTCGCGGGCAGGCCGGCGTTGGCGAGTGCGGCGAGGATGACTCGCTGCTGGGAGAGGCCGTTGGGGGCGGTGAGGCCGTTGGAGGCGCCGTCCTGGTTGACCGCGCTGCCGCGCAGCACGGCGAGCACCCGGTGGCCGTTGCGGCGGGCGTCGGAGAGCCGTTCCACGATGAGGGTGCCGGCGCCCTCGGCCCAGCCGGTGCCGTCGGCGTCGTCGGAGAAGGCCTTGCAGCGGCCGTCTCCGGACAGGCCCCCCTGCCGGCCGAACTCGGTGAAGGCACCGGGGCCGGACATGACGGTGACGCCGCCGACGACCGCGAGGGAGCACTCCTTGGAGCGCAGCGACTGGGCGGCGAGGTGCAGGGCGACGAGGGACGAGGAGCAGGCGGTGTCGACGGTGACCGCGGGACCCTCCAGGCCGAGCGCGTAGGCGACGCGGCCGGAGAGGACGGACATGGAGTTGCCGGTGAGCAGGTGGCCGCGGACGTCGTCGGCGACCTCGCGCAGGCCGGAGGCGTAGCCCTGGTCGCTGCATCCGACGAAGACGCCGGAGCGGCTGCCGCGCAGGGTGGTGGGGTCGATGCCGGCCCGTTCGAAGGCCTCCCAGACCACTTCGAGCAGCAGCCTCTGCTGGGGGTCCATGGCGAGCGCTTCTCGCGGGGAGATGTCGAAGAAGGCGGGGTCGAAGCGGTCGGCGTCCGGCACGAAGCCACCGCGCCGGCGGTCTCCGTCGGTACCGTCCGCCGCGTCGGGGGCGGGCCAGCCGCGATCCGTGGGCCAGTCCGTCACCGCGTCCGTCCCCGAGGCCAGGAGGTCCCAGAAGTCGTCCGGTGTGCGTACGTCGCCGGGCAGCCGGCAGCTCATGCCGACGATGGCGACGGGCTCCTGCTCGCGGGCCTCCAGCTGCCGCAGCTTGCGCCGGGTGGCGTGGAGATCGACGGTGACCCGCTTGAGGTAGTCCCGAAGCTGCGCTTCCTTCGTCATGGACTGCCCCCATGCTGTTCGGTTCGGTGACGGAACGGAGTGCGCGCCGGGGCTCCGCGCGTCGGCCCGGGGCGCCCGGTGGGCATGGGTCCGACGGAGTGCTCCGCGTGCGGTGGGGACAGCATGACCCGGGTGACGAGGCTTGTTCGGCGCCCGGCGGGGTTCTCTGGGGAAACGCTTGGAGTTCGGCCGCGCAGCGTCGTTCGCGCAGGCCCAAGCAGTGTCCCGCGGGGCCGTGCACGGCGGGGCGGGTCCCCGAACGACCGCCCTGTAGCGATGAGTTCGCGTTCGAGCGGTCAGCTCGGGCGGTCAGCCGCGAGGGGGTGGGCGCCGTGGGCGAAGACGGGGCCGAGCACGGCGAAGGCGTCGCGGAGAGCGGCGAGAGCGTCGGGAATACGCCAGGCCGCGCGGTCGCGCGGCCCGACCGGGTTGGAGACGGTACGGACTTCCAGCATGGGAATCCCGTGCGCGGCGGCGGCCTCGGCGACGCCGAAGCCCTCCATGGCTTCGGCCGCCGCTGCGTGGTGCTTCCGGAGCGTGCGGGCCCTGTCCTCGGTACCGGTGGCGGTGGAGACGGTGAGTACCGGCGCGTGGACGGCGCCGAGGGCGCGGGCCACGGCGGCTGCCAGGTGCGGCGGGCAGGTGTGCTCGGAGGTGCCGAAGCCGAGGCGGTCGACGGGCAGGAAGCCGTCGGGGGTCTCGCAGCCGAGGTCCGCGGCGATGACCCGGTCGGCGACCACGACGGAGCCCATCGCGGCGACGGGGGCGAACCCGCCGGCGATGCCCGCGCTGATGACGAGGTCGTACGGTGCCTCCCGGGCGGCCGCCAGGGCGAGCGCGGCGCCCGTGGCGGCCGCGGCCGCGGCGGGGCCCACTCCTCCGGCCAGCAGGTCCGCGGTCAGCGGGCGGCGGCGGGAGGCCGACGGCGCCCGGCGGGTGTCCCCGCAGGTCACCGTATCGGAGCAGGTGAGACGGAGCAGTTCGCGGCCCGGCGGGCCGGAAGCGGCGACCGCGACGGCGGGACCGAAGCCGGAGATCACGGCGTCGCGCTCGGCCTCGACCGCAGTGACGATGAGCAGGCGGACGGGTTTCATGAGGAGATCTGGACCTGCCCGTGGTCTCCGATGACGAGGCGGTGGGCGGCGGGCAGCCGCGGTGTCAGCGTGACCTTGACGTTGCGCCCGACCAGTGACGCGGTGACGCGCCTGATGTGCTCGAAGGACGACTCCCGCAGCACGATGGAGTACTCGATCTCGCTGTGTGTGATGCGGCAGTCCTCCGCCACCGATGTCGACGGGCCGATGTAGGAGTCGGTGACCACGCTGCCGGCGCCGATGATGGCGGGGCCGACGATGCGGGAGCGGCGGACCTCGGCGCCCTCCTCGATCCTGACGCGTCCGATGATCTCGCTCTCCTCGTCGACGGATCCGTCGACGCGGGGCTGGAGGCGTTCGAGGAGTGTGCGGTTGACCTCCAGCATGTCGGTGACGTTGCCGGTGTCCTTCCAGTAGCCCGTGATGACGGTGGAGCGTACGGTCATTCCCTGGTCGATCATCCACTGGAGGGCGTCGGTGATCTCGAGTTCGCCGCGGGCCGAGGGCGGGATGGCCCGTACGGCTTCGTGGACGGCCGTGGTGAACAGGTAGACGCCGGCGACGGCGAGGTCGCTGCGCGGCCGGCTCGGCTTCTCCTCCAGCTCGACGACGTTGCCGTGGTCGTCGGTCACCGCGACGCCGAAGGCCGTGGGGTCGCCGACCCGGGTGAGGAGGATGTGCGCGTCGCGGGGGTCCTTGCGGAACTCGTCGACGACGTCACTGATGCCGTCGAGGACGAAGTTGTCGCCGAGGTACATGACGAAGTCGTCGTCGCCGAGGAAGGGCTGGGCGATGAGGACGGCGTGGGCGAGCCCGAGGGGCTCGTTCTGCTGGATGTAGGTGACGTCGAGTCCGAAGGCGGAGCCGTCACCGACGGCTGCCTGCACCTCCGGTGCGGTGCTGCCGACGATGACGCCGACATCGGTGATGCCTGCCTCGGCGATGGCTTCGAGGCCGTAGAAGAGGATCGGTTTGTTGGCGACCGGGACCAGTTGTTTGCTGGAGGTGTGGGTGATCGGTCGCAGCCGCGTACCGGATCCCCCCGCGAGCACGAGAGCCTTCATGTTCCATCCAGATCACGGGTGACGGGTGGGTGAGGGTGGGTGGGGCGGTGGGGTCAGGCCTCGTCGAGGTCGCCCTCGAGGAAGGCGCGCAGTTCGTCGTCGGACACCTCGTCGGTGTCCGGGCCGGCCGGATCGGGCAGGGTGGCGCCGTCCAGCCGGTCCAGGAGGCCGCGCAGCCGGGCACGGAGCTGACCGTGCAGCGCGCCGTCCACTGTGCTCTCGCTCAACTGTGTTTCCAGTGCGCTGAGTTGATCGAGCAGCGGCGGGGTGTCGGCGGACCGGTCCGCGGGTTCGATGCGCTCCAGGAGGTGCGCGGCGAGCCGCCGCGGCGTCGGGTAGTCGAACATCAGAGTGGCGGGCAGTCGTACGCCGGCGAGGGCGCCGACGCGGTTGCGGAGCTCGACTGCGGTCAGGGAGTCGAAGCCGCTGTCCAGGAAGCCCCCTTCGGGGTCGAGGGACTCGGGGCTGTCGTGCCCGATGACCAGGGCCGCCTGGGTGAGTACGACGTCCAGGACGGCGGTGTGCCGGTCGGCGGGGGCGAGCCGGGCCAGCCGTGCGCGCAGTTCGCCGCCCGCCGGTGCCGCCGGAGCGCCGGTCTGCGCCGGGGCGGCCGGGTGCCGGGTGCGGGCCGGGACGAGGTCGCGGACCAGGTCGGGCACGGTGCCGTCGGAGGCCCGCAGGGTGGCCGGGTCGAGGTCGGCGGGCGCGTACCAGGGTTCGGGGGCGCGCAGTGCCGCGTCGAGCAGGGCCAGTGCGTGGCCGGTGTCCATGGGGCGCAGTCCGCTGCGGGCGATACGGCGCAGGTCCGACGTCCCGAGTGTGCCCGTCATGCCTCCGCGTTCGGCCCACAGGCCCCAGGCGAGCGACCGGATCCGGCGTTCCGGGGTGTCGTGGCGTGCGGCGAAGGCGTCGAGGAAGGCGTTGGCGGCCGAGTAGTTGCCCTGTCCGACGCCGCCGAGGGTGCCGGCGAGCGAGGAGCAGAGGACGAGCTGGGCGCCGGTGTCGCGGGTGAGTTCCTCCAGGAGGACGGCGGCGTCGGCCTTGGGGCGCAGCACCGTGTCGAGGCGTTCGGGGGTGAGGGACTGCACGATGCCGTCGTCGAGGACGCCGGCGGTGTGGACGACGGCGGTCAGCGGACGGTCGGCGGGCACCGCGCCGAGCAGCCCGGCCAGGGCGTCGCGGTCGGCGACGTCGCAGGCCGCGACGGTGACGTGGGCGCCGAGTCCGGTGAGTTCCTCGCACAGTGCGGGCATGCCGTCGGAGGCGGCGCCGCGCCGGCCGGCCAGTACCAGGGAGCGCACTCCGTGGGCGGTGACCAGGTGGCGGGCCATCTGTCGGCCCAGTACACCTCCCGCGCCGGTGACCAGCACGGTGCCGTCGCCGACGACGGGGGTGGCGCCGGCGGACGGGGCGGCGGGGCCGGCGGGCGGAGCGGCGGGGCCGGCGGGCGGAGCGGCGGGACCGGTCCTGGTGAGGCGTGGTGTCAGGGCGGTGCCGTCGCGCAGGGCGATCTCGCTCTCCCCGAGGGCCAGTACGGACGGCAGCCGGTCCAGGGAGGCAGGGCTGCCGTCGTGGTCGACGAGGGCGAAGCGTCCCGGGTTCTCGGCGCGGGCCGCGCGGATCAGACCCCAGACGGCGGCCTGGGCGGGGTCGGTGCACGATGCGTCGTCGGGTCCGGCCGTCACGGCGTTCCGGGTGAGCAGCACGAGCCGGGACCCCGCGAGGGAGTCCTGGGTGAGCCACTCGGTGACGAGGCGCAGGGCGTGGCCGGTGGCGGTGCGGGTGGCGGCGCCGAGGTCGGTCGCGGTGTGGGTCTCCGGCACGGCGGCAAGGACGGTTCCGGGTACGGCCGTCGCGGTGGTGGCCCGCACCAGCGCGGCGGGGCCGGCGTGACGGACGGCGTCCGGGAGGGCCGGTGCCGGGTCGCCGAGCAGGTGCACGGTCCCGGCCGGGGCCGTGCCGGGTGCGGCGGGCGTCCAGCGGATCCGGTGCAGCGCCCCGCGGCCGGGGGCGGCCGGGAGGGCAGCGGTGTCCACGGGCCGCAGTGCGAGGGTGTCGATGTCGGCGACCGGCTGCCCGGTGCCGTCGAGAAGGGTCACCCGGTAGGTGTGTCCGGCCAGGGGGGTGAGGCGGACGCGCAGGGCGGTGGGCCCGGCGCGGTGCACGGTGACGTCGGTGAAGGTGAACGGGACGACCGTGCCGCCCGATCCGTCGGCGGTGAGGGCCACCGTGTGCAGGGCGGCGTCCAGGAGCGCGGGGTGGATGCGGAACCGGTCGGTGCCCTGGAGGTGTTCGCCGTCCTCGGGGGCGACCTCGGCGTACACGGTGTCGCCGTCGCGCCATGCGCCGCGCAGCCCGCGGAAGGCCGGCCCGTAGGCGAAGCCTCCGCCGGCGATGCGCTCGTACAGTCCGCTCACCTCCACGGGGCTCGCGCCCTGCGGCGGCCAGGCGGTGGGCAGGGGTGCCGGGGCGGTGGCGGCGGGGGTGCCGCCGAGGGTGCCCTCGGCGTGCCGGGTCCAGGGGCCGGGGGCGGCCTCGTCGCGGGTGACGGGCCGGGAGTGGACGGTCAGCGCGCGGTCGCCGTGGTCGTCGGGTGCGGTGACGGTGACCTGGAGCCGGACCGCGCCGTCCTCGGGGAGGACGAGCGGGGTCTGCAGGGTGAGATCGGCGACGCGGGCGGCGCCGGTGTGGGCGCAGGCCTCCATGGCCAGGTCGAGGAACGCGGTACCGGGGAAGAGGATCCGGCCGTCGAGGGCGTGGTCGGCGAGCCAGGGCCTGCCGTCCACGGACACGGTGCCGGTCAGGACGGTCGCCGAGCCGTCGGCCAGCGGCACGGCCCCCGTCAGCAGGTGGTGGCGTACGGGTTCGAGGTCGGAGCGGTGGACGTCGGGGCCGGTCGCCTCCAGCCAGTAGCTGCGCCGCTGGAACGGGTAGGTGGGCAGGTCGGTGCGGCAGGCGCCGGTCGGGGCGAACCAGGTCTCCCAGTCGACGTGGTGGCCGCGGGTGTGCAGCCGGGCGAGGGCGGAGGTCAGCGAGGCCTCCTCCTCGGTGTCGCGGCGCAGCGCCGGGACGAGGGCGGCGTCGCCGTCGACGCACTCCCCGGCCAGCGCGGTGAGGACGCCACCGGGGCCGATCTCGACGTAGGTGGTGACGCCCTGTTCCTCCAGGGCGCGGACGCCGTCGTGGAAGCGGACGCCGTCGCGGACCTGGCGCACCCAGTAGCCGCCGTCGAACGGTTCGCCGTCGGTGACGGGACGGCCGGTGACGGTGGAGACGACGGTCGTCGCGGGCCGGCCGTGGTCGATCTGGGCGGTGTGGGCGGCGAACGCGTCGAGCATGCCGTCCATGTGGTGCGAGTGGAAGGCGTGGCTGACGTTGAGTCGGCGCGTTTTGCGTCCCCGGGCGGCCAGTTCGGAGGCGACCGCGGTGACGGCCTCCTCGTCGCCGGACAGGACGGTGGCGTGCGGGCTGTTGAGGGCGGCGACGGCGACCCGGTCCCCGTGGGCGGCGAGGAGGGGGGTCACCTCGTCCTCACCGGCCTGGACGGAGACCATGATTCCGCCCGGGGGCAGTGCGCCCATGAGACCGCCGCGTACGGCGACGAGCCGGCAGGCGTCCTCCAGTGTGAGGACGTCCGCGACATGGGCCGCGGCGATCTCACCGACGGAGTGACCGAGCAGCGCGTCGGGCCGTACGCCCAGGCTCTCCAGGAGCCGGTACAGGGCGACCTGCACGGCGAAGAGACCGGCCTGCGTGTAGGCGGTGTGGTCGAGGAGTGCCGCCTCCTCCGTGCCCGGGTCGGCGAACAGCACGTCGCGCAGCGGCGGTTCGGGGCGTGCGCCGAGGCGCGCGTCGGGGTGTGGTTCCAGGTGGGTCTCGAGGTGGGCGCAGACCTCGTCGAGGGCGTCGGCGAAGACCTCGTAGCGCTCGTACAGGACCCGCCCGGTGCCGGCCTGCTGGGCGCCCTGTCCGGAGAAGAGGAACGCCACCTTGCCGCCGCGGGCCCGCTCCACGACCGGCAGCGGGTGGTCACGGCCTTCGGCGAGGGCGGTGAGCGCTTCGGCGAGGGCGTCCGTGCCGGCGGTGACGACGGCCGCCCGGTCGTCGTGGTGGGCGCGGGTGGTGGCCAGGGACAGGGCGAGGTCCGCCGGGGCGCTGTCCGGGTGGTCGGCCAGGTGGTCGAGCAGGCGTCGGGCCTGGGCGCGCAGTGCGGCGGTACCGCGCGCTGACAGCAGCCAGGGCAGGACGCCGGGGGTCCGGCCGGCCGTCCGGGCCGGCTCCGTGGTGTCGGCGGCGTCCGGTTCCTGGAGGATGACGTGCGCGTTGGTGCCGGACACCCCGAAGGAGGAGACGCCCGCGCGGCGCGGGGTGTCGCCGGCGGTCCAGGCCCGCTCCTCGTGCAGCAGGCGGACCGCCCCGGACGACCAGTCGATGTGCGGGGAGGGCTGCTCGGCGTGCAGGGTGCGCGGCAGGACGCCCTGCCGCATCGCCATCACCATTTTGATGACGCCCGCGACACCCGAAGCGGCCTGGGTGTGGCCGATGTTGGATTTCAGGGCACCCAGCCACAGTGGCCGCTCGGCGGGCCGGTCCGGCCCGTAGACCGCGAGCAGGGCCTGCGCCTCGATCGGGTCGCCGAGGGTGGTGCCGGTGCCGTGCGCCTCGACGGCGTCGATGTCCCGCGGGGACAGTCCGGCGGAGGCGAGGGCCTGCCGGATGACGCGCTGCTGTGCGGGTCCGCTGGGCGCGGTGAGCCCGTTGGACGCGCCGTCCTGGTTCACGGCGGACCCGGCCACCGTGGCGAGCACGGGGTGGCCGTTGCGGCGGGCGTCGGAGAGACGCTCCAGCAGCAGCAGTCCGACGCCTTCGGCCCAGCCCGCTCCGTCGGCCTCCGCGCTGAACGCCTTGCAGCGGCCGTCGGGCGACAGGGCGCGCTGCCGGCTGAACTCGACGAAGGTGTCCGGGGTGGAGATCACCGTCACCCCGCCGGCCAGGGCGAGTTCGCACTCGCCGGACCGCAGGGCCTGCACGGCGAGGTGCAGGGCGACGAGGGACGAGGAGCAGGCGGTGTCGACGGTGACCGCCGGGCCCTCCAGACCGAAGGTGTAGGCGATGCGGCCGGAGGCGACGCTGCTCGCGCTGCCGGTGGCGAGGTAGCCCTCCAGTTCCTCGGGGGCCCGTCCGGCGCGGCTGCCGTAGTCGTTGTAGTTCGAGCCGACGAACACGCCCGCGCGTGCGCCCCGCAGCCGGTCCGGGCCGATACCGGCGCGTTCGAACGCCTCCCAGGATGTCTCCAGCAGCAGCCGGTGCTGCGGGTCGATGGCGACGGCCTCCCGGGGCGCGATGCCGAAGAACGCCGGGTCGAACCGGTCGGCGTCGTGCAGGAACCCGCCGTGCCGGGCATAGGAGTGGCCGGTGCGCTCGGGGTCGGGGTCGTAGAGGCTGTCGACGTTCCAGCCGCGGTCGGCGGGGAAGGGGGTGATGGCGTCGGTGCCGTCGGCGACGAGCCGCCACAGTTCCTCCGGCGAGGTGACCCCGCCGGGGAAGCGGCAGCCCATGCCGACGATGACGACCGGGTCGTCGTCCACGGCCGCCGCGGGCAGCTGGGGTCGATCGTCTTCGGCCGGGTCCGCGCCGAACAGTTCACGGTCCAGGTGGGCGGCGAGGGCGCTCGCGGACGGGTGGTCGAAGGCAAGGGTGACCGGCAGGCGCAGCCCGGTGGCCTCGGCGAGTCGGTTGCGCAGTTCGACCGCGGTCAGCGAGTCGAAGCCCAGGTCGCGGAAGGCGCGCCCGTCGGGGACGGCGTCGGCGTCGGCGTGGCCCAGCACCGCGGAGGCCTGCCCGCGGACCTCGGCCAGCAGCGCCGCACGGCGCTCGGCGGGCGGCAGGGCGGCCAGCCGCTTGACCGGCGCCGGCCCGTCGACGGCGTCGCTCTCCTTCTTCTGTACCGCGCCGTCGGCCACGAGTGCCGTGCGGGCCTCGGGAAACTCTCGCAGGGCGGCGAACGCGCGGGCGGTGATGAGCTTCCAGTCGACGTCGGCGACGATCAGGAACTCCTCGTCCTGGTCGAGCGCCTTCTGCAGGGCGGCGATGGCCAGTTCGGGGTCCATCGGGGGAACACCGTCGCGGCGCAGCCGCTCCGCGACCTCCTCGCCGACCATGCCGCCGCCGGACCAGGTGCCCCAGCCGACGGAGGTGGCGGGCAGTCCCTCCGCCCGGCGGCGCACGGCCAGGGCGTCGAGGAAGGCGTTGGCCGCGGCGTAGCTGCCCTGTCCGGGGCCGCCGAGGGTGCCGGCCATGGACGAGAAGAGCACGAACGCGTCGAGATCGAGGTGCCTGGTGGCGGCGTCGAGGGCGAGCGCCGCGTCGGCCTTGGGGCGCATGACGCCGTGTGCCCGCTGCGGGGTCAGGGCGTCGATGAGTCCGTCGTCGATGATGCCGGCGGTGTGCACGACAGCGGTCAGTGTGCCGCCGCCCGGCAGGTCGTCGACGAGCCGCCGCACCGCGTCGGCGTCGGCGACATCGCAGGCGACGGCGGTCGCCGTGGCGCCCAGCTCGGCGAGTTCCGCGACGAGTTCGCCGGCTCCGGGTGCGTCCGGACCGCGCCGGGAGGCGAGCACCAGGTGCTCGGCCCCGCCCTGGGCGAGCCAGCGGGCGACGTGCCGGCCGAGTCCGCCGGTTCCCCCGGTGACCAGGACGGTCCCGGACGGCCGCCAGTCGCCGTCGGGCCGGGGCCCCTCACCGGCGCGCACCAGCCGGCGGGCGAAGAGCCCGGACGGCCGTACCGCCAGATGGTCCTCTTCCAGTGTGCCCGACAGTGCGGCGACCAGACGGCGCGCCGCACGGCCGTCCAGCGTCTCGGGCAGGTCGATGAGACCGCCCCAGCGCTGTGGGTACTCCATGGCCGCGATCCTGCCCAGCCCCCAGCACATCGCCTGGAGCGGGGTGCGCAGTACGTCACCGCGGTGCACGGACACGGCGCCGCGGGTCGCGCACCAGACGGGCCCGTCGACCCGGGCGTCGCCGACCGCCTGGAGCAGCGCGGTGGTCAGTACCAGGCCGGTGGGCAGCACGCCCTCGGCGGACCACGGCGACTCGTCCAGGGCGAGCAGCGAGAGCACGCCGCCGATCTCGACGCCGTCGGTGCGGTGCCGCACGAGGTCGGCCATCCGTTCGCGTTCGGCGGCGTCCGGTCCGGCGACCAGCAGCAGCGCCCCGGCCGACCGCTCGTCGACCGCCTCGCGGACCAGTCGTACCATCGGGTCGCTCTCGTGTCCGGCGGGCACGACGATCAGCCAGTTGCCCGGCAGGCCCTCGACCCGGCCGGACTGCTCGGCGCGCGGCCGCCAAGCGACCCGGTAGCGCCAGCCGTCCAGCGTGGAGCGGTTGATCCGGTCACGTCGCCACGAGGACAGGGCGGGGACGACTTCGGCGAGCGACCGCACGTCCTCGATCCCGAGGCTCTCGGCGAGGGAATCCACGTCGTGGTTCTCGATGTTGGCCCAGAACCCGTCGTCCACCAGGTCGACGGCGCCCGGGCTCCGATCGTCGGCGCCATGGTGCGGGGCGACGGGCTGGAGCCAGTAGTGGCTGCGCTGGAAGGGGTAGGTGGGCAGGTCGACCCGGTGCGGCGACCGGTTCGCGAAGACCGGGGCCCAGTCGACGTCGAGCCCCTTGGTCCAGGCCTCGCCCAGTGAGAGGTGGAAGCGGTCCAGACCGCCCTCACCACGACGCAACGACCCGATGACCGGCGCCTGCGAACCGGCGGCCTCGACGGTCTCGGCGACCGGCACGGTCAGCACCGGGTGCGGACTCATCTCGACGAAGGCTCCGTGACCGGACTCCACCAGTCGCCGCACGACCGGTTCCAGCTGCACCGTCTGACGCAGGTTGCGATACCAGTACCCGGCATCCGTCAGCGCCGAATCGACCCACTGCCCGGTCACCGTCGACAGGAACGGCACCGACGGCTCCAACGCCACCACCGGAGCCAGCACCTCGGCCAACTCGGCCTCGATCGCCTCCACATGTGCCGAATGCGACGCATAGTCCACATCGATGCGCCGCACCCGAACGTTGTCGGCGTCCGCGTGGGCGACCAGCTCGTCCAGAGCGTCGGCGTCACCCGACACCACCGTCGAGGTGGGACCGTTCACCGCCGCCACCGACACCCGACCCGGCCACCCCGCCGCCAACTCCTGCGCACCCCGCGCCGGCAACGCCACCGACACCATCCCCCCACGCCCGGCCAACGCCACAATCGCCCGCGACCGCAACGCCACCACCCGCGCACCATCGACCACACTCAACGCACCCGCCACCACCGCAGCAGCGATCTCACCCTGCGAATGCCCCACCACCGCAGCGGGCCTGACACCGTACGACTCCCACACCGCCGCCAGCGACACCATCACCGCCCACAACACCGGCTGCACCACATCGACGCGGTCGAAGCCGGGGGCACCCTCCACCCCCCGCACCACATCCACCAACGACCAGTCCACGAACTCACCCAACGCCTCACCACACTGAGTGAACCGGGCCGCGAACACCGGACACGTGTCCAGGAGCTCCACCGCCATCCCCACCCACTGCGCCCCCTGCCCCGGGAACACGAACACCGGCTGGACGGACTCGCCGTTGTGCGGCGCCACCCCCCGGACGAGCCTGGTGTCGGCTGTACCGGCGGCGAGGGCACGCAGACCGTCCAGCAGGGCGGAGCGGTCGGCGCCGACCACGACGGCGCGCTCCTCCAGAGCGGCACGGCCGGTGGCCAGCGTGTGGGCGACGTCGAGCGGGTCGGTGTCCGTGCCCTCCAGGCGGGCCACGAGCCGCAGGGCCTGCTCACGCAGCGCCGGCCCCGAACGAGCCGACACCACCCACGGGACGGCTGCCTCGGGCCGGCTGAAGGGGTCCACTTCCGGGGCGGTTTCCGGTTCCGGTTCCGGCTCCGGTTCCTCCAGGATGACGTGCGCGTTCGTCCCGCTGACGCCGAAGGAGGAGACGCCCGCCCGACGGGGTCGGTCGTTCTGCTCCCAGGGGCGTGCCTCGGTGAGGACCCGGACCTGTCCGGCGGACCAGTCGACGAAGGTGGAGAGTTCGTCGGTGTGCAGGGACTTGGGCAGGGTGCCGTTGCGCATCGCCTGGACCATCTTGATGACCCCGGCCATACCCGAGGCTGCCTGCGCATGCCCGATGTTCGACTTCACCGACCCCAGCCACAACGGCCGGTCGCCCTCGCGTTCCTGGCCGTACGTGGCCAGCAAGGCCTGAGCCTCGATCGGATCGCCGAGTTTCGTGCCCGTACCGTGCGCCTCCACCACGTCCACATCCGCGGCGGACAGTCCGGCATCCGCCAACGCCGCACGGATCACGCGCTGCTGGGACAGACCGTTGGGAGCCGTGAGGCCGTTGGACGCGCCGTCCTGATTGATCGCCGAACCCCGCACCACGGCGAGGACCTGATGGCCGTTGGCCCGTGCGTCCGACAGACGCTCCAGGAGCAGGACACCCACGCCCTCGGCCATTCCCATGCCGTCGGCTCCCGCGCCGAACGCCTTGCAGCGCCCGTCGACGGCGAGGCCGCGCTGGCGGCTGAAGCCGATCAGTCCGACCGGCTCGCCCATGACGGCGGCGCCGCCGGTCAGCGCGAGGGAGCATTCACCGGACCTCAGCGACCGCATGGCCTGGTGCATGGCGACGAGTGCGGAGGAGCAGCCGGTGTCCATGGTCACGGCCGGTCCTTCGAGGCCGAGCGTGTACGAGATGCGGCCGGAGGCGATGCTGGTGACCGTGCCGGTGATCAGGTGCCCTTCGAGCCCCTCCGGGACCTCGCCGGATGCTCCGTAGCCCTGGTGGGAGACACCGACGAACACGCCGGTGTCGCTGCCGCGCAGGCTGTCGGGGGCGATGCCGGCCCGCTCCAGGGTCTCCCAGGCGGTCTCCAGCAGCAGTCGCTGCTGCGGGTCCATCGCGGTCGCCTCACGCGGCGAGATGCCGAAGAAGGCCGCGTCGAACTCGGCCGCGTCGTAAAGGAACCCGCCGTCCCGGGCGTAGGTGGTTCCCGCCCGGTCGGGATCGGGGTCGTAGAGGCTCTCCGCGTTCCATCCGCGGTCGACGGGCAGACCGGACACGGCATCGGTCTCGTCGAGGACGAGCTGCCAGAGGTCCTCGGGCGAGTGTGCGCCGCCCGGGAAGCGACAGCCCATGGAGACGATGGCGATCGGCTCGTCCTCGTGCGCCGGGCCGGCCGCGGGCAGGACCGGGAGCGCGGCGGTCTCCTCGGCGGCGCGGTCGTCGGCGAGGTGTCCGCGCAGGTGGCGTACCAGCTCGCGGACGTTGGGGTGGTCGAAGACGATGGTGGCGGGCAGGGCCAGGCCGGTCGCCTCGTTGAGGCGGTTGCGCAGTTCGACCGCGGTGAGGGAGTCGAAGCCGAGTTCGCGGAAGGCGCGGGTGGCGGCGATGTCGTCGCCCTGGGCGTAGCCGAGGACGGCGGCGACGTGGGTACGGACCACGTCGGTGAGGGCCCGGTCGCGTTCGGCGGGGGGCAGGGCGGCGAGTTCGGCGCGCAGCCCGCCGCGCCGGTCGGCGGCGCTGTCGAGCACGGCCTCTTCGGCCTTGATCGCCTCGGCGACTTCGGGGACCTCGTGCAGCAGCGGTCTGGGGTGGGCGGCCGTGAAGACGGGGACGAAGCGTTCCCAGTCGATGTCGGCGATCGCGAGGAAGGTCTCGTCGTGGTCGAGGGCCTGCTGGAGGCCGGTCACGGCGATGTCGGCGTCCATGAACGGGATCCCGCGCCAGCGCAGTTGTTCGCGTACGACGTTGACGGCCATGCCGCCGCCTTCGGGACTCCAGATGCCCCACGCCAGGGACGTCCCGGTCAGACCTCGGGCCCTGCGGTTCTCGGCGAGGGCGTCGACGTAGGCGTTGGAGGCGGAGTAGGCGCCGTGGTCGCCGCTGCCCCAGGTTCCCGCCACGGACGAGTACAGGACGAAGGCGTCCAGCCGGTCGTGGGCGAAGAGTTCGTCGAGGTTCGCCGCCCCGAGGAGTTTGGCGCGGGCGCCCTCGGCGAAGAAGCCCGGCTCGGTGTCGACGAGTGGGGCGAGCATGCCGACACCGGCGGTGTGCACGACGGTGCGGATGGCGGGGCCCTCGGACTCGACCCGCCCGACGAGGCGTCGGAGCGCGTCCCGGTCGGCCACGTCGCAGGCGGCGATCGTCACCCGGCAGCCGAGGTCGGTCAGCTCCCGTTCCAGCTCGGCCGCCCCGGGCGCGTCGGGACCGTGCCGGCTGGTCAGCACCAGGTGTTCGGCACCGTTGCGGGCCAGCAGACGGGCCGCGTGTGCGCCGAGCCCGCCGGTGCCGCCGGTGACGAGCGCGGCGCCGCTGGTGCGCCAGGTGCGCGCCGCAGCACGGCCGGCGAGCGGCGTGCGGATCAGCCGACGGACATACGTTCCCTGTGCGCGCAGGGCGACCTGGTCCTCCTCGCCCCGGGTGGCGAGGAGGGCGACCAGCCGACGTGCGATGTCGTCGTCGACATCCGCGGGCAGGTCGAGCAACCCGCCCCAGTGCCGGGGATGTTCGAGAGCCACCACACGTCCGAGACCCCACAGGGCAGCCTGAACGGGTTGGTCGACGGCGTCGCCCTCGGCACCGGTTGCGACGGCTCCGCTGGTGAGGAACCACGTCCTGGCGTCGATGCCGGCGTCCAGCAGACCCTGGACCAGGAGCAGCGAGGAGACCATGGCCGAGGTGGCACCGGAGTGTTCCGGCGCCGGGCCCTCGTCGAGGGCCAGCAGGGAGACAACACCCTGCGTGGGGGCGCCATCGGTCCGGGCGACGGCGGCGGCGAGCCGTGAGGCGATCTTTCCGCGGTCGAGGTCGTCGGGCCCCATGACGAAGGTGACAACGGTCGCCCCGGCCCGGCCCAGTGCGTCGGCGACACCGCTGACCAGCGGTGATCCAAGATGCTCGGCGGGTACGACGAGGAGCCAGGTGCCGTCGACCGTGTCGCCCTCCGGGAGTCGGTGCGGCCGCCACACGATCCGGTAGCGCCAGCTGTCCAGCCGGGCGCGGCCCTCCCGCTGTCGATGCCAGGCGGAGAGCGCGGGAACGAGGTCGCCGAGACCTTCGGTGCCGTCCAGTCCGAGCGTGCCGGCCAGCGCCTCCAGGTCGCCTTCCTCCACGGTCCGCCAGAACGCCTCCTCGACCGGGTCCGCGGCGACCGCCGGCTTCGGCGCGTCCAGCCAGAAGCGGCTGTGCTGGAACGGGTAGGTGGGCAGGTCGACCATGCGCGGCGACAGCCCCTCGAAGGCCGGGGCCCAGTCCACCGACACCCCCGCGGCCCACGCCTCGCCCAGGGAGAGGTAGAAGCGGCCCAGGCCGCCCTCACCACGACGCAACGACCCGACAACCACAGCCTCCGCACCGACGGCCTCCACCGTCTCGGCGACCGGCACGGTCAGCACCGGGTGCGGACTCATCTCCAGAAACGCCCCGTGCCCTTCGGCGATCAGCGCGGTCACGGCCGGCTCCAGCTGCACCGTCTGACGCAGATTGCGATACCAGTACCCGGCATCCGTCAGCGCCGAATCGACCCACTGCCCGGTCACCGTCGACAAGAACGGCACCGACGGCTCCAACGCCACCACAGGAGCCAGCACCTCCGCCAACTCGGCCTCTACCGCCTCCACATGCGCCGAATGCGACGCATAATCCACATCGATCCGCCGCACCCGAACCCCGCCGGCCTCCGCACGGGCCACCAGCTCGTCCAGAGCACCGGCATCACCCGACACCACCGTCGAAGCAGGACCGTTCACCGCCGCCACCGACACCCGACCCGGCCACCCCGCCGCCAACTCCTGCGCACCCCGCGCCGGCAACGCCACCGACACCATCCCCCCACGCCCGGCCAACGCCACAATCGCCCGCGACCGCAACGCCACCACCCGCGCACCATCGACCACACTCAACGCACCCGCCACCACCGCAGCAGCGATCTCACCCTGCGAATGCCCCACCACCGCAGCCGGCCTGACACCGAACGACTCCCACACCGCCGCCAACGACACCATCACCGCCCACAACACCGGCTGCACCACATCGACGCGGTCGAAGCCGGGTGCACCCTCCACCCCACGCACCACATCCACCAACGACCAGTCCACGAACTCACCCAACGCCTCACCACACTCAACGAACCGAGCCGCGAACACCGGACACGTATCGAGGAGCTCCACCGCCATCCCCACCCACTGCGCCCCCTGCCCCGGAAACACGAACACCGGGTCCACGGTCGCGCCCGGGCTTTCGGTGAGGCCGCGCGTCACACCGGCGGGCCGCTCACCTCGTGCCAGGGCGTGCAGGCCGTTCAGCAGGGCGGAGCGGTCGGCGCCGACCACGACGGCGCGCTCCTCCAGAGCGGCACGACCGGTGGCCAGCGTGTGGGCGACGTCCGCGGCGGACAGGTCGGCGGACTCCACACGGTCGGTCAGTCGCTGTGCCTGCTCCCTCAACGCGGCTTCCGTCCGTGCCGACAGCAGCCAGGGCAGGACGGCGTCGGTCGTGCCCGGTTCTCCGGCCGGAGGCCGAGTGACCGGTGCCTGCTCGAGGACGACGTGGGCGTTGGTGCCGCTGCCGCCGAAGGAGGAGACGCCCGCTCGGCGCGGCCGTCCCGTCTCGGGCCAGTCGACGGCCTCGGTGAGCAGACGCAGGGTCCCGGTGGACCAGTCGACGTGCGGGGTGGGTTCCTCCCCGTGCAGGGACTTGGGCGCGATCCCGCGCCGCAGCGACTCGACCATCTTGATGACGCCCGCGACACCGGAGGCAGCCTGGGTGTGGCCGATGTTGGACTTCAGGGAGCCGATCCAGAGCGGGTGGTCGGCGTCGCGTTCCTGCCCGTAGGTGGCCAGGAGTGCCTGCGCCTCGATCGGGTCGCCGAGTTTCGTGCCCGTACCGTGCGCCTCCACGACGTCCACGTCCGCGGCCGACAGGTCCGCGTCGGACAGCGCCGCGCGGATGACGCGCTGCTGCGAGGGGCCGTTCGGAGCGGTCAGGCCGTTCGAGGCCCCGTCCTGGTTGATCGCCGAGCCACGGATGACGGCGAGGACCTGGTGCCCGTTGGCCTCGGCGTCCGACAGGCGCTCCAGGAGCAATACCCCTACGCCTTCGCCCCAGCCGGTGCCGTCGGCTCCGGCCGCGAAGGGCTTGCAGCGGCCGTCTGCGGCCAGTCCGCGCTGGCGGCTGAACTCGACGAAGTTGCGCATGCTGGCCATGACGGTGGCACCGCCGGCGACGGCCATGGAGCACTCACCGTTGCGCAGTGACCGCACCGCCAGGTGAAGCGCGACCAGCGACGACGAGCACATGGTGTCGAGGCTGACGGCCGGGCCCTCGAAGCCGAAGCTGTAGGCGATGCGGCCCGACAGGACGGCGGCGGACCCACCGGTCAGCAGATGTCCCTCGATGCCCTCGGGGGCGCGGGTTCCGTCGGGGGCGTACGCCTGGTTGCTGGCGCCGACGAAGACGCCGGTGGAGCTGCCCCGCAGGGTGGTGGGGTCGATGCCGGCCAGCTCGAACGCCTCCCACGTGGTCTCCAGCAGCAGCCGCTGCTGGGGGTCCATCGCGGTCGCCTCACGCGGCGAGATCTCGAAGAACCCGGCGTCGAAGTCGGCCGCGTCGTGGAGGAAGGCGCCGTGGCGGACGTAGCTGGTGCCGATGCGCTCCGGGTCGGGGTCGTACAGCCCGTCGATGTCCCAGCCGCGGTCGGTGGGCAGGTCCGAGACGGTGTCGACGCCGTCGGCGACGAGCTGCCACAGCTCCTCGGGGCTGCGCACACCGCCGGGCAGATGACAGGCGGTCGCCACGATGGCGATGGGCTCGTGCGCCCGCGTCTCCAGCTCGTCGAGCCTGCGGCGGGTCTGCCGCAGGTCGGTGGTGACGCGCTTGAGGTAGTCCCGCAGCTTGTCCTCGGTGTTGCCCGTGTTGCCCATGCCAGTCAGCCCTTCGAGAATCGGGAAGTCGTGTCGGGGGACCGCTCAGGAGATCCCGAGTTCCTTGTCGATCAGGTCGAACATGTCCTGGTCGGAGGCGCCGACCAGTTCCTCGTCCACGGCCGCGGAGGCCGGCTCGCCGGTGGGTGCCGACGCCCAGGTGTCGAGCAGGCCGCGCAGCGCGTCCGCGAGTTCCTTCCGGTCGGTGGGGTCGGCGGTGGCGCGGTAGGCCGCCTCGACCTCCCTGAGCCGGGGGTCGAGCCCGGGGGCGCCGTCGTCGGTGGGGAAGAGCTCCGCGTCGAGGTGGTCGGCGAGCGCGTTCGGTGTGGGATGGTCGAACACGAGGGTCGCGGAGAGCTTGGTGCCGAGGGCGGCACCGAGCCGGTTGCGCAGTTCCACGGCGGTCAGCGAGTCGAAGCCCATGTCGCGGAAGGCCTTTCCGGGCCTGACCGCCTTCGCCGATCCGGAGCCGAGGACCGCTTCGGCATGCGTCCGGATCAGCTCCGCCAGCCGGCGCTTGCGCTTGGCCGGCGTGAGCGCGGCCAGCTCACCGCGCAGCCCGCTCGCGGCGCCGGAGACGTCCGCCGCCTGCCGAGCCTCGTCCTCAGCCTGTTGTGCCGCCAGCAGGGCCCGCACTTCCGGGATCTCCTCGATGAGCGGGCGGTTCCCGTGGGCGCAGTACGCCGCTACGAAGCGTTCCCACCGGATGTCCGCCACGACGACGGTGGTGTCGTCCGCCGCCACCGACTCCCGCAGGGCCCGTACGGCGAGCCGCGGCTCCATGGCCGGCACACCCCGTCGCAGCAGCTGGTCCCCGACCTCGGCGTCGACCATTCCGCCGCCCGCCCACGCACCCCACGCGATCGCGGTGGCGGGCAGCCCCGCGGCCCGGCGGGACTCGGCGAGGGCGTCCAGGTGGGCGTTGGCCGCGGCATACGGTGCCTGACCGCCGTTGCCCCATACGCCGGCGCCGGAAGAGAAGAGGACGAAGGCGTCCAACGCGCGTCCAGCGAGCAGGTCGTGCAGGTTCTGGGCACCGACGACCTTGGCATGCATCAGGTCGACCGCCTCGTCGGTGTCGACCCGGGTGAGCGGACGAGCCCGGTCGACGGCGCCCGCGGTGTGCACGACCGCCGTCAGCGGCGGTTCGTCGGGCAGGCCCTTCAGGAGCTCTGCCAGTGCGTCCCGGTCGGCCACGTCGCAGGCGGCGATGGTCACCCGGCAGCCGAGGTCGGTCAACTCCTGCGCCAGTGCGGCCGCTCCGGGTGCATCGGGGCCGCGCCTGCTGGTCAGTACGAGGTGCTCGGCTCCCTCGCGGGCGAGGTCCCGGGCCACGTGGGCGCCGAGGGCGCCCGTACCGCCGGTGACGAGCACCGTGCCGCGCGGTCGCCACACCGGCGCCGGGGCCGAGCCCGTGGCGGGGAGAGGGGAGCGCACCATGCGGCGGACGCGGATGCCGACGGACCCGCTCCGGAGCGCGAACTCGCTCTCCGCGTCGGGGCTTCCGCCCGCGGCCAACAGCGTGGGCAGGTGGGTGAGGACGTCGGTGGAGCCGTCGGCCGGAAGGTCGACCAGGCCGCCGGCCCGCTCGGAGTCGTCCAGCGCGGCCACCCGCAGCAGACCCCACACGGCAGCCTGACCGGCGTTCGGCATCCGGTCGCCGTCGAGCGGGACGGCTCCACGGGTGAGCGTCCAGAGCCCGGCGCGCACCTCCGTGTCGGTGAGCGCTTGGCTCAACGCCATGGCGGCCAACAGGCCCTTGGAGACACCGGGGCTGCGCTTGTCCGGTTCGTCGTGGAGCGTGAGGAGCGAGAGCACACCGGCCGGCGTGGTGCCCAGGTGCAGCACAGCGGCTTCGAGCAGTTCGGCGAGAACGACACGGTCCGCCTGTTCGGGCACGGCAACGGGCACGACACTCGCCCCCGACTCCTCCAGCACACGGCGGGTTCGCACCGTGAGGTCGTCGCCGGTTCGGGTCTCGGGTACGACGATCAGCCAGTCCCCCGCGAGGGGGCGCTCGTCGGGAGCTTCGAAGGGCCTCCACACCACGCGGTATCGCCAGTTGTCGAGCAGGGTCCGCTCATGGCGGGTGTGGCGCCAGGCGGCCAGTGCCGGTACGACGGCCTCCAGACCCTCCTCGACACCGAGCGTGCCAGCCAGCGCCTCCAGGTCGCCTTCCTCCACGGTCCGCCAGAACGCCTCCTCGACCGGGTCCACGGCGACCGCCGGCTTCGGCGCGTCCAGCCAGTAACGGCTGTGCTGGAAGGGATAGGTGGGCAGGTCGACCATGCGCGGGAACAAGCCTTCGTAGGCAGGCGTCCAGTCGACGGGCACGCCTGCGGCCCACGCCTCGCCCAGGGAGAGGTAGAAGCGGCCCAGGCCGCCCTCACCACGACGCAACGACCCGACAACCACAGCCTCCGCACCGGCGGCCTCGACGGTCTCGGCGACCGGCACGGTCAGCACCGGGTGCGGACTCATCTCCAGAAACGCCCCGTGCCCTTCGGCGATCAGCGCGGTCACGGCCGGCTCCAGCTGCACCGTCTGACGCAGATTGCGATACCAGTACCCGGCATCCGTCAGCGCCGAATCGACCCACTGCCCGGTCACCGTCGACAAGAACGGCACCGACGGCTCCAACGCCACCAC
>NZ_JBYIQX010000007.1:0-234944 GCF_057707805.1 Streptomyces sp. bgisy159 | reverse complement strand
CCCCCCCCCCCCCCCCCCCCCCCCCCCCCCGGACCGTGACTACTTCGCTCCGGTGTCGCCGTCGGTCTTCTTCGCCTCGTCGCCCGCCTTCGCCTCGGCGGGAGCGTTCTCGGACGGCTCCTCGGCCGCCTCCTTCTTGCCGAGGTCGACCGGGGCGTCGTCGTCCGAGGCGGCGGCAGCGGCGGACTCGGTCTCGTCGGTCTCGGTGAGGGAGGAGGCGTCGTCCGGGACGACGTCGGACTTCAGGTCGTGCTCGATGCCGTGCACGATGCGGTTGTACTCCTCGTCGGTCAGGACGGCACCGATCGAGTTCTTCGCGAAGAGCAGTTCGACACCCGGGCCGGCGTCGACGAGAACCGTGTCGTCGCTGACCTCCTTGACCGTGGCGTACATACCGCCGATCGTGCGGATGCCCGAGCCGGGCTGCATCTGGTTCCGCATGTCGGCGGCCTGTTGCTGCTTGCGCTTGGCCGAGCGGGTCATCAGGAACATGGCCCCGATGAGCACGATGAACGGGAGGAGAGTCACGAGGCTATTCACGGGACGACATTTCCTTCGCACGACCGCGGCGGAGCGGCCTGTTGGGATGGGGGTGTGTGCACCACCCACAAGGGCGGCATCGGCGGAGTCTAAGCGAGTCTCCACGCAGGGAACAACGCTCAGCATGGCACCCGGGTTCCTGCTCGGGCCACTGCGCTCGCCGTCACAACCGCATCACGTCTCGAACGGATCCCGTGACAGGTCCCGAACATGTCATGTCAGGTCCCGAACAGGTCCGGTTGTCCGTTTCCGGCGCCGGACGGGCGCGGCGGGGTGAGTCCGAGGTGCGCCCAGGCCGCCGGGGTGGCGACCCGGCCCCGGGGAGTACGGGCCAGCAGGCCCTCGCGGACCAGGAAGGGCTCGGCGACCTCCTCGACCGTCTCGCGCTCCTCCCCCACCGCGACGGCCAGCGTCGACAGCCCGACCGGGCCGCCGCCGAACAGTTTCAGCAGTGCCTCCAGCACGGCGCGGTCGAGCCGGTCCAGTCCGCGTTCGTCCACCTCGTACACGGCGAGGGCGGCGGCCGCGATGTCGCGGGTGACGATGCCGTCCGCCTTGACCTGCGCGTAGTCGCGCACCCGGCGCAGCAGCCGGTTGGCGATACGGGGGGTGCCGCGGGAGCGGCCGGCGATCTCGGCGGCGCCGTCCCCGTCGACGTGGACGTCGAGCAGGTGCGCGGAGCGGTGGACGACCCGCTGCAGCTCACCGGGCTCGTAGAACTCCATGTGCGCGGTGAAGCCGAACCGGTCGCGCAGGGGCGGCGGCAGCAGCCCCGCGCGGGTGGTGGCACCGACCAGGGTGAAGGGGGGCAGTTCGAGCGGGATGGCGGTGGCGCCGGGGCCCTTTCCGACGATGACGTCGACGCGGAAGTCCTCCATCGCCATGTAGAGCATCTCCTCGGCCGGCCGCGACATGCGGTGGATCTCGTCGAGGAAGAGGACCTCGCCCTCCTGGAGGGAGGAGAGGATCGCGGCGAGGTCGCCGGCGTGCTGGATGGCGGGGCCCGAGGTGATGCGGATGGGGGCGCCCATCTCGGCCGCGATGATCATCGACAGGGTGGTCTTGCCGAGGCCGGGGGCGCCCGAGAGCAGCACGTGGTCGGCGGTGGCGCCCCGCGCGCGTGCGGCGCGCAGCACCAGGTCGAGCTGTTCGCGGACCTTCTCCTGGCCGATGAACTCGCCCAGGTCCTTGGGGCGCAGCGCGGCCTCGACGGCCTGGTCCTCGCGGTCGGCGGACGCACCGACGAGCCGCTCCTCGTCGGAGGCGGTGTCGGTCGTGTCGTCCCAGTTCATGTGATGTGCCTCAGCGGGTGGGGTGGGGTCACGGGGGGGTCACGGGCGGTCGGCGGGCTCGGCCGGTCAGCGGGCTCTGTTCAGGGTCTGCAGGGCGGCCTTGAGCAGCTGCCCCACCTGCGGGGTGCCCTCGGCGGCCGCGGCGCGGGGTTCGACGGCGGCCACGGCCTCGTCGGCCTCCCGGGTCGCGTACCCCAGACCGATCAGCGCGGCGTGCAACTGGTCGCGCCAGCCCTGGCTGACCGGTGCGCCGACCGCAGGGGCACCGATCGGCTCGCCGAGGCGGTCCCTGAGTTCGAGCAGCAGCTTCTGGGCGCCCTTCTTGCCGATGCCCGGGACGGCGGTCAGCGCCTTCTCGTCGCCGGTGGAGACGGCTCTGCGCAGCGCGTCCGGCGTGTGCACGGCGAGCATGGCCTGGGCCAGGCGGGGTCCGACCCCGCTGGCGGTCTGCAGCAGTTCGAAGACCTGCCGCTCGTCGTCGTCGGCGAATCCGTAGAGAGTCAGGGAGTCCTCGCGCACCACGAGGGACGTGTGCAGCTTCGCGGGCCGGCCGAGCCGGAGCGCGGACAGCGTGTTCGGCGTGCACTGCACGGCCATGCCGACACCGCCGACCTCGACGACCGCGGCGTCCGGGGCGAGGGCGGCCACTGTGCCGCTGACGAAGGCGATCATGCCGTACGGCCTTTCGAGGGGGTCGGTGCTTGGGCGGTGTGCAGGGCGACGGCCCGCTGCAGGCGGTTCTGCGCGGGGGCGCGCCAGATGTGGCAGATGGCGAGGGCGAGGGCGTCGGCGGCGTCGGCGGGTTTCGGCGGGGCGGCGAGCCGCAGCAGGCGGGTGACCATGGCTCCGACCTGCGCCTTGTCGGCGCGGCCGCTGCCGGTGACGGCGGCCTTGACCTCGCTGGGGGTGTGCAGGGCGACCGGGATGCCGCGGCGGGCGGCGCACAGCATGGCGACCGCGCTGGCCTGGGCGGTGCCCATCACCGTGCGCACGTTGTGCTGGCTGAAGACGCGTTCCACGGCGACGAACTCGGGCCGGTGCTCGTCCAGCCACTGCTCGATGCCCTGCTCGACGGCGAGCAGGCGGTGACTCAGGTCCGCGTCGGCGGACGTGCGGACGACTCCGACGCCGACCATGGTCAGCGGGCGCCCGGCGACCCCCTCGACCACGCCGACCCCGCACCGGGTCAGACCCGGGTCCACCCCCAGTACGCGCACCTCGGCCCCCTCCCTTCTTTGCGGCTGAACCGCCGCCGCTCTCGCGGACCTGGTCAAGCGCCGTTGTGGTTCCTCAATTGATGGTTACGGCCCGTGGACGGCGATCTTTGACTCTCGTCAGGCTATCCGCTGGCAGTGACAACGCGGCGGGCCGGTGGGGTGTGTCCCACCGGCCCGCCGGGACCGCTCGGCTGGGGGCGGCGTTACGCGTCGACCTTCTCCATGACCTCGTCGCTGACGTCGAAGTTGGCGAAGACGTTCTGCACGTCGTCGCTGTCCTCCAGCGCGTCGATCAGCTTGAAGATCTTCCTCGCGCCCTCCTCGTCCAGCTCGACCTGCATGGTCGGGACGAAGTTGGCGTCGGCGGACTCGTAGTCGATGCCCGCCTCCTGGAGGGCGGTGCGGACCGCGACCAGGTCGGTCGGCTCGCTGATGACCTCGAAGTTCTCGCCCAGGTCGTTGACTTCCTCGGCGCCCGCGTCCAGGACCGCGCCCAGGACGTCGTCCTCGGCCAGCTCGCCCTTGGGGACGATCACGACGCCCTTGCGGTTGAAGAGGTACGACACCGAGCCCGGGTCGGCCATCGAGCCGCCGTTGCGGGTCATGGCGACGCGGACCTCGGAGGCGGCGCGGTTGCGGTTGTCGGTGAGGCACTCGATGAGCACCGCGACACCGTTCGGGCCGTAGCCCTCGTACATGATCGTCTCGTAGTCGGCGCCGCCGGCCTCCAGGCCGCCGCCCCGCTTGATAGCGGAGTCGATGTTCTTGTTCGGGACCGACGACTTCTTCGCCTTCTGGACGGCGTCGTACAGCGTCGGGTTGCCGTCGAGGTCGACGCCGCCCATGCGCGCCGCGACCTCGATGTTCTTGATCAGCTTCGCGAAGAGCTTGCCGCGCTTGGCGTCGATCACGGCCTTCTTGTGCTTCGTCGTGGCCCATTTAGAGTGGCCGGACATCTGCCTGTCTCCTTCGCGTAACCCATCCAGACAACGAACGCCAGGAATCCTACAAGGACTCCGCGCCCCGGTTCGCGCGCACCATGTCGACGAACAGGGCGTGGACGCGGTGGTCGCCCGTCAGCTCCGGGTGGAACGAGGTGGCCAGCGCGCTGCCCTGACGGACCGCGACGATGTGGCCCTCGTGCTCGGCGAGAACCTCGGCCTCGGCTCCGACGGACTCCACCCAGGGGGCGCGGATGAAGACGCCCTCCACGGGGTCGCCGGCGACGCCCTTGACGTCGACCGCGGCCTCGAAGGACTCGTTCTGCCGGCCGAAGGCGTTGCGGCGCACGATCATGTCGATGCCGCCGACGGTCTCCTGGCCCGAGCGCGGGTCGAGGATCTTGTCCGCGAGCATGATCATGCCGGCGCAGGTGCCGTAGACGGGCATCCCGGCGCGCACGCGCGCGCGCAGCGGCTCCATCACCCCGAAGAGGACGGCCAGCTTGGAGATGGTGGTCGACTCGCCGCCGGGCAGCACGAGGGCGTCCACCTCGGAGAGTTCCTCGGGGCGCCGCACCGGCCTGGCCACGGCGTCGGCCGCGGCCAGGGCGACGAGGTGCTCCCGTACGTCGCCCTGGAGGGCCAGGACGCCGATCACAGGTGCTTCGGTCATGGGTGGGTTACCAGCCGCGGTTGGCGTAGCGCTCGGTCTCGGGGAGGGTGTCGCAGTTGATGCCGACCATGGCCTCGCCCAGGTTCCGGGACGCCTCGGCGATGATCTTCGGGTCGTCGTAGAAGGTGGTGGCCTTCACGATGGCGGCGGCGCGCTTGGCCGGGTCGCCGGACTTGAAGATGCCGGAGCCGACGAAGACGCCCTCGGCGCCGAGCTGCCGCATCAGAGCGGCGTCGGCCGGCGTGGCCACGCCACCGGCGGAGAACAGCACGACCGGCAGCTTGCCCAGCTCGGCGACCTCCTTGACCAGCTCGTAGGGGGCGCGCAGCTCCTTGGCGGCGGCGTACAGCTCGTGGTTGTCGAAGCCGCGCAGCTTGGCGATCTCGTTCTTGATCTGGCGCAGGTGGCGGACGGCCTCGACGACGTTGCCGGTGCCGGCCTCGCCCTTGGAGCGGATCATCGCGGCGCCCTCGGCGATGCGGCGCAGGGCCTCGCCCAGGTTGGTGGCACCGCAGACGAAGGGAGTGGTGAAGGCCCACTTGTCGGAGTGGTTGACCTCGTCGGCCGGGGTGAGGACCTCGGACTCGTCGATGTAGTCCACGCCGAGGGACTGCAGGACCTGGGCCTCGACGAAGTGGCCGATGCGGGACTTGGCCATCACCGGGATGGACACCGCCTCGATGATGCCCTCGATCATGTCCGGGTCGGACATCCGGGCCACGCCGCCGTCCTTGCGGATGTCGGCCGGGACCCGCTCGAGGGCCATGACGGCGACGGCACCCGCGTCCTCGGCGATCTTGGCCTGCTCCGGGGTGACGACGTCCATGATCACGCCGCCCTTGAGCTGCTCGGCCATACCGCGCTTCACGCGCGCGGTGCCGGTCTCGGGAGCCTGGTTCTCGGTGATGGACACGGGTTGACCTCGCTGAAGGAAAAGAGGATTTTCTGCACCCCGAGGAAACGCGAAGGGACCAGTCCACAGCAAGGGCCAATGCCAACCCGGTGGATCGTTTTCGCCGCCGGTCGCCTCACGCCGGCTACGCGGCCCGGTCCACCAGGGCCGTGGGCGGTTCGTCGTCCATCTCGAAGGCCATCGGGAAGGGCGCGTGGCCGGCCAGCCGGAACCAGCGCACCTTGCGGTGTTCGCGCAGCCTGCGGGCCGCGCCCACGGCGTCGTTGTGGAAGCGGCGGGCCATGGGCACCCGGCGGACGGCCTCGGTGAGCTCGTGGGCCGCCCCCTCTCCCCCGGGCACCTCGCGGACCACCTCGACCTGCTGGGCGTCCGCGAACACCGCCCGCAGCGCCTGGCTCAGCTCGCTCTCGGCGACCTCCCGCTGCTCCTCCTCGGCCTGCCGGGCCGCGTGCGCGGCCTCGTACAGGACGATGGACGCCGCCGGGTCCAGCACGCCCGAGGTGGCGAGTTCCTGCGCCACCGACGCCCGGCGCAGCAACTGGGCGTCCAGCGCGGCGCGGGCCGCGTCGATCCGGGCGTGCAGCCGGTCCAGCCGGCCCGCCGTCCAGCTCAGGTAGAGGCCGATCGCCACGAGGACGACGAGGGTCCAGATGAGGGTTGCGGTCACGGGCGGCAAGATTACGCGCCAGAGGCCCGGCGGCGCTGGCCCCGTGGCCCCGGGCACCGCGTGACGCGGCCGGCGCCCAGCCCCGCCCTGCCCCGACCGACCGCGGAGCGCCTACCCGAACCGGGGGAACCCCGCCCCTCCCCCTCGGTTCCCTCAGTCCCGGGCCAGGCCGAACCGCGACCGGAAGCCGGTGCCCGGTTCCCGGTCGTCGGCCGCCACGGCCGCCGCGCCCGCGGTGACCGTCTCGTAGACCGAGAGGATGTCGGCACCGACCGTCGACCAGTCGAACCGACGCACATGGGTACTGCCGTGGGCGCGCAGTTCCGCACGGCGGTCCGGGTCCCCCAGGAGTCGTACGGCCGCCTCGGCCAGCGCGTCCGCGTCCTCGTTGGCGAACAGCTCGCCCGCCGCCCCCTGGTCCAGCACCTGCGCGAACGCGTCCAGGTCGGAGGCGAGCACCGGCGCACCGGCCGACATCGCCTCGACGAGGATGATGCCGAAGCTCTCGCCGCCGGTGTTGGGCGCGACGTACAGGTCGACGCTGCGCAGCAGACGCGCCTTGTCCTCGTCGCTGATCATGCCGAGGAACTCCACCCGGGGCCGCAGCTCGGCCGACAGGCCCGCCACCGCCTCCTCCTCGTCGCCGCGCCCGGCCACCAGCAGCCGGGTCCGCGGGCTCGCGGCGAGGATCCTCGGCAGCGCCTTCATCAGGACCGGCAGGCCCTTGCGCGGTTCGTCGATGCGGCCGATGAAGCCGATGGTGTCCCCCTGCCACTCCGGCCTGGGCTCCGCCTTGGCGAAGAAGTCGACGTCCACGCCGTTCGGGATCACCACGGCGTCCCCGCCCAGGTGCTCGACCAGGGTGCGGCGGGCGTACTCGCTGACCGCGATCCGCGCGCTGATCTTCTCCAGGGCGGCCTGCAGGATGGCGTACGCGGCGATCATCGCCTTGGAGCGCGGGTTGGAGGTGTGGAAGGTCGCCACCATCGGTCCCCGGGCCGCCCAGCAGGTCAGCAGGCCCAGCGACGGCGACGTCGGCTCGTGGATGTGCACCACGTCGAAGTGGCCGTCGTGCAGCCAGCGCCGTACCCGGGCCGCCGACAGGAAGCCGAAGTTCAGCCGCGCCACCGAGCCGTTGTACGGCACCGGAACGGCCCGGCCGGCCGAGACCACGTAGGGCGGCAGGGGTGTGTCGTCGTCGGCCGGGGCCAGGACGGACACCTCGTGGCCGAGCCGGATGAAGTACTCGGCGAGGTCGCGGATGTGGAACTGGACGCCGCCCGGCACGTCCCAGGAGTACGGGCAGACGATGCCGATCCTCACGGCGAGCCCTTCTCGGGGTCCAGGTCGGCGACCCACAACCGCTGCAGCATGTGCCAGTCCTCCGGATGCTCGGCGATGCCCGTGGCGAAGGCGTCGGCCAGCGCCTGTGTCATGACGGACGTCTTCTCCGCGCGGGTGCCTGACGCCGGTACCTCGATCGGGGGATGCACCCGGCCCTGCATGACGGGCGAGTCGTCGTACCACAGCGTCACCGGCAGCAGGAGCGCGCCGGTCTGCTGCGCGAGGAGCGCCGGCCCGGCCGGCATCCGCGCCGTCTCACCGAAGAACGTGACCGGGACCCCGGACGCGGACAGGTCCCGGTCGGCGACCAGGCAGACCAGGCCGCCGTCGCGCAGCCGCCGGGCCAGGGTGCCGAAGGCCGAGCCGCCGCTGTGCGGCAGCACCTCCATGCCGAGGCCCTCCCGGTACGCGACGAACCGGTCGTAGAGCGTCTCCGGCTTCAGGCGCTCGGCGACCGTCGTGAACGGCGTCCTGAGCGCGGTGGTGACCCAGGCCCCGGCCAGGTCCCAGTTCGCCAGGTGCGGCAGCGCGAGGATGACGCCGTCGCCGGCCGCCAGGCCCTCGGTCAGGTGGTGCACGTCCTTGGGGGCGAAGCCGCCCCTGACGCGCTCCTCGCTCCAGGCCGGCAGCCGGAACGACTCCATCCAGTAGCGCAGGTAGGACCGCATGCCCGCGCGGGACAGCTCGGCCAGGCGCTCCGGGCTCGCGTCCGGCACCACGCGCGCGTAGTTGCCCTCCAGGCGCCGCACGCCCTTGCCGCGCCGTCTCCAGGCGATGTCGGCGATGGTCCGGCCCAGGCGCACCGCAGCCGGTTCGGGCAGCTTCCTGACGAAGGCCCAGCCGGCTCCGTACAGCGTGTCGGTCAGCCGCTCCCGGGCGCTCACTGGGCCGTCTCCCTCCCCTGGGGTTCCTGGGGAGTGGCGGCGGCCGCCTCGGCCTCGGCGGACTCACGGCGGACGGTGACCACCCGCTGCACCAGCGTCACCAGGCTGCCCACGGCGACGATCCACAGGGCGACCGGCAGCAGGTACTGGATACCCGGCACCCCGAACTTGTGCAGTCCCGCGAAACCGGCCGCCACCAGGGAGATCACCAGGCGCTCGGCGCGCTCCACCAGGCCGTTGACGGCCACCGGCAGACCGATCGACTCACCGCGCGCCTTGGTGTACGACACCACCTGACCGCTGGCCAGGCAGAAGATCGCGACCGCGCACAGCACGTTGTCGTCTCCGCGGCCGGCGTACCAGAGGGCGAACCCGGCGAAGATCGCGCCGTCGGCGACCCGGTCCAGCGTGGAGTCCAGGAAGGCGCCCCAGCGGCTGGAGCGGCCCAGCTGGCGGGCCATGTTGCCGTCGACGAGGTCGGAGAACACGAACAGCGTGATCACCACCGTGCCCCAGAAGAACTCGCCCATGGGGTAGAAGACCAGCGCTCCCGCGACGACACCGGCGGTGCCGATCAGCGTCACGGTGTCGGGGCTCACGCCCCGGCGGATGAGAAACGCGGCGAACGGTGTGAGAACACGCGTGAAGAATGCACGCGCGTACTTGTTCAGCATGGCCTTCCCGACGGTCGGTGTGGCGCCGCGGCCCCTGCTGGCCACCGGCTGGCCCATCGTAGCCACGCGCGCGCGTGGACGACCGCCGGGCACCCGGACCGGCGTCACGTCCGTCCCGGACACCGGTCGCGGACCGGGCGGCCCAGCCGTACGGGCAGGCCGCGCGCGCCGGGTGGCCCGAACCCGTCGCTCGTATGGACGCACCGTGACGGGAGTGGAAAGCTCGAAGAACCGCGGGCGTCGCCGTCGCCGTCCTGAGGCAGCGCCGTGGTGCCCGCGCCCCCAGTGACCTCACCGTGCACGGGAGGCAGGATCATGGGCGACAAGACACAGACACACCCCGGGGCCGCCGGCAGGGCAGTGGCGGCCGACCACCCCGCGTCCGTACGGAATGTGGTGCTGGTCGGCCACTCCGGTTCGGGCAAGACGACTCTGGTGGAGGCTCTCGCGCTGACCGCGGGGGCCGTGAACCGGGCGGGCCGCGTGGCCGACGGCGGCACCGTCTCCGACTACGACGAGATCGAGCACCGCCAGCAGCGCTCGGTCCAGCTGTCCCTGGTACCCGTCGAATGGGACGGCATCAAGATCAACCTCCTCGACACCCCCGGGTACGCCGACTTCGTCGGGGAGCTGAGGGCCGGTCTGCGCGCGGCGGACGCGGCTCTCTTCGTCGTCTCCGCCTCCGACGGTGTCGACGGCTCCACCCGCATGGTGTGGGAGGAGTGCGCGGCCGTCGGCATGCCCCGCGCCCTCGTCGTCACCCACCTGGAGGCGGCGCGCGCCGACTTCGAGGAGATGACCCGGATCTGCGCCGAGGCGTTCGGCGGCGACGACCCCGACGCCGTACTCCCGCTGTACCTGCCCCTGCGCGGCCCGCAGGCACCCGACGGGCACGCGCCCGTGACCGGGCTGATCGGGCTGCTCTCGCAGCAGCTGTTCGACTACGCCTCCGGCAGCCGCCAGGAGGTACAGCCCCGCGAGGACCAGCTGCCGGACCTGACCGCCGCACGCAACCGGCTCATCGAGGGCATCATCGCCGAGAGCGAGGACGAGACCCTGATGGACCGCTACCTCGGCGGCGAGGAGATCGACGTCAAGACGCTCGTGGAGGACCTGGAACGGGCCGTCGCCCGCGGCACCTTCCACCCGGTGCTCGCCGCCGCGCCCGCCGCCGAGGGCGCCAAGCAGGGACTCGGCACCGTCGAGCTGCTGGAGCTGATCACCCGCGGCTTCCCCACACCGTTCGAACACCCGGCGCCGGGCGTCACCACCATCGACGGCGAGCCGCGCGACCTCAAGCCGTGCGACGTCGACGGACCGCTGGTCGCCGAGGTCGTGAAGACCTCCTCCGACCCCTACGTCGGCCGGCTCTCCCTGGTCCGCGTCTTCTCCGGCACCCTGCGTCCCGACGAGACGGTGCACGTCTCCGGACACGGCCTCGCCGACCGCGGCCACGAGGACCACGACGTCGACGAACGCGTCGGCGCCCTGTCCAGCCCGTTCGGCAAGCAGCAGCGCCCGGTCTCCCACGCCGTCGCCGGCGACCTGGTGTGCGTGGCCAAGCTGAGCCGCGCCGAGACCGGCGACACCCTCTCCGCCAAGGACGACCCGCTGCTGATGGAGCCGTGGCGGATGCCCGACCCGCTGCTGCCGCTGGCCATCCAGGCGCACAGCAAGGCCGACGAGGACAAGCTCTCCCAGGGCCTGGCCCGGCTGGTCGCCGAGGACCCGACGATGCGCCTGGAGCAGAACCAGGACACCCACCAGGTCGTCCTGTGGTGCCTGGGCGAGGCCCACGCCGACGTCGCCCTGGAGCGGTTGCGCAGCCGTTACGGCGTCCAGGTCGACGTCGTCCCGCACAGGGTTTCCCTGCGTGAGACCTTCGCCGGGAAGTCCGCCGGACGCGGCCGCCACGTCAAGCAGTCCGGCGGGCACGGCCAGTACGCCATCTGCGAGATCGAGGTGGAGCCGCTGCCCGGCGGCTCCGGCATCGAGTTCGTCGACAAGGTCGTCGGCGGGGCCGTGCCGCGGCAGTTCATCCCGTCCGTCGAGAAGGGGGTGCGTGCGCAGGCCGCCAAGGGCGTCGCCGCCGGCTACCCGCTGATCGACGTGCGGGTCACCCTGCTGGACGGCAAGGCGCACTCGGTGGACTCTTCCGACGCGGCCTTCCAGACGGCCGGCGCGCTCGCCCTGCGGGAGGCCGCCGCCGACGCCAGGATCCACCTGCTGGAACCGGTGGCCGAGGTGAGCGTGCTGGTCGGCGACGAGTACGTGGGCGCCGTGATGAGCGATCTGTCCGGCCGCCGCGGCCGGGTCCTGGGCACCGAGCAGACCAGCGGCGGGCGCACCGTGGTGCGCGCCGAGGTGCCCGAGATCGAGATCGGCCGCTACTCCCTCGACCTGCGCTCGCTGTCCCACGGCACCGCCCGCTTCGACCGCGCCTACGCCCGGCACGAACCGATGCCGCAGCAAGTGGCCGACAAGCTCCGCGAACAGGAGAAGAGCGGCTAGGCGTTGACACACGGCCGCACGGAAGCGACGCGTGCGGCAGGAGAGTTCCCGATCCGGCGGACGGCTTCGGCCGTCCGCCGACGCGTGTCGGTGCCGGCCGATACCCTGATGACCTGATCAACAGGTGTGCCGAGCACCGAAGTCGGGAAGGCCGCAGGAGCGAGCATGACGGCGTTGGGGGGCGGGAATGACCGTTGACGGCGGTTACGCGGACTTCTTCGGACCACAGGTCCCGCGGACGGGCGACGAGGGACAGACACCCACCTTCGCCCTGGCCTCGGCGGCCTACCGGGACAACCCGCTGGAGGACATCAAGAAGGCGGACAACGAGTGGCACCAGTCCGCCGTCAACACCGGCCGCCCATGGGCGAAGATCTTCCGCCCCAACCTCGGCGAGGCGTTCTCCCAGGCGGTCGTCGACCGCATGCTCGGCGTCGGCCGCAAACCCCTCATCCAGTCGTTCGGCACCCAGCCGCAGGTCGTGGTCGAGCACTGCCTCGCGGCCAACCGGATCCGCCGCGAACGGGACAAGAAGCTCACCGCCATCATGCTGCTGTGCGGCGTGCTCTTCCTGCCGGGTCTGCTGGTCTGGCTGCTGGTCTTCCAGATCCGGGCCACCCTGGGCAAGCTCGACAACAAGCGGTTCTCCGGCGCGGCCACCGCCCTCCTCGTCGGCGTGGGCGCGCTCGCCGTGCTGTTCCTGGTCCGGATGCCGTTCGCCGGCTTCTGGGGCTGGTACGCGCGCGGCGCGGTCGTCGCGCCCGTCGCGGGCTGGTTCCTCGCCCGCCGGGTCTGCGAGAGCACCGCGAAGGACCTGCGCGCCCGCTGGGACAGCCTGCTGTCCGGCAGCAGCATCGGCGCCAAGGTTCCCGAGGCCGTCCCCACCAGCCCCAACCAGACGGCCGCCGAGCAGCTGCGCCAGTCCCTGGCCCGGCTCAGCGCCGAACAGCAGTCCAACACCCTCTTCTACGCGGGTCCCAAGGGCATCCTCGGCATGGGCACCCGGTGGGGCGCCTGGCAGCTGGCGGAGGAACTGGTCCCGGCCGACCCGCAGCTCGGCATCCACGAGTTCCGCAGCTGGACCGTCGCCCGCGCCATCCACGACGAGCTGAAACTCCTGCCCCGCCAGCGCCTGAAGACCGGCGGCTTCCCCACCCCGACCGTGAAGGACTGGATCGTCACCGCGGTCGGCAGGGACGCCAAGGCCGTCTCCCGCCCCGAGGGACCGGACGTCGAGGCCTACCAGGTCAAGCCCAAGGCCATGGAGACGATCTGCAACGAGAAGCAGTTCGACAGCGGCGACCGGCACTACCTGGGCGTGCAGTGGTCCCTGTGGGACGGCCAGCTGATCATCACCATGATGGTCACCGTGACCGTCCTCAAGGAGACCCTGCGCATCGAGGTCACCGGCCACGCCCTCGGCCCGGTCAACGGCCTGTTCCTGAGCAAGCCCGAGGCACCGACCAAAGAGGTCGCCAAGACCGTGCGGTTCTGGGAGACCCGCAAGGTCAGCCTGCCGCTGGTCACCCCGGACGAGGTGGTGCGCCTCGCCGCGCGCGCCACGCTCAGCTGGTACCCGCCGCTGCTGAACTGGCTCGGCGGCTCGCTGGGCCTGCCCGAGCCGTTCGGCCTGCGCCACGCCTGGGCCGGGCAGCCCTGGGACAACCGCTTCATGAGCGACGACGTGCTGCGTGCCGCCACGCCGGTGCTGCGCCGGGTGCACCACGCCGCGCTCCGGGTGCTGGAGGAGCACCGCGTCGACATAGAGAAGTTCAGCTCACGGTCGTCCGCGCTGAGCGGGTCGGTCCAGGACGTCTCCCCGAAGAAGGCCGACCTGTACGACGCGTGACCCTCACACCGGCCAGGCGTCCGCCAGCATGGCGCGGGTGTCGGCGAGGAGCTGCGGCAGGACCTTGGTGTGGCCGACGACCGGCATGAAGTTGGTGTCGCCGCCCCAGCGCGGGACGACGTGCTGGTGCAGGTGGGCGGCGATGCCGGCGCCGGCCACCGTGCCCTGGTTCATGCCGATGTTGAACCCGTGCGCCCCGGACGCCGTGCGCAGCGCGGTCATCGCCTGCTTGGTCAGCTCCGCCAGCTCGGCGGTCTCCGGGCCGGTGAGGTCGGTGTAGTCGGCGACATGGCGGTAGGGCACGGTCATCAGGTGGCCGCCGTTGTACGGGTAGAGGTTCAGCACCGCGTACACGTGCTCTCCGCGGTGGATGATCAGCCCGTCCTCGTCGGACTTGGCCGGGATCGAGCAGAACGGGCAGCCGTCGTCGGCCCCGGGGCCGGTCGGCTTGTTCTCGCCCTGGATGTACGCCATCCGGTGGGGCGTCCACAGGCGCTGGAACGCGTCCCGCGTCCCGACTCCGATCTGCTGCTCCGGCTCACTCGTCATGCGTGCAGCATATGGCGTCCGGGTGACGGACACGGCGAGGCCCCCGATGCGGGTGACGGCATCGGGGGCCTCGGCCGTACGGTCCGGTCAGACCTGCGCCCGCTCCTCGACGGCCTGCGCGATCTTCGCGATGGCCTCGGCGAAGGGGATGCCGTTCTCCTGGGAGCCGTCGCGGTAGCGGAAGGACACGGTGTCGTGGCCCATGTCCTCGTCACCGGCGATGACCATGAAGGGCACCTTCTGCTTCTGGGCGTTCCTGATCTTCTTCTGCATCCGGTCGGAGGACGAGTCGACCTCGACCCGCAGCCCCTTCTCGCGCGCCGCCGCGGCCCACTTCCCCAGGTACTCGACGTGCGCGTCGCCGATCGGGATGCCGACCGCCTGGACCGGGGCCAGCCACGCCGGGAACGCCCCGGCGTAGTGCTCCAGCAGCACGCCGAAGAACCGCTCGATGGAGCCGAACAGCGCGCGGTGGATCATCACCGGCTGCTGCCGGGAGCCGTCGGCGGCCGTGTACTCCAGGCCGAACCGCTTGGGCTGGTTGAAGTCGACCTGGATGGTCGACATCTGCCAGGAGCGGCCGATGGCGTCCTTGACCTGGACGGAGATCTTGGGGCCGTAGTAGGCGGCGCCGCCCGGGTCGGGCACCAGCGGCAGGCCCTGCTTCTCGGCGGCCTGGCGGAGCGCCTCGGTGGCCTCCGTCCAGTCCTCGTCGGAGCCGATGAACTTGTCGGAGTCGTCCCGGGTGGACAGCTCCAGTTCGAACTCGGTCAGGCCGTAGTCCCGCAGCAGGTCGAGCACGAAGGTCAGCAGCTCGTCGAGCTCCTGCGGCATCTGCTCCTTGGTGCAGTAGATGTGCGCGTCGTCCTGGGTGAAGCCGCGCGAGCGGGTCAGGCCGTGCACGACACCCGACTTCTCGTACCGGTACACGGTGCCGAACTCGAAGAGGCGCATGGGCAGTTCGCGGTAGGAACGGCCGCGCGACTTGAAGATCAGGTTGTGCATCGGGCAGTTCATCGCCTTGAGGCGGTAGTTCTGCTCGTCGAACTCGATCGGCGGGAACATGCCCTCCGCGTAGTGCGGCAGGTGGCCGGAGATCTCGAACAGCCGCTCCTTGGAGAGGTGCGGGGTGTTCACGAACTCGTAGCCGGCGACCTCGTGGCGCTTGCGCGAGTAGGTCTCCATCTCCTTGCGGATCACGCCGCCCTTGGGGTGGAAGACCGCGAGGCCGGGGCCCAGCTCCTCCGGGAAGGAGAACAGGTCCAGCTCGGCGCCCAGCTTGCGGTGGTCGCGCTTCTCGGCCTCGATGAGGAAGTCGAGGTAGGCCTTGAGTTCGTCCTTGGACGGCCAGGCGGTGCCGTAGATGCGCTGGAGCTGCGGGTTCTTCTCACTGCCGCGCCAGTAGGCGGCGGCGGAGCGCATCAGCTTGAACGCCGGGATGGCCCGGGTGGACGGCAGGTGCGGGCCGCGGCACAGGTCCTTCCAGCACAGCTCGCCGGTCTTGGCGTCCAGGTTGTCGTAGATGGTCAGCTCGCCGCCGCCGACCTCGGCGTCCGCGCCCTCGGCGGCCTGCGCGGCGTTGCCCTTGAGGCCGATCAGCTCCAGCTTGTACGGCTCGGCCGCCAGCTCCTCGCGGGCGGCGTCGTCCGTGGTGACGCGGCGCGCGAACCGCTGGCCCCGCTTCTGGATCTCCTGCATCTTCTTCTCGATGCGCTTGAGGTCCTCGGGGGTGAACGGTTCGGCGACGTCGAAGTCGTAGTAGAAGCCGTCCCGGACGGGCGGGCCGATGCCCAGCTTGGCCTCGGGGAAGAGCTCCTGGACCGCCTGGGCCATCACGTGCGCGGTGGAGTGGCGCAGGATGCCCAGGCCGTCCTCGGAGGAGATCTCCACACCTTCGACCTCGTCGCCGTCGGCGACGGTGTAGGCCAGGTCCTTGAGTTCTCCGCCCACGCGTGCGGCGATGATCGAGCGCTCGCCGGTGAAGAGGTCGGCGGCCGTGGTGCCCGTCGTCACCGTGCGCTCTTCCCTCTCGGAATCGCGTTGGATGATCACACGGACGTCTGACACCGGTCTCTCCTGACTGCAGGTGGGGTGCGGCGCCATACCGGGAGCGCGCGCAGGAGGGAATCGTACCGACCCGCACCCACCGACCGCGAAATCAGTCCCCTCCGCAGGCCTCCCCGAAGGAGTCCAGGTTCTCCTGGAGGGACTTCATCAGGCGGTCCCGCTCGGCGTCGTCGACCTGTACGGGGACGACGCCACCGGCCCCGGTGAGCCTGCGGAAGCCGCCTCTGCTCTCCAGCCGGCCCTGGACGCGCACCGGCAGTCCGACCAGGTGGGCCTGGCCGGCGATGCGGTAGTCCTCCTCGTCGAGGGTGAGCCGGACGTGCGGGACCTCGGCCCCGGCGAGCACCCGCAGCCGTACGCCGCCCTCGCCGCGCGGCGCCGATCTGCGCATCCGGACGACCGTGCCGGTGATCCGCACGGCGACGGAGGGTTCGGCGTGCAGATAGCGGGCGCCCGCCTCGCGCAGGGCCGGCAGGTCCCCGGGCGAGAACTCCACGGGTCCGGCGTTCGCGGCGCAGTCGTCGGGGACTCCGGCGGCGGGCGCCCAGACGACGGCGACGCGGGCTCCCTCGGTGCCGCGGACGAGGGCGACGAGCGCCTCGGTGAGTTCGCGGCTGACGCCGGCCTGGACGGCACCGTCGAAGGCGTCCATGCCGCCGGTGGCGCGCCGGTAGTCGATGGCCTCACGGGTGGCGTGCAGGGCCTGGTGGAGGCGTACGGCCAGGGGGCGGACCGGTTCGACGGGCAGCAGCGCGGTGAGCCGGCGGCCGCCGGTGGCGGAGCCGACGAGGACGTGGCCGAGCGTCGCGGCGGCGGTACGGCGGTGCCGGGAGCCGTGGTAGCCGGCGCGGGCGTGGGTGGCGAGGGCGCCGGCCAGCAGGGTCTGGCGGGCGGCGGCGCGCAGCCGCTCCTCGGCGGTCCAGGGCGCGGCTCCGGCGGTCCAGGGCGCGGCTCCGGCGGGGCCGGTGGGTGCGTCGCGCCACCAGTGGATCTCGTCGCTGGGCACGGCGAGGGCGACGAGCACCTCGCGTGCGGAGGGGGTGGTGCTGCGGGCGAGGGCGTCGAGGGCTTCGCCGAGGAGGTCGTCGCTGTCGGGGAAGGCCCGGCTCTCGGGGACGAGCAGGCTGGTGGTGCCGGCGGCCGGTCCGGGCGGGGTCCAGCGTCCGTAGCGGCCGGGGGCGCCGCCACGCCGCTGCCAGCCGTGGCGGGCGAGCAGGGCGCCGAGGACGGCGGGGTCGACCTCGCCGGGCCGGGGGGCACGGTTCCAGGGTGGCTCGGCGGGGTGGGGCCGGGCCGGGCCGGGGCGTGGGGGGTGCGGGTGGTGGGTCATGGTCGTCCTCCCGTCCCGACGCGCGTCATGATCTCGCAGAGCGCCCGGTCGTCGAAGATGCGTGAGGTCGGGATACGCACGGTGGTGCGCCGCCGCCCGGTGACGGGGTGGCCGGCGAGGTTGGTCCAGTAGCAGCAGTGCCGCAGGTCGAGCCGGTCGTGACCGGCCCGCAGCCACTGGTCCTGGGAGCGCGGCACGATCATCACGACGAGGATCTTGTGCACGGAGACCGGGGTGCGGGCGAGCTTCGCCAGGTGGTCGTTGTCGAGGGTGAAGGCGAAGGTGCGGCCGGGCGGGTGGGCGGCGAGCTGGTAGGTCGCCTTGAGCTGGACCTTGATGGTCACCTCGTCGTCGACGGTGTGGCCGGGGGCGCTGTGGCTGACGTGCCAGTCGATGCCGTTGTCCGGGAACGGCTGGGACAGCGAGCATCCCGCCGCCGCGGCGACGGCGTGCAGGTAGGCGACCTGCAGGGTCTCCATGCAGGCGGTGGTGGCGAGTGTGCCGCGGCGGGGGCCCGGACGGTCGGGCAGCAGCCCGCCCCGCTCGGGCTGCGCTATCGCCATGTGGAACAGCCTTCCAAACCAGGTGAGATGCCCGGAACCGGGCCGGCGAGCCCCGCGTCGCATCGCTGAACTGCGGTGACTCGTACTCCTGTTGTGTCCGTCCGGCGTACGGCGCAAACGGGGCGGGTATCACCAGACCGGGCAGCGGGCGGTGCGTCAGCTGCCGTGGTTGAACGAGGGGTTGTGTTGGTATGGCGTGCTGGTACGAGGGCGCCTTGGCGGCGTTCGACACGGAGACGACTGGAGTGGACGTCGAGAGCGACCGGATCGTGTCGGCCGCGCTCGTCGTCCAGGACGCGGCCGGCGGCCGGCCGCGGGTGACCCGGTGGCTGGTGAACCCGGGTGTGCCGGTGCCCGAGGCGGCGACGGCGGTGCACGGGCTGACGGAGGATCACCTGCAGCGCAACGGCAGGTGGCCGGCCCCGGTGATGTACGAGATAGCCGAGCTGCTGGCCGAACAGGCCGCCGCGGGGCGGCCGTTGGTGGTGATGAACGCACCGTTCGACCTGACGTTGCTCGATCGCGAGCTGCGCCGGCACCGCGCGTCGCCGCTGGGCCGCTGGCTGGAGTCGTCGCCGCTGACAGTGCTGGACCCGCGAGTGCTGGACAAGCATCTGGACCGGTACCGCAAGGGACGGCGCACGCTGACGGACCTGTGCGAGCAGTACGGGGTGGCGTTGTCCGACGCGCACGACGCGGCGGCGGACGCGCTGGCCGCGCTGGAGGTGGTCCGCGCTCTGGGGCGCCGTTTCGCGGCCCGGCTGGAGCGGCTGTCGCCGGCGGAGCTGCACACCCTGCAGACGGGCTGGCACGCGGCGCAGGCGCGCGGGTTGCAGGCGTGGTTCGCGCGCAGCGGTCAGGAGGAGACGGTGGATCCGGCGTGGCCGGTGCGGCCGGAGCTGCCGGCGGCGGCGTGAGGGGCCGGGGAAACGAAAAGGCCGGCCCGCTGGTGCGGACCGGCTTTTCCCGGTGGGCGATACTGGGTTCGAACCAGTGACCTCTTCGGTGTGAACGAAGCGCTCTCCCACTGAGCTAATCGCCCGGGAACGAACTGAACGATACAGGTCCTGGCGGGGTTCGTTCAAACCGCTGGGCGGTGCCCGGTCAGCGGGCGGCGAGGTGGGCGGTCAGTCCGCGTCGGCCGGCCCGCATCATCAGCCGGTGGTTGGCGCGGAAGAGCGGCCGGCCGGGCACGGCGAGCCGCCTGAGCAGGGGCTTGTGCACGTCGACGACCTGCTCGTAGCGGGCGAGCGTGCCGGTGGCCCGAGGAGTGACGGTCCAGCGGGCCCAGCCGTCGATGTCGCCGCTCAGGGCGACCTCCAGCACTCCCGCGGCGGGGTCCCGGCGGGTCCGGCGGGCGGTGAAGGTGAGGTCGTAGGGCAGCAGGGAGCGGATGCGGAGGATGCCGGCGGTGTCGTCGAGGCGGCTGACCTCCCGCACCTGGGGCCACCACCGCGGGTAGTCCTCGGCCCGTTCCAGGGCGCTGTAGACGGTGGCGGCGGGGGCGGGCAGGGACCAGCGGCTGAGGAAGCGGTAGTGGGTCCAGTCCATGGGCAGAGTGTGCCCGCGCGCGGCGATCCGTGACGGGATCCGAGTAGGCGGTGAGTACGCGTACTCATGGCGGGCGCCGTGGCGCGGGCCACACTCCGAAGCATGACAACCTTTCCGCCCCCGGCCGAGGAGCTGCGGCTCCTCGATGCCGAGCTGCGGCAACTGGACGCGCGGCGCGGCCAGTTGCTGGCCCGACGCGCCCAGCTGGTCGCGGCTCTGTACGCGGTGGCCCCGCGGCCCCTGGCCGGGCCGGCACCGTCGGCGCCGCCGCGCCCCGAGGCGTCGGCACCCCGGGTGCAGAACGTGCTGCTGGTCCTCGGCGGCGTACTGCTGACGGTCGCCGCGGCGGCGTTCACCCTGCTCAGCTGGGGTGACCTGGGGATCGCCGGGCGGGCGACGGTGCTCGGTGCGGTGACGGCGGCGGTGCTGGCCGCGCCGCTGTTCCTGCTGCGCCGGGGGCTGCGTTCGACGGCGGAGTCGGTGGCCGGTCTGGGGCTGGCGCTGACGGTGCTGGACGCCTACGCGCTGCACGAGGCGGCGCTCGGCGGGACGGACGGCACGGCGTACGCGGCGGTCTCGGCGGCGGTGCTCGCGACGCTGTGGACGGGGTACGGGGCGGTGTCGGCCGACCTGCGGCTGCCGCGCCCGGCGGCCCTGACCGCCGCTCAGTTCCCGCTGCTGCTCGGGGCGTTGGCGGTGGACGCGGAGGCGTACGGGATCTCCGCCGTGCTGCTGGTGACAGCCGCGGCGGACGCCGTGGTGGCGGTGCGCGAGCGCTCCGGGTCCGCGGTGTCGTTCGGGGCACCGCGGATCGTGGCGGTGGCGGGCGCGGGCCTGCTGGGCGGCGGGGGTGCCCTGATCGCGCTCCGGCTGTCGTGGACGGCGGACGGTCCGGGGGCGGCTGCCGGTGCGGCGGCGCTGCTGGGCTTCGCGTCGATGGTCGCGGTGGGTGCCGCCCACCGCACGGCGCGCGGTTCGGAGCGGCTGAAGGGTGCGGCGGGTGCGCCGTCCTCCGCGGGGGCCGTCCCACCGGGGACCGTCCCACCGCGGGCCGTCCCGCCGGGGATGTCCGGCCCCTCCCCCGCGTTCCGTGTGGCCGCCGGTACGGCTCTGTCCGGCGGTCTCCTCCTGGTCGTGGCGCTGGGCGGGCTGCTGCGGGTGTCGCTGCCCGGAGGCTGGGCGGTGCCGGCACATCTGGTGTGCGCGGTCGCCCTGGCGGGTGGGGCCGCTCTGACGGGCGTGGCCCGGGTGTGGTTGCCGGAGGCGGTGCGGCGGGGGCTGGTGGGTGCCGGCGCGGCCGTGCAGGCGCTGTCGCTGCTGTGGGCGCTGCCGCTGGTCCTGGTGGTGGTGACAGGTCCGCTCGGGTGGGCGCAGCGGCCGTGGTCGGGCGGGCCGGGGGACGCGCGCGAGGCGGTGACGGTGCTCACGCCGTGGCCGCCGTACGCGCCGCAGGCGCTGGTCGTGCTGGTGGTCCTCGCGGGTGTCGCGGCGCTGTCGGCGCGCCGGGCGGGGGAACGGTCCTGGGCGTCGACCGGTGCGGTGGTGCTGGGCTGGACGGCGGTGCTCGGTCTCCCGGCGGTCCTGGCGCTCCCGTACCCGGCCGGCCTGGCGCTGCTCGGTGCGGCGACGGCGGCGCTGCTCGCCCTGGAGGGTCGTCTGCCGCATCCGCGGGCCGGTACGGTCCTGGCGCTGATCACCTCCGTCGACCTGGCGTTCCTGGCCCTGGCCGACCGTACGGCGACGTTGGCGGTGCTGTCCGCCCTGGCCGTGCTGTGCGCGGTGGCGTCGGGGTCGGTGCGCCGTTCCCCGCTCACCGCTCCGGCCGCCGTGGTGTACGCGACGGCCCTGGCCTGTGCCACGGGTGCCGCCGCGGGCTGGTCCGCGCCGCACACGGCCCTGCTGGTGCTGGCCGTACCGGCGGCGTGCGCGCCGCTCGCGGCGCGGGCCGGCGCAGTGACCGGGCTCGGGGTCGAGAGCGCGGGCGCCGCGGCCGGGGCCGTCGCGGTCGGTCTGGCGGTGACCGACGCGCCGGTGCTGGCGCTGGTCCTGTCGCTGCTCGGGGTGGTGGCGGCGGGGACGGCGGCCCGCCCGGACCGCCGTCAGGCCGGTTACGCGGCGGCCGTGCTGTTCCTGCTGGCGTCCTGGGTCCGGCTGGCGGCGTGGGACGTGGGCACGCCGGAGGCGTACACACTGCCGGTGACCGTGCCGGCGCTGCTGGTCGGCGTCCGGCGCAGGCGGCGGGAGCCGCGACTCGGGTCGTGGCCGGCGTACGGCCCCGGGCTGGCCGTCACGCTGGTGCCGAGCCTCGGAGCCGCCTGGACCGACGCGGGGTGGACCCGTCCCCTGCTGCTGGGTAGCGCGGCGCTGGCGGTCACCCTGCTCGGCGCCCGGCACCGGCTGCGTGCGCCGCTGGTGCTCGGCGGTGCGGTGCTGGTGCTGGACGCGCTGCACGAGCTGGCGCCCTATCTGGTCCAGGTCGCCGACGGGCTGCCCCGCTGGGTGCCGCCCGCCCTCGCCGGGCTGCTACTGCTCGCCGCCGGTGCGACGTACGAGCAGCGCATCCGGGACGTCCGGCGGGTGCGGGAGGCGCTGGGGAGGATGAACTGACGGGCTACGACGGCATCTTGTCGCCCAGCATCGCCAGGTTCTCGATGGCGGCGAGGCCGTAGAGGGCGGTGGCGTTGGTGCTGATCCAGGGCACCTCGCTGCCGCCCACGAGGGCGGTGGGGCCGTCGACCTTCACCGTCCTCCAGTCGTTGGACTCCTTGTAGTCCCAGGTGTCCCGGCTGTTGTAGAACTGCCGCCACGCGCGCTCGGCGAGCGTGGCGTCGCCGGTCTGCACGGCGGCGTACGCGTCGAGCCGCGAGTGGCCCTGGAACAGGAGCAGGGTGCCGAAGTTCTTGCCGTAGCGGGCGGCCTGCTCCGCCTTGCTCGCGTTGTAGTAGCGGCAGTAGTCGAGGTAGGCCTCCTTGAACTTCGGCATGTCGACCAGGTGGATCAGCTCGGCGCACAGCTCACCGAGGCCGAAGACGGCCGACAGGTGTGAGACGTTGACCTCGGGTGTCCCGGCGACGGCGAACCGGCCGGTGTCCAGGTCGTAGAGGCCGCTGCCCTGCACGAAGCCGTTGGGCTGGGCGGCGATGGTCTCCATGGTGGACAGCACGCGCGCCCTGGCCTTCTCCCACTTGGGGCCCTTGCGCTCCCACTCGGTGAGCCAGGCGGAGACCAGGCCGCTCCAGTCGGTGCCGAAGCCGATCGACAGGGCGTGCCGGTCGGGGGTGTAGGGCTCGGTGCGGATCTTGCGGATGGGATCGAGGACGAGGAAGGTCTCGTCGGAGTCGACGTTGGCGTGCATGAGGTCGCCGACGCGTTCGTCGGCGGTGAGGAAGTAGTAGTAGCGGCGGTAGGTGGTGTTGGCGATGCGCTGCTGCTTGGCGCTGTCGGCGTAGTGCTGCACGCCGTGCCGGGTGCCGAGGCCGGCCCACTTGCCGAGGTGGTAGACGTCGACCTCCCCGGTGTGCCGGGTCATGGCCTCGGCGAAGCGGAACAGGTCGGAGCGGCCGGAGCGCAGGTAGGCGAACCAGAGCCAGAGGTCGGGCGAGAGTTCGGAGTTGTCCCACGCGTAGCCGCCGACGTCGTAGCGCCACTGGTGCCGTGCCTCGTCGTACGAGTGCATGATGTCGCCGTAGTCCCAGAAGCCGTACCAGCGGCGCTGCTCCACCTGGTCCTTGTAGTAGGTGAAGAGGAAGTCGAGGTGGTCCTCGATCTTCGCCTTGGCGGGCGTGGAGCGGTCCGGCTCGGAGTAGAGGCCGGGGCCGAAGACCTGGGCCTTGATCAGCTGCCGGGGTGGTGCGGCGAGCTGGGGCAGCACCCGGACGGCCTCGGCCTGTTCGGCGAGCTTCTCGGGGGCGGGGGTGGACTCGTTGGCCCAGAAGAGGAGTTCGGAGGTGCGGGCGATGCCGTAGGGGGTGCCGAAGCCGGGCTCGTAGTCCTCGTAGGTGATGTTGAGCCCTTCGAGCTGCTCGGGGTAGGTGTCCTGGCCCATCCCGTCGTGGTAGAAGCGCAGGTCCATGGGCTGGGCCTCGGGCGACCAGAGCCAGAGGGTGACGTGGGCCTCGTCGGTCTGGGCGTCGCGGATGTCGAGCTGGGCGGGGAACTTCTCCCAGAAGTCCCTGAGACCGAAGGAGAGTCCGCCGCTCGCACCGCCGACGTAGCCGAAGCCGGAGGCGCGCCTGCCGCCGCCGGCGGCGATCCAGCCGTGGCCCTTCTTGGTGCGCTTGCGCACGGTGAAGCCGTCGGCGGACAGCTGGGACAGGGTGTAGTCGCCCCACTCGGGGATGTACTGCAGCCGGCTGGTGACCCGCTGGTCCCAGGTGGCCGGGTCGGGCAGTTTCTCGCCCTTGAACTGGGCGGCCTGGACGGCCGCGCCCGGGTCGCGGCGCAGGCCGGTGATGCCCTTGACGGCCTCGCGCAGCAGGCCGGTGCCCTCGCCGCCGATGCGGATGTGGCGGTCGTAGGCCTCGTCGCGCAGCGGGACGGTGAAGCGGACGCCGAGGCCTCGGACGAAGTCGCCACTGGCCTTGCCGGGCTCCTGCTTCCCGTCGTAGGTGATGGTGTGGACCATGCGGAAGGAGTCGGCGCCGGCGTAGAAGTACAGGCGGATGGAGAACGGCAGCCAGCTCCGGTTGCCCTTGCGGTGCTTGCCGTCGACGCGGACGACGGCGCGGACCGGGCCCTCCTGTTCCACGGTGACCTCGTCGATGGCGCCGTCGAAGCGCTCGGTCTTCACGGTGCCCTGATCGCCGTCCTCGATCTCGGGCTGGCGGACGAGGACGAGCCGGCCGTTCCTGGCGATCTCGGTGGAGCCGCGGGTGACGGACTTGACGATCCCGGCGCCGTTCTTGCCGATCCTGACGGTGATGACGCCGGTGGAGACGTCGATGGTGCCGCCCCGTTGGTCGACGGTGACCTCGTTGGCGGGGGCCGCGGGGGTGCCGGTGGTCAGGGTGAGCTTGCCGGAGCCGGAACTGACGGCGTGGGCGGACCACTTCAGGGAGCCGTCGGGCCAGTAGGCGATCGGCCAGGACTGCACGGGAACGGCCTTGCCGTCGGCGTCCGTGAGAGCGAAGGCCTGGTCCGGCTGGTGGGCGCCCATCGGCCAGGGCACGCCGAGCGTGGAGCCGGGGGCGGCGCCGAGGCCGCCGTCCTCCAGCCAGTCGAGGGTGACCGGGTCCTGGTCGGCGGATCCGGCGCTCGGCGCGGCCTGCGCGGGGTTGTTCCCCAGCGCCCAGCTGAACTGGGCGGCGGCGCCGGTGACCGCGGCGGCCTTGAGCAGGGACCTGCGGGGCATGGGAGTCATGGAAGGTCTGCCTTTCCTTTCCGTGCGGGAGGGGTGCGTGCGGGGCACGACCTGGAACTGCTGGTCAGGGGCATGACAGGGGAAGGCGCGGCGCGCGGGGCGCCGGCCCGGTCCGGTAAGGGGCGGCCGGTCAGCGGTGCCGGTACCGCTCCTCCACGGCGACGGCGGCCGCCGCGACTGCCCCCAGGACGGGGACCGCCAGCGGCGCGGCGAACCAGGTGGAGACGGCGACGACGGCCAGGCCGCCGACGATCAGGAAGGACCCGGCCGGGTCGAGGACGGTCCGGCGGCCCGCGTCCGCGAGCAGGGCACGCCAGCGGGCGTCCGGGGTCCAGACGGCGGCCGCACGCAACCCGGCCACCAGCGCGCCGATCAGCGCGACCACGCCGACCGCCCCGACCAGCGGACCGCCGGGCAGACCGGCCTCCACGGCCTGGACGTCCACCCGGACCGCGGCCAGCGCCGCCCAGCCGGCCGCCCCGACCAGCCAGCCGCCGCGCACGGCGGTCCGGAAGTCGGCGGCGAACTCCCGCCAACCGCCGTTCTGATGGCCGGTACGGCGGCGCAGGTGCCGGGCGCCGGCGGCGAAGGCGGCCGGGTAGGTCACCACGCCCAGCGAGGCGATGGCGATCCACACACCGGTCAGCAGTGCCTCGGCGAAGACGGCGAACCGCTCGGCGAACCGCTCGGCGAACGGTGACTCCTCGTGTGCTCTCACCCGGGCCCGGCCCATGCGGCGGCTCACCTCAGCCCTTCAGCCCGGAGGTGGCCATGCCGTCGATGAGATAGCGCTGGAAGGCCAGGAAGAAGGCGAGCACCGGCAGCAGGGCGACCAGCGACATGGCGATCATCCCGCCGTAGTTGGCCACGCCCTCCTGGTCCACGAACATCTTCAGCCCCAGGGAGACGGTGTACTTGTCGGGCTCGTTGAGGTAGATCAGCGGTCCCATGAAGTCGTTCCAGGCGTTGATGAAGGTGAAGATCGCGCTGGTGATCAGCGCCGGGCGGCACAGCGGCAGCACGATCGACCAGTAGATCCGCAGGTGCCCGCAGCCGTCGAGGCGGGCGGCCTCGTCGAGTTCCTTGGGCAGGTTGCGCATGAACTGCACCATCAGGAAGACGAAGAACGCCTCCGTGGCCAGGTACTTGCCGAGCAGCAGCGGGGTGTACGTGTTGATCAGGCCCATGTTGCGGAAGAGCACGTACTGCGGGATGAGCAGGACGTGGTACGGCAGCAACAGCGTGCCGATCATGAGCGTGAACAGCAGGTTGCGGCCCGCGAACCGGATCTTCGCGAAGGCGTAGGCCGTCAGGGAGCAGGAGATCAGGATCCCGGCCACCGAGCCGACCGCCAGGAAGATCGAGTTCAGGAAGAACGTGGAGATCGAGATGTCCGCGATGCCGTCGGCGAGGCTGGTGTAGTTGGTGGTGATCGGGTCGCTCGGGAAGAGGTCGAGGCTGCCGACGACGTCCTCGCTCTTCTTGAAGGACCCGCCGACGACCCAGATCACCGGGTAGAGGATCACGGCGAGGATCGCCAGCGACCCGAGGTGCCAGGCGAGGGAGCCGGACAGCTTCCGGCGCAGCCCGGCGGCCCGGGCGGGGGCAGGCGCCCTCCCGGTGGCCGGTGGGGGGACCCGCGGGTCCAGCGGGGTCGAGAGATCGGGGGAGCTCATCGGGCGCCCTCCTCGTAGTGGACCCAGCGCTTCTGGGACCAGAACAGCACCGCCGTCACCAGGGCGACCGCGACCAGGAGCATCCAGGCCATGGCGGAGGCCAGGCCCATCCGGCTGTTCTCGAAGCCCTGAACGTAGAGGTAGCAGGTATAGACCATCGAACCGTCGGCGGGACCGCAGGCGTTGCCTCCGGCACCGCCGCCGACGATGTACGCCGAGCTGAAGATCTGGAAGGAGTGGATGGTCTCCAGCAGGACGTTGAAGAACAGCACGGGGGAGATCATCGGCAGGGTGATGTTCCAGAACCGCCTCAGCCGGCCCGCCCCGTCGACCTCGGCCGCCTCGTACAGCTCGCGCGGGACCTGCTTGAGGCCGGCCAGGAAGATGACCATGGGGGCGCCGAACTGCCAGACGGTCAGTGCCACCAGGCTGTAGAGGATGAGGTCCGGGTCGCCGGTCCAGCCGCCGGCGTCGATGCCGAAGACCTGCTGCGCGCGGTCGACGACCGCGTCGTCTGAGAAGATCGCCTTCCAGACGATGGCGACCGAGACGCTCGCGCCGATCAGCGACGGCGCGTAGAAGGCAGCCCGGTAGAAGGCCTGTCCGCGCCGCTTCTGCGCCAGCAGCAGCGCCACGCCGAGCGCCAGCAGCAGCTTCAGCGGCGTCCCGACGGCGACGTACCACAGCGTCACCCGCACCGAGTGGCGCCAGCGCGGGTCCCCGAACATCTCGGAGAAGTTGTCCAGGCCGATCCACCGGGGGCTGTCGAACAGGTTGTAGTCGGTGAACGCGAAGTAGAGGGAGGCGACCATCGGGCCCGCTGTGAGCAGCAGGAAGCCGGCGATCCAGGGGGACATGAACAGATAGCCGGCCAGGGTCTCCCGACGGCCCCGCCGCTTGGCGTCGGCGGGGCGCGCGGACGTCACCGGACCGTGCCGCGGCTCGGAGCGCCGGGTCGGGCTCTCCGTGGCAGGGGCGTGCGTCACGGTGGATCCCATCAGTTGCCGAGAGCCGTCTTCGACTCGCTGAAGAACTGCTTGACGGCGTCGTCCACCGAGCGGCTGCCCAGCCCCACTTCCTCACCGATGCGCAGGAACGCGGCCTCGCAGATGTCCGCGCCGTTCGGGTGCGGGGTGATGGGCTCCAGGACACCGGCCTCGACCAGGGACTGCTCGTACTCGGCGATCGCCTTGTTCACCGGGTCGGTGGGCTGGAACGCGTCGTACTGGGCCTGGGTGGCGGGCACCCCGCGGTCGTACCCCATGATCCTGGCGACCTCGGGATCGTGGACCATGAAGCTGATGAACTGGGCGACCTCCTTGGGGTGTTTGGTGCGCTTGGAGGCGCTCAGCATCAGCGAGCCGAGGTACTGGCCGGTCTTCTTGCCGTCCGTGGTCGGGATGGGGGCCAGGCCGTACTCGCTCTTGCCCTCGGAGGTGTAGCGGACGGTGAAGTTGTCCCAGGTGAACTCGCCGCCGGCGAGGCCGGCCGCGACCGCCGACTTGGGCTTGATCTGGGCAACCTTCTTCTGGTCGGCGTACAGGCCCTGCTTGACGCCCGCCTCGGCCTTCGTCCACCAGTCCGTCAGATCCGGTTCGGCGAAGCCCAGTCCGTCCTCGGTGAAGAACGCCTTGCCGTTCTGGCGCAGGTAGAGGTCGTAGAGGTACATGATGTTGTACGGGCCGGTGTCGCCGGCGCGGCCCGACTTGTCGCGGATCTTCGCCATCGCCGCGTGGTAGTCGTCCCAGGTCCAGCCCTGCTCCGGGGTGACGCCGGCCCTGGTGTAGACGGGCTTGTCGATGACCAGGGCCATGGAGTTGGAGCCGACCGGGACACCGAGCAGCTTGCCGTCGATCTCGCCGAACTTCTCCAGACCCGCGCGGAAACCGTCCATGGAGAGGTTGCCCGCCTTCACCTGCTCACCGAGGTCCAGGAGCACATTCTTCGCGTCGTATTTGCGCAGGAATCCAATGGCATTCTGAAAGACGTCCGGCGGATTCCCCCCGGAGGCCTGGGTGTTGAACTTCTTCCAGAAATCCGTGTACGGCTGGAAGTCGGTCTTGACCTTGATCTTCGGGTACTTCTTCTCGAAGAGCGCGATGGTCTTGTTGATGCGCTGGGCACGGTCCTCCGCACCCCACCATGCGTAACGGATCGTCACCGTCCCGTCGGACGACGTGTCACCGTCCCCACCGCAGCCGGCCGTGGCGGCCAGCCCCAGCGTGGCCACGGACGCCCCGGCCGCCTTCAGGATCGTCCGCCTCTCAACACTCCTGCTGGTTCCCACGGTCGGGCCCCTCCCCGCAGCGTCCTCGCTGCATGAATCGTTTCAAGAAAGCGCTTGCTGGCACAAGGTACGTAGGGGTGGGGAGAGCGTCAATGATTCGGACAGGAATTTCTCGCGGGCCCGGGCGGCGAGGGGCGAGCGCCGGGGCGGCGGGGCCGGTCGACCGGGACGGAGAACGTGCAGGTGAGCGATGCGTGGTCGAAGTACCGAACGCGCTCGTCGAGTTGAGGCGCCGGCGGAAAACCGAGGAAGAGGGGGCGGCGCCGGGCAACGCGAGGGCTCGGGGCGCCGGTGAGGTCCCGGGGGGTCGGGAGGAGGTCCCCGGGGGGGCCGGGAGGAGGTCCCCGGGGGCGGAAGTGGACGGCGGAACTGCCAGGTGAGCGGCCGTTGTGGGCGAGGCATGACGCCGGGGTTTCCACGCTGACTCGGGCGGGACGGGGCGGCCCCTGGCCTGGGGAAGACGGGTGCGCTGCGGGCCGGAAGCACCGACGCATGGCGTTCCGCGCGGTCGGCCGCCCATGCGGCCCTCGTCCGCCCTCCCGGCGACCACAGCCCGCGATCGAGGGAGGCTCCGGCGGGCGCGGGTCCAAGGGATTTTCCGGCGCGCGTCCAAGCCGCCGGCGTCGCCTACGCCTACGGCGCCGAACGCGAGCCCCCACGCCCGAAGAGCGGGGAGAAACGCCGTCGGCCCGCCTGCCGAGGGGCAGACGGGCCGACGGTCCGGGTGGGCGATACTGGGTTCGAACCAGTGACCTCTTCGGTGTGAACGAAGCGCTCTCCCACTGAGCTAATCGCCCGGGCGCAGGAAGAACATTACCCCATGTCACGGGGTGCCTGTGACCAGGGGCGGGCGGGCGGGGCGTCCGCCGGGCTCACTGGTTCTCGATCTTCCACGGCATGACGAACCCGAACTTCCACACGTAGACGCCGGTGATCACGCCCACGATGACGAGGCCGAGCGCGGTCAGGATCAGGTTGCGGCGGCGCACCTTGGGGTCGAGGGCACGCTGGGCCGCCTCGGTCACCTTGCGTTTGGTCCAGCGCAGCACGAGCTGGGCCCAGACGAACTCGGTCGCCCAGATCGCCATGCCACCGAAGATCACGACCCACCCGGGTCCGGGCAGCGGCAGCATGATGACGCCGGCGCCCACCACCGCCAGGCCGACGACGAACACGCCGACCTGCCAGCTGAGGTGGAGCACCCGGCGCGCCTTGACGAACTCCGGCGCCCGGGAGCCGAGCCCCTCGGTCTCTTCCCGCTCCTCCGTCGCGCTGCCCGCCTTCACGTCGTCCACGGTCATGGCACCCTCGCCGAACCGGTCACTCCCCGTATTCATACGACCAAACCCTACCCGAGAGAAACTGCTCACCGGAATGGTCGTACCCGGAGAACGCACCCTCCGCCGGACGAGGTACGTAAAGACACGCAAAACACTCAGAGGGGTTTACAACGGCACCGTAGGTGGCATGTCGATTTCGCCGACGTGCGAATCCCCGAGCGCACACTGAGCGAAAGGCCCTGGCGCTTATGAACACCACGGTCAGCTGCGAGCTGCACCTGCGCCTCGTTGTGTCGAGCGAGTCCTCCCTGCCTGTCCCCGCAGGCCTGCGGTACGACACGGCCGACCCCTACGCCGTGCACGCCACCTTCCACACCGGAGCCGAGGAGACCGTCGAGTGGGTGTTCGCCCGCGACCTCCTCGCCGAGGGCCTGCACCGGCCCACCGGCACCGGCGACGTCCGCGTCTGGCCGTCGCGCAGTCACGGCCAGGGCGTCGTCTGCATCGCCCTGAGCTCCCCGGAGGGCGAGGCCCTGCTCGAAGCCCCGGCGCGGGCACTGGAGTCCTTCCTGAAGCGCACCGACGCCGCCGTGCCCCCCGGCACGGAGCACCGGCACTTCGATCTGGATCAGGAGTTGTCGCACATTCTGGCGGAGAGCTAGAGCACGGTCCCCAGCGCACCGCCCGGCACCGTCCACTCGGGGAGACGGTCCGCGGCGGTACGGCCCCCTACGCCAGTCGCCGACGCCGCACCACCGATCCGTACGATCGGTGGTGCGGCGTCGGCGTGTGCGGTCGCCGCGATCCGCGGCCGGGATCCGGTGGCTCCGCTCGCCGGTACGGCTACCATCGGCCAGCATCGGCGGGCACCCGCCCGTCCTCAGGCCAGGGAGCGAATCGTGTTGATCACCCACGACACCCGGTGTGCCCTCGATGCCGTGGTGGATCTGGTGAACACCGCACCGGAGGACGAGACGACCCCCGACGGGCTGGCGGACCTCGGCGCCCTCGCGGAGTTCGTGCGCGGTCATGCGATCAGTGATGTCGGTGTGCTGTCCGAGCTCGACCTCTCGGCGGTGCGCAAGATCCGCGGGCGGTTCGCCCGGATCTTCGCTGCCCCCGACGCCCGTACCGCTGCGGGGCTGATCAACGAGCTGGTCGCCGCGGCCGGAACCACTCCGAGGCTCACCGACCACGACGGCTACGACTGGCATGTGCACTACTTCGCGCCAGGTGCCTCCGTCGCGGACCATCTGGCGGCCGACTGCGGCATGGCGCTGGCGTTCTTCGTGGTGGCCGGGGAACAGGAGCGACTGCGCCGCTGCGAGGCGCCCGACTGCCGACGCGCCTTCGTCGACCTCTCCCGCAACCGTTCGCGCCGCTACTGCGACAGTCGTACCTGCGGTAACCGCCTCCATGTCGCCGCCTACCGGGCTCGGCGGAAAGAAGCGGCGGGCTGAGAGTCGCTCCCGACGGCGCGGCGCCGGGCGGGTGCGGCCCGTGCGGGCCGCCCGGGTGTCGACGCGGTCCCCCGGCGGGTGGCGCCGGGGGACCGCGGGTACGGCTCAGAGCAGCAGCAGGTCGTGCAGCGCGGCCATGAGCAGCAGACACCCGATCACCGCAAGGAAGATCATCAGCGGTGGCTGGGAGAGGGCGAAGAGGCATCCGCGCGGCTCGTCCTGCGGCGGCGCGGCCTCGCTCTGTTTCGTGTCCAGCATCTCGCGGTGATGATGGCGCAGCCGACCGCCCCGGCGCGATCAGCGCCCGGAGCGTGAACAGGAGGGCGCCGATTTGGCGATCTCCTTTTCACACGGTGATCACTTCCGTGCGCCCGCGCGCCCGTCTGTGTCGTTTCGCGCCGCGGGCGGCAGCGGGCGCCCGGCGCTCATATGCCGTGCTTCTTGAGGATGGCCTCGATGTCGCTGAAGTCGTCGGAGGCGTCCGAGCGGGGCGCGGCGGCGGGCTTGGCCGTCGGCCGGGCCGCGGAGCCCAGGGAGGGCGCCGAGGCCGCGGGCGCGACCGCCTCCGTCCGGCCGGCGCGGGCCGCTCTGCGCTCCTGGCGGGCGCCGCCGCCCCGGCGACGCTCCACCGCACGGGTGAGCGCGAACAGTCCCCACGCGACGCCGAGCACGCCGAATCCGGCCCACGCCGTCGGGCTGAAGGCGGTGTCGGCGACCCAGTCGACGACGCCGGTCATCACCAGCCCCAGCGGCACCAGCGCGTAGGCGGCGATGCGGGTGGCTGCGAGGAAACGCTTGCGGTAGGCCGTGACCGCCGCGATGCCCAGGCCGGCCGCGGCGACGGCGGAACAGACGGTCTCGGCAATCATCCGGTCCTCCAGAAACAGGAGACGTGGCGGGTCGGGCCGGGGAGGCCGGCCTCATCCGGTCCCTTCCATCGTGCACCTCACCGGGTCCCGCGGGCCATGTTCCCGGCGGACATCAGGGACATCTCCGGGTCGCCTCCTCCCCAGGTGCCGCTCGGGCGGTCGTCACCGGGGACGGCCGGACGCCGGTCGTCGTGGTCCGGATTGGGGAGCGGGAGGGCCGGCTGGGAGACTGGGGTCATGAACGACTCCTCCCCCGCCGCTCCCGCCTCGCCGCCCGTCGCCGCCGTCGACCCCGTCGTCCTCGACGTGTGGTGCGAACTGCAGTGCGCGGACTGCCGCAGCGCCCTCACCGATCTGCGTGCCCTGCGCGAGCGCTACGGGGACCGGCTGGAGCTGCGGCTGCGGCATTTCCCGCTGGAGAAGCACAAGTACGCCTTCGCCGCCGCGCAGGCCGCCGAGGAGGCCGCCGAGCAGGGGCGGGGCTGGGCGTACGTGGAGGCCGTACTGGACCGGGTCGAGGAACTGGACCGTCGGGGCGAGCCCTTCCTGGTCGAGGTGGCGGACGAACTCGGCCTGGACTCGGAGGAGTTCGACACCGCTCTGATCGACGGCCGGCACATCCTGATCGTGGACGCCGACCAGGCCGAGGGCAAGGCGATCGGCGTGACCGGCACTCCCACGTACGTCATCGGCGGGGAACGTCTCGACGGCGGCAAGAGCCAGTCGGGCCTGCGCGAGCGCGTCGAGGAGATCACCGACCGGCTGCTCGGCCAGGACGACGCCTGACAGTGAGGATGTGTGACGTGGTGACAATGTCGTCAGGTCTGCCCTCTGGCCTGACCGGCGTCCACTGAGCCGCCGAAAGCAGCCGCGGATCGACGCCGGCCTCCGCTACACGTACCCGGAGCCACCGCGGCGCCGTGCGCGCACCTCACTCCGGCGCCGTGCGCGGAGAAACCCGCCGCAGCGTCGGCCACGGCCTCACAGCAGCGCCTTGTACAGGGTGTACTGCCGGGTCTGGTAGCCGAGGGATTCGTAGAGCCGCTCGGCGGGGGTGTTGCCCGCGAAGACGTTGAGTCCGATGACCCGCCGTCCGGCGGCGATCGCCTGGGCCTCGGCCAGCAGCATGAGGGTGCGGCCGTGGCCCCGGCCGCGGTGGGCGGTGTCGGTCTTGACGTCGTAGACGTAGGCCTGGTCCTCGCGCGGGCCGACCCACAGGGTGCCGACCGGTGTGCCCGCGTGCTCCAGGACGCTGAGCCACACGTCCGGTGTGCGCGGGCCGTCCGGCAGCAGTGTCGCGTGGTCCCGCTCCGACTTGGCCCGGGCCTCGCTCTCGGGCACACCCCGGTCGACGAGGCTGCGGACGTACTCCTCCCGGCTCTCGGCCAGCCAGGGGCCGTACTCCGCCTCGGTCATCGATCGGGCCCGGCTGTCCGGGGGCAACGCGGGCGGGGTGTCGCCGAGCGCCTTGTCCATGAGGCGGTTGCGGACGACGTAGCCGAGGGCGTGGACCAGCCGCAGCGCCGCCCCGGCGGTGGCCGGGACCGTCGTCTCGATGCGCCGGCATCCCCAGCCGCGCGCCACCTCCTCCGCGGCGAGGGCGGCCACGGTGGCGCGGCCGCGCCGGCGGTCGGGCTCCTCGATCCGCAGGTCCACGATGCGGGCGACGGTGTCGCCGAGCAGGGGGTGGGTGTCGAGGTGGAGGGCACCGACGGGACGGCCGTTCACGCACACCTGGTAGTGGCGTGAACGCGTTCCGTCGGCGTTGCGCTGAAGCGGCTCGATCGGCCGCAGGGTCGTGGTCATCACGGGTGTTCTACCCGGTGGCGGAGCCGCAGTCAGCCCGTTTTCCCGGGCTGTTCCCCGGCTCCCGCCGTCGCCTCAGGGGTCGAGGTCGGCGCCGGCCCGCTCGTCGAAGGTCCGCATGGCCTTGGCGGTCACCGGCCCCGGCGCACCCGGGAGTTGGCGCTCGTCGACGCGGTGGACGGCCTGGACGTCGCGCAGGGTGGAGGTCAGGAAGACCTCCTCCGCCCGCTCCAGCACCTCCAGCGGCAGGTCGGTCTCCCTGGCGCCGGTCCACTCCACCGTCAGCGCGCGGGTGATGCCGGCGAGGCAGCCGGAGGCGAGCGGCGGGGTGTGGATCTCGCCGTCGAGCACCACGAAGACGTTCGACCCCGTGCCCTCGCACAGCTGCCCGACCGTGTTGCCGAACAGCGCCTCGGAGGCGTCTCGTTCGCGGGCGCGGGCGAGGGCGACCACGTTCTCGGCGTACGACGTGGTCTTCAGGCCGGCGAGCGCGCCGCGCTCGTTGCGGGTCCACGGGACGGTGATCGCGGCGGTGGAGTCGGGCCGGCGGGTGGTCGCGCCGAGGGCGACCACCAAGGTGGGGCCGTGCTCACCGCGGTCGGAGCCGAGGGGGCCGTGCCCGCCGGTGTAGGTGATGCGCAGCCGGCCGAGCGGCACCGGGTTGGCGTCCAGCACGGCGGCGCAGGCGCGGCGGACCTCGTCGAGGTCCGGGTCGGGCAGGCCGAGGCCGCGCGCCGAGCGGGTGAGCCGGTCGAGGTGGCGGCTGAGCGCGAAGGGCCTGCCGTCCACCGCCTTGACCGTCTCGAAGATGCCGTCGCCCACGGTCAGTCCGTGGTCGAAGACGGAGACACGGGCGGACTCGGTGTCCTGCAACCCGCCGTCGAGCCAGATCTTCACTTCTCCAGGTCCTCTCCGCTCACCTCGTACGCCCCCGACGCTACCGCGAGCAGCCGGGACGCCTTCAGTTCGGTCTCTCGCCACTCCCCCTCGGGGTCCGATCCCCAGGTGATACCGGCGCCGGTGCCGAAACGCAGGACGGCCGCGCCGTCGGCGGCGCGGTCGATCCAGAAGGTGCGGATACCGACGGCCAGCCCGCCGGTCCCGCGGTCCGCGTCGACCCAGCCGATGCCGCCGCAGTAGGGGCCGCGCGGCGCGGTCTCCAGGGCGTCGATGATCCGCAGCGCGCTGGACTTGGGCGCGCCGGTGACCGAGCCGGGCGGGAAGGCCGCGGCCAGCAGCTCGGGCCAGCCGGCCCCGGCGCGCAGCTCGCCGCGGACCGTGGACACCAGGTGGACCAGGCCGGGGTGCTTCTCCACCGCGCACAGGTCGGGGACCGTGACGCTGCCGGTGGCGCAGACGCGGCCCATGTCGTTGCGGACCAGGTCCACGATCATCACGTTCTCCGCGTAGTCCTTGTCCAGCAGGTCCGCCTCGGTGCGGCCGGTGCCCTTGATGGGGCCGGACTCGACGGTCCGGCCGTCGCGGCGCAGGAAGAGCTCGGGGGACGCGGTCGCGATCTCGACGCCGTGAGCGGGCAGGCGGATCGTTCCGGCGTACGGTGCCGGGTTGCCGCGGGCCAGCAGCGCGGTCAGGGCGTCCACGTCCGCGTCGGGGCCGACGGGCGCCGACAGCACCCGGCAGAGGTTGGCCTGGTAGACCTCGCCGGTCGCTATGTGTTCGCGGATGCGGCGCACGCCGGCGGTGTAGGCGGCGTGGTCGAGGGACGAGGTCCAGTCGCCGGCCGCCGGTCCCCGCCAGGCCCCGGGCACGGGCGCCGGCACGGGGGCGTGGCGCACGTCCGCGAAGCGGGCGCAGGTCAGCCGCCCCTCGTAGTCCGCGGCGACGGCCCAGAAGCCGGTGGAGTCCAGGGCGGCCGGGTCGCCGGTGACGTCGAGGAGGCCGGTGGCGACGCGGTCGCCGAAGCGGGCGAGAGGAGGCAGGTGGAGCACGCTGTCGAGTCTAGGACGGCCGTCCGGGGGCGGCCCCGGCACCGGCCGTGGGAGCGTGACCAGGTGCGGGACGGGGTGCGGCGCAGCACGCTGCACAAACGCGTTTTTGTGCTGGCCCGGGAATCCGCTAGAGTTCAACACGTCGCCGGGACGCGGAAGCGGACCGAAACGACAGGCGGACGTAGCTCAGTTGGTAGAGCGCAACCTTGCCAAGGTTGAGGTCGCGAGTTCGAGCCTCGTCGTCCGCTCGAAGGAAGTAGGGGTCTTCCCGATCCCTTACACTCCTGGTGGAGTGGCCGAGAGGCGAGGCAACGGCCTGCAAAGCCGTCTACACGGGTTCAAATCCCGTCTCCACCTCCAAGGACGATTAGCTCAGCGGGAGAGCGCTTCCCTGACACGGAAGAGGTCACTGGTTCAATCCCAGTATCGTCCACTGGGTCCTCGGATCCTGGATCTTCTCGAAGATCCCACCCGCGCGATTAGCTCAGCGGGAGAGCGCTTCCCTGACACGGAAGAGGTCACTGGTTCAATCCCAGTATCGCGCACGCTCTGTGACCCGTCGGTCACAGTGAGGACGATTAGCTCAGCGGGAGAGCGCTTCCCTGACACGGAAGAGGTCACTGGTTCAATCCCAGTATCGTCCACACTCCACGAAGCCCCCGGTCCGGTGACCGGGGGCTTCTTCGCGCTCCGGGGAGGTCAGCTGGAGAACAGCATGTGGCCGAAGCTCTTGTGACGCTTGTGACCGTAGTGACCGCCGTGGTGGCCGCCGTGCTGGGGAGCACCCCAGGCCGGTGCGGGCGGGGCCGCCGGGTACGCCTGCGGGGCGGCGGGCGGGGGCGGGGCCTGCTGGGCCCACTGGGACTCCAGACGGGTCAGCGTCTCCAGCTCGCCGTAGTCGAGGAAGATCCCCCGGCAGTTGCTGCACTGCTCGATCTGGACGCCGTTGCGGTTGTAGGTGTGCATCGGCGCATGGCACTTCGGACACTGCATGGTTCGGCTCAACTCCTCGCCGGTCGGTCCTGCTTCGCGTATCGCCAGGACAGACTCCGTCCGGCGGCGGCTGGTTGCAGCCTACGGGGTCGCGGGGACCGTGAGTGGCGGCGGGAGGCTTCCCATCCGGGCACAGGCGTCCACCAGGGACCGCTCGACCTCGTCGAGGGGTCGTCCGGCGGCCGCCGCCTTCGTCACGGCGCGAGCGGCGCTCTGGACGGTGAGGGCGCGGGCCGGGACGTCGAGGGCGGGCCACGGGTCGCCGTGCCCGCCGGGGGCGTCCGGGGGCACGGCGGGGCCGTCGGCGGCGCGGTAGGCGGTGAGGAAGCGGAGCCAGTCCTCGGGAGGGAGGAGACCGCAGGCGTACCAGGCGGCCGGGCGGGCGAGGTCCCAGGCGGGGACGCCGGTGCCGAGGTCGTCCACGTCGATCAGGCGCCAGGGGCCGTCGGGGGCGGGGTGGCGGACCAGCTGACCGAGGTGCAGGTCGCCGTGGCACAGGGCGGGGGCGCCCGGCGCGGGGGCCTCGGCACGGGCCCAGGCGGGGAGGGTGGTCCAGGCGGTGAGCACCGGTCCGGTGGCCGGATGGCGGAGCGCGGCGGCACGCAGCACCGCGACGGCGCGGGCGGCCTTCTCGGGGCCGCGCATCGGGGGGACGGTGCCCCAGGAGGCGACGGGGGTGCGGTGCAGGCGCGCGAGGAGGGTTCCGGCCGCTTCCCACGGGGCGGCCTCCGGGTCGTCCGGGTCCACCGGTGTGCCGTACGGCCAGGAGGTGACCAAGCGGCCGTGGAGCGGGGCCGGGGTGGGCCCGAGGGGCGGCAGGAGCAGTCCGGGTAGCCGCGCGGCGACGGCGAGACGGGCGGTGAGGTCAGCCGGGTCCGTGCCCGGGGCGTGCGCCTTGGCGACCGTGTCCCCGTGCCGGACGACGGTGGCGTCCGGGCGGTCGGTGAGGGTCGCGGAGCCGCACGCGCAGCTGCCGGCCGGGCGGGACGGGTGAGCGACGGTACGGGCGCGGGCGGTCAGGTCCGGGAGCAAGGGGGCGTTCGGCATGAGGCTCCCTGGGAGGGGCGGGGTTCTCGGAGAGGGTACGCGGCTGGGGGCGCCGGCCCGACGCCCGTGCGGGACGGCCGCGGCCGGGCCCCGGGCGTGGGAAGGACGGGGCGCGAGGCGGGCGGGGCAAGGTCCGGCACTGCTCGGGCCGCGGACGGGGGTGATGCGCGGCCCGGTCCGTCCGTTCGCCTGGGACGGGGCCGGTCTGGTCCGCTGCCGCGGGATGCCGCGGGGCGGGAGAGGCCGGGCGACCCGCTCCGGCTGCTCCCGTCGACCGAGGCGGGCATGCAGTCCGCTGCCGCGAGAGTGCCGCGAGGCGAGGAAGGCCGGGCGACCCGCTCCGGCTGCTGCCGTCGACCGAAGCGGGCATGCAGTCCGCCGCCGCGAGAGTGCCGCGCGGCAAGGAAGGCCGGGCGACCCGCTCCGGCTGCTGCCGTCGACCGGGGCGGGCATGCAGTCCGGTGCGGCGGAGGGTCGGTGTGCCGGAGGGTGGTGCAGTAGGCCGGGGCCGGGGTGGCGGGATGCCGGCCCGGGCACCGGCCGGCGTCAGGGCAGAGAGCAATGCCGGCGCAGCTCCCCAGCTGCGCCGGCATCTGTGCCGTCCGCCGCACCCCCGTCCCCACGGGGTTTCATGGGTGGATGTCCCCGCCCGGACCGCTCTTCCGGGCCTGGGGTCGCCGCTCAGCGCCCCAGCATCACGCCCACGGACGACGCCTGTGTGGCCACCGTCTCCCAGCCGTCGAAGACGACGAGGAGCAGGGCCGCCAGGGGAAGGGCCATCAGCGTCGCCACCAGCGGGTGGCGGCGGCCCTGGCGGCGGGGGCGGAACGCGGCGTCGTACGCCTCGACCGCCTCCTCGCGGACCGGCGTCCGCGGTGCCGTCCGGGCCATGGTCCCTCTCCTGACCGTCTCGGTTGTCGCTCTCGGTGTGGTGGGCAGCGGCGGGTGTCTGACCTCGGGGGACGAGTGCTGCACCCGCCGCTTGACCTCAAATCTAGGCTCGCGGGGGCCGGCGGGCGTCATGCCGTCGTACCGATTGCCGGGCCTCCCGGAGGATGAGCCGTGACCTGCGGTGTACTCCCCTGGTTGGAGACGCGGCCCCCGGTCTCGGGGTCTTCCCGGAGGGGGTGCCCGTCCTGCCCGGTTCCTCCGCCGTCGGCCGGGCGCGGGCAGGGTGCGTGCGGCGATGGCGGCGCGTGCGCCGCCGCGACGGCGCGGGGACCGTCGACGGGTGACATCGCTCACTTCCGGCGGGCTTGTGGCCCCCGCCGCCGCCGGTCGCCGGCCTGCCCCGCCGCGCGCCGCCCCGGGTGTCCGTGCCGCTTCCGCGGGGTTCACGGCCCGCTCCGGGCAGAGCCGCCGCTGATCTTCAACCTGCCTCGCGGGACCGGCGGTTGAGATCGTGCCCGGACCAAGGGCCGCCTGCGGTCAGGTGCCCTGACCGCTCCTCAGGTCCGGCGCCGGGGACGGACAATCGATCGGGGCGAGAGGGCGCGGCCTCTGCGCGCGAGCCGCCGTGGAAACGTAAGCTGTGCCACGTCACACGGACCGGGCAGCGGGGATGAACATGGCGATGATGCGCCTGAGGCGCGAGGACCCGCGCGTCGTCGGCTCGTTCAGGCTTCACCGACGGCTCGGCGCGGGCGGGATGGGAGTCGTCTATCTGGGCTCCGACAAGAAGGGCCAGCGCGTCGCACTGAAGGTGATCCGGCCCGATCTGGCGGAGGACCAGGAGTTCCGGTCGCGGTTCGCGCGCGAGGTGTCGGCCGCGCGCAGGATCCGGGGCGGCTGCACCGCCCGGCTGGTGGCCGCGGACCTGGACGCCGAACGGCCGTGGTTCGCCACCCAGTACGTTCCCGGGCCCTCGCTGCACGACAAGGTCGTCGACGAGGGCCCGCTGGGCGCGGCCGACGTCGCCGCGATCGGGGCCGCGCTGTCCGAGGGGCTGGTCGCCGTCCACGAGGCCGGTGTCGTGCACCGGGACCTGAAGCCGTCGAACATCCTGCTGTCCCCGAAGGGGCCCCGGATCATCGACTTCGGTATCGCGTGGGCGACGGGCGCCTCCACGCTCACGCACGTCGGGACCGCTGTCGGCTCCCCGGGCTTCCTCGCTCCCGAGCAGGTGCGCGGGGCGGCGGTCACCCCGGCCACCGACGTGTTCGCGCTGGGCGCCACACTCGCCTACGCCTCCATGGCCGACTCCCCCTTCGGGCACGGCAGTTCCGAGGTGATGCTGTACCGGGTGGTGCACGAGGAGCCGCAGCTGCACGGGGTGCCGGACGCACTCGGCCCCCTGGTGCGCGCCTGCCTGGCCAAGGATCCCGAGGAGCGGCCCAGCACGCTGGACCTGTCGCTGCGGCTGAAGGAGATCGCCGCCCGCGAGGCGCAGGGGCTCGGGGACTCCCGGCCGCCGGTGCCGCGCGCCGGTGAGGCCGAGCGGCCCACGGGACGGCTGACCGACACCGGCTACCCGCGGCACGGGCAGCGCAGACCGGCGGGCGGGCCGGGCACGCCGTTGCCGAGGGGCGGGGTTTCCTCCTCCCGCGGTTCGGGGGCGCCGGACCGGAACGGGGTGCCTTCGCGGGGCGGCGGCGGGCGTGGCTCGGTCCCGTCGTCCCGGGGCACCGGCCCCAGGCCCAGCCCGGCGGCCCGCAACACGCCCGCCGGTCGGGCCACGCCCACCGGCCGCAACACCCGGCCCGGTACGGGCGGTCGGCCCGCGCCCCGCGGTGGTGCCGACCGCAGGACTCCCCGGCCGACCGGGACCGGGCGGCGCCCCGCCAATCCCCGGCTGCTGCGTCAGCGGCTGTTCGTCTTCGTGGTCGTGACCTTGCTCGTCGCGCTCGGCATCGCCGTCGTCCAGGGCTGCCAAGGACCCGCGCGTGGGCTCGGCGGCCACTCCGGCGTCGTACGGCAGGAACGGCCGTCCGCGCCGGACGGCGGGGTGGTGGCCCTGACGGCCGGACAGGGCCACCGGTAGGCGCGGCCGGCCGCCACGTCGCAGGGTACTGGGCCTGCCGGGGCGGCCCGGTCGGTCCCGGCCGGAGAGCTGCGGTCGGCCCCAGGGGGTGGTGGTGGGCCCGGCCCGTGCCGTCGGGTCCGTCAGGTCGGCAGGCTCCGGCCGGGGGCCGGGCGGCCCGTGGCGACGGCGTAGAAGGCGACCGCCGCGGCGGCACCCACGTTCAGGGAGTCGACGCCGTGGGACATCGGGATGCGGACCCATTCGTCGGCGGCGACCAGGGCCTGGGTGGACAGGCCGTCACCCTCGGCGCCGAGCATCAGGGCGACCCGGTCCATCGTGTGCGGAGCCGCCTCGTCGAGGGACCGCGCCTTCTCGTCGGGGGTGAGGGCGAGCAGGGTGAACCCGGCCTCGCGGACCGACTCCAGCCCCTTGGGCCAGGTGTCGAGACGGGCGTAGGGGACGGAGAAGACCGCGCCCATCGAGACCTTCACGCTGCGCCGGTACAGCGGGTCGGCGCAGTCCGGGGAGAGCAGCACCGCATCCATGCCGAGGGCGGCGGCGGAGCGGAAGATCGCGCCGATGTTGGTGTGGTCGTTGACCGACTCCATGACGACGACCCGGCGGGCGGAGCCGAGGAGTTCGGCGGCCGTGGGCAGGGGTTTGCGCTGCATGGAGGCGAGGGCACCGCGGTGGACGTGGTACCCGGTGACGCGTTCGGCGAGGTCCGGGCTGACCGCGTAGACGGGGGCGGGGAGTTCGTCGATGACGTCGCGCATGACGTCGACCCACTTGGCTGACAGCAGCATCGAACGCATCTCGTACCCGGCGTCCTTGGCGCGTCTGATGACCTTCTCGCCCTCCGCGATGAACAGGCCTTCCGCCGGCTCGCGTCTGCGGCGCAGCTCGACGTCGGTCAGACCGGTGTAGTCGCGCAGGCGCGGGTCGTCGGGGTCGTCAACGGTGATGAGATCGGCCACAGGGTGATACTGCCTTGTCCTGGGTGCGGTGCCAACGGCCCGGCACGCGTTCTGTTACCAGCGGTTACGTCGAGGTCGTGCGGCGGTCATGCGGCCCGGTCCGGCCCCACGCCGACGACCGCGCCGATGACGATCACCGCCGGGGGTTTCACGTCCTGGGCGACGACCGTCTCGGCGACCGTGGCCAGGGTCGCGTCCACGCGGCGCTGGGCGGCCGTGGTGCCCTCCTGGACCAGCGCGACCGGGGTGTCCGGGGACTTCCCGTGGGCGACCAGCGTCGCGGCGATCTTCCCTATCTTGTCGACGCCCATGAGGACCACCAGGGTGCCGGTGAGGCGGGCCAGGGCGGCCCAGTCGACCAGAGAGCGCTCGTCGTCGGGGGCCACATGGCCGCTGACCACGGTGAACTCGTGGGCCACCCCGCGGTGGGTGACCGGGATGCCGGCCGCGCCGGGCACGGAGATCGAGCTGGAGATGCCGGGCACCACCGTGCAGGGGATGCCGGCCTCGGCGAGGGCCTGCAACTCCTCCATGCCCCGGCCGAAGACGTACGGGTCGCCGCCCTTGAGGCGGACCACCGACTTGCCCTGCTGGGCGTGCTCGATCAGCGCGTTGTTGATGGCCTCCTGGGCCATGTAGCGGCCGTACGGGATCTTCGCCGCGTCGATCACCTCGACGTGCGGCGGCAGTTCGGCCAGCAGGTCGCGCGGGCCGAGACGGTCGGCGATGACGACGTCCGCCTCGGCGAGCAGGCGGCGTCCGCGCACCGTGATCAGGTCCGGGTCGCCGGGACCGCCGCCGACCAGGGCGACGCCCGGGGTGCGGGTGCGGTGGTGGGGGGCGACCAGGGTTCCGTCGCGCAGGCCCTCGACGACCGCGTCACGGACCGCCGCGGTGTGGCGGGGGTCGCGGCCGCGGGCGTGCGTGGTGAGCACGGCGACCGTGACGCCCTCGCTGTGTCCGGTGGCCGGGGTCCAGGCGGTGGCCGCGTCGGCGTCGTCGGAGCGGACGCACCACACGCGGTGCCGTTCCGCCTCGGCGGAGGCCGTGGTGTTGGCCTCCGGGTCGCTGGTGGCGATCAGCGCGTACCAGGCGCCGGCGAGGTCGCCCTCGGCGTACCGGCGCCGCTCCCAGGTGATCTCCCCGGCGTCCGCCATCGCCTCCACGGACGGGGTGGCCTCGGGCGAGACGAGCACCACGTCGGCGCCCGCCGCGATCAGGGCCGGCAGCCGGCGCTGGGCGACCTGGCCGCCGCCGAGCACGACGACCCTGCGTCCGGTGAGGCGGAGGCCTACGGGGTAGGCGGGGTGTTCGGCCATGGGGCGCGACTCCTCGTGCAGCTGAGGGACGGGGGCGCGCTGCACCTTCGGAGCGGCCCTGACGTGCGGATTTTAGCTGTGGACAGGGCGGACGGCACGGGTGGTCCGGAAGCTGGGCACCGGACCACCCGGGCGCGGGTGCCTACTTCTCGGTGACGCCCGCCGAGTCGAACGTCGCCACCTCGTGCATCGCCCTGGCGGTGCTCTGCACCAGCGGCAGGGCGAGCAGCGCGCCCGTGCCCTCGCCGAGGCGCAGGTCGAGGTCGACGAGCGGGCGCAGGCCCAGCTTGTTGAGGGCGGCCACATGGCCGGGCTCGGCGCTGCGGTGGCCGGCGATGCACGCGGCGAGGACCTCGGGGGCGATGGCCCGGGCCACCAGGGCGGCGGCGCCGGCGCTGACCCCGTCCAGGATCACCGGGGTGCGCAGGGAGGCGCCGCCCAGCAGCAGGCCGACCATCGCGGCGTGTTCGAGACCGCCGATCGCCGATAGGACACCGATCGGGTCGGCCGGGTCCGGCTGGTGGAGCTCCAGCGCCCGGCGCACCACCTCGGTCTTGCGGGCGAGCGTCTCGTCGTTGATGCCGGTGCCGCGGCCGGTGACCTCGGAGGGGTCGGCGCCGGTGTAGACGGAGATCAGGGCGGCCGAGGCGGTGGTGTTGGCGATGCCCATCTCGCCGGTGAGCAGCGCCTTGTTGCCGGCCGCGACGAGGTCGCGGGCCGTCTCGATGCCCACTTCGATGGCCTGCCGGCACTCCTCGCGGGTCATCGCGGGGCCGGTGGTCATGTCGGACGTCCCGGCGCGCACCTTGCGCGGCAGCAGGCCGGGGGTGGCGGGCAGGTCGGCGGCGACACCGACGTCCACGATGCAGACCTCGGCCCCCACCTGGTGGGCGAAGGCGTTGCAGACCGCTCCTCCGCCGAGGAAGTTGGCCACCATCTGGGCGGTGACCTCCTGCGGCCAGGGGGTGACGCCCTGGGCGTGCACACCGTGGTCGCCGGCGAAGATCGCGACGGCGGCGGGCTCCGGGATCGGCGGCGGGCACTGCCTCGACAGGCCGGACAGCTGGGCGGAGATGATCTCCAGCATGCCGAGCGCGCCGGCCGGCTTGGTCATGCGCTTCTGCCGCTCCCAGGCCTCGCCGAGCGCCTTGGCGTCCAGCGGGCGGATCTGGGCCACGGTCTCGGCGAGCAGGTCGTGCGGTTCCTCGCCGGGCAGGGCGCGGCGGCCGTACGTCTCCTCGTGGACGACCCAGGACAGCGGGCGGCGCTTGGACCAGCCCGCCTGCAGCAGCTCGGGCTCGTCCGGGAACTCGTCGACGTACCCGACGCACAGGTAGGCGATGACCTCCAGGTGCTCGGGCAGGCCGAGGCAGCGGACCATCTCCCGCTCGTCGAAGAAGCTGACCCAGCCGACGCCGAGCCCCTCGGCGCGGGCCGCGAGCCACAGGTTCTCCACCGCGAGGGCGGCGGAGTACGGGGCCATCTGCGGCTGGGTGTGGCGGCCGAGAGTGTGGCGGCCGCCCCGGGTGGGATCGGCGGTGACGACGATGTTCACCGGGGTGTCGAGGATGGCCTCGATCTTCAGTTCCTTGAACTGCTTGGCCCGGCCCTTGGGCAGCGACTTGGCGTACGCCTCGCGCTGGCGCATCGCCAGTTCGTGCATGGTGCGGCGGGTGTCGGCGGACCGGATGACGACGAAGTCCCACGGCTGGGAGTGGCCGACGGACGGTGCCGTGTGGGCCGCTTCGAGAACCCTGAGCAGCACCTCGTGGGGGATCGGGTCGCTGCGGAAGCCGTTGCGGATGTCCCGCCGCTCGCGCATGACCTTCAGTACGGCGGCGCGCTCGGCCTCGTCGTAGGCGGGTGCGGCGGGGCCGGTGGACTCCCGGACTTCTTCCACGGCGGCCCTGCTCTCTTCCTCCTGGTCCGCGGCCCTGGTCTCCAGGTCGTCCGGACTCTGTGCGATCTCGGGGTCGGGCTCCGCTTCCGGGGTCGCCGGGGCGGAGGCCGCTTCGCCGCCGCGGGGGGCGGGGACCGGGGCGGTGGCCGCGTGCGGCGCCTGCGGGACGTCCGTGAGACCGGCCACCGGCCCGGGCGTCGCCGGGGCGAGGTGCGGGGTGGTGGGCACCGTGCCCTCGACGGGGACGAACCGGCCGAGCGACTGGTCCGGGTGGCCGTCCGCCGGTCCCCCGGACACCGCAACGCCCTGGGGCGCGCCGTCGGCGGGCAGGTACACGGGGCCCGTCGGAGGCTGGGCGGGCGGCTCGCCGGCGTCGGCGGGAGCGGTGGGCGCCGCCGGGTGGGGTACGGGGACCGCCTGATGTGCTGGGGCCGCGTGCCGCCCCTGGGGGTGCTGCGGCTCGGCGGCCGTCCGCGGCGGGGCGGCGGGTGCCGGGGCGGACACGGTGTCCGGGGTGGGGGGCGCCGGGTCCGTGGTCCGGTCGGCAGCCGGCTCCGCCACGTCCACCGCTGCCGGGTGCGGCTGCGGAGGGGCGGCGTCCGGCAGGGGGTCGGTGGCTACGACGGTGTCGTCGGCCGGCGCGGACGCGACCACGCCGGGTTCCGCGGCGTCGGCCGCGGGCGGGTCGGCGGCGTCGCCGGGCCGGGGGGCGCCGGGCGCGGTTCCCTGGTCGGCGGGGGCACCCTCGGGGTGCCGGGCGTTCTGCGTGTCCCCGGGGGACTGCATGGCCTGGGGGCTCTGGCCGGCGTTCGCGGTCGATGCGGTCGACGCGGTGGGCGGCGCCGTTGCGTCCGTGGGGCCGGTGGCGGTGGGCGCGGTGGCCTCGGCGGTCGGAACGGCAGCGGTCGGAACGGCAGCGGTGGCTTCCGGCGCGCCGGTCACCTCGGCCTGACCGGTGTCAGCGGCCCCGCTCGCGGTGTCGGCGCCGGCGGTGGCGTCGGGAGCGCCCGGGGCTTCGGCCCGGACAGCATCGGCGGCAGCCGCGGCCCCGGCTGCGCCGACGGCGGCTTCCGGTGCGCCGGCCGGCTCGGCCTGGGCGGCGTCGGCCATCGCTCCTCCCTCAGCGGCGGGAACGGCAGCGGGGGCGGACACGGGTACGTCGGTCCCGCCTGCCGGGACACCCTCCCCGGCCACCGGGGCTTCGGGGTGGGCGGGAGCGGCAGGCGCGTCAGCGGGCTCGGCTGCGGTGGCGGGCCGAGCGCCGGCATCGTCGGGGGCGCCGGAAACGGCTGGTGCGACTCCCGGCGTGCCGGCCACCTCGCCCTCGGCGGTTCCGGCGGCGGGGGCTTCGGGCTCGGCAGCCGCCGCGGGGGGTGGCTCGACGGCCGCGTCGGACGGCACGGAGGCAGGCGGGGTGGCCGCCGCCGGGTCGGTGGCGTGGGCGTCGGCGGTCACCGGCGCGGCGGGCGCCGCCTCGGATGTCGCGGTCTCGGGGACCGGCGCGGCCTCGGATGCCGCAGCCGCGGGGACCGGCGCCGCCTCGGGTGTCGCTGCGCCAGGGGCCTGCGCGGCCCCGGTCAGCTGGGCCCCGGCCGCTTCGGCAGCGGTGTCCCCGGGTGCGGAAGCCGCGTCAGCCTCGGGCGCCGGCGACCCGTCGGGGCCCGCGTCACGCGGAGCCTGTGCGTCCTCGGCGGGCACTGCCTGCACGGCAGCGGCCTCCTCGCCGCCCTGGGTGGCCGGTTCACCGCCGGGCGTGGCCGCCCCGGCGACCGCCTGCGGGGGCTCGACAGCGTCCGCCGCAGCGGCCTGCGCCATCGGCGCGTCACCGGCCGGCGCGCCCTCCGTCGCCGCCTCCTGGGCGTCACCGGCCGGCGCGAGTGCCGAGCCGGCCTGTCCGTCCGGCGTGCCAGGCTGTCCGTCCGGCGAGCCGTCAGCCGTCATCGACTCGGTGACCTGAGCGCTCTGCGCGCCCTGAGCGTCCTGAACCGTCGGGGCGGCCTGCGAGTCCTGTCCCGCCCCCGGCGCATCCGCCTGCGGAGCCTCGGTCGAAAGGCCGTCGGCGCCCTGCGCGTTCTCGGCCGCGACCACCCCGGCGGCCCGGTCCGAGTCCCCGGTCTCAGCCTGGGGAGCTTGGTCGGCGAGCGCCTGGTCGGCGGCGGCCGACCGCTCGGCGGGGGCCGGGTCCGCGGCAGGAGGCCGCTCGGCGACAGCGGCCGGTGCGCCCTCGGCGGGAACCGCGGCGTCCGTCGCGACCGCCCCGGGCTGGGCAGTGCCCGCACCGCCCCGTTCCTGACCCTGCTCGCCCGGCGAGGCCGCGTCGGCCTGGCCGGGAACGTCTGTCGGTTCCGGTGCGGTACCCGCCGCCCCGGCCGGTCCGCTCGGCTGCGCGGTCTCGGCGACCGGCCGGCCGGGAGCGCCGGCGGCGGGGACGCCCGGCTCCGGCGCCTGCTCCCCGGCCTGCGCGGGCCCCTCTGCCGGAACGGCGGCGGTACCGGACTCCGGCACCCCGTCCGCGACCTGTCCGGCCGGCTCACCCGGCACGGCGACGGTGGCCGTCGGCACGTCCCCGGCCTGAGCCGGCTCCTCGCCCGGCACGGCGGCGGCCCCGGACGGCGGCGCGCCTTCCGCGCTCCGCCCGCCTCCCTGAGCCGGCGCCTCCTCGGCGCCGGTCCCGGGCTCCTCGCCCACGGTCTCGGCGGCCTCCGCGGTTCCCTCGGCCGGAGGAGCGGTGGCGGTCGTCGGGGGAACCTCACCCCGGGGAGCGGTCGCGGCGACGGCCTCGGTGGCGACACGGGCCACCAGGGCCTGGGCGGCGCCGGCCGGCTCGGGGCGCGGTGCGCCCGGGTCAACCGTTTCGGCAGCCGTCCCCACGGGAGCGGCCTGTCCCGGAGCGACCGCCCCGGGAACCGCCGTGGCCTGGGGGCCCCAGGGCGCGCCGCCGGGGACGTCGAGGTACTCGGTACCGGCCGCCGGACTGCCCGGCTGGCGTACCGGCACGTCGGCGGGGCCGCGGTCGGCGAGGGAGCGCACGGGGCTCGCGGAGGCGTTGGGGATCGGCGGGCCGAGGTGCCGCGGGCGGCGCGGCGTGGTCGGCGGGATCGGCACGGTCGGGGCCGTGGGCGGGGTGGCGGAGGCCGGTCCGGGCAGCCGGACGGCGCTGAGGTCGACGGAGCCGCTGTCGCGCCCGGACATCTCGTGCGGGCCGGGCTCGTGGACGGGCCGGTGCACGGCCTCGACGACCGGCTCGGGGGCCGGCGGTGGCACCTCGTTGCCCCAGGCGCCGCCGGAGCCGGGCAACAGCAGGTCCTCGTCCTCGGAGGTGGTCTCGGAGAGGTAGGCGTACGCACCGGGCGCCTGGACACCCGGCTGCTCCACCGCGCCTGCGTTCTCCGGCAGCCCCTCGCCCGGAACCTGGCCGGTGTCGGTCATGCGTACCCCTCGCCCATCGGTTAGTGCTTCTACGACCAGCTCGCCCGGAACGGCGCACCGACCGCCCCGTAGTGAAGAACGAGCGTCCGTGCCCAGCGGCACGAACGACCCGCCGTAAAAGACGACAAAGCCATTCAGTGGCATTGTCGCGGCCGTTCCGCCGTCGCGACAGCATGATCCGCGACGCTCCGCTGTGGACTGCGCCACGTTGCGCGTCCTCCGGTTCTGCCGTACCACACACCCCCCAAAACAGATGTGTTTTCCGGACATTGACCGACGAGGTGCCGGGTGCCCGAAAGCGGTACGACGATCGGCCAGCCTACCGCGCGCGATACGACAACAGGATCACGGGGCGCGATCCGGCAGAACCCCGCTGAGCAGGAACGCGACGCTCCGCTCCGTCTCCGTCCAGGCCCGCGTGTCGAGTTCGACGGACTGCAGCAGGGCGCACTCCACGCGGTAGCCGCGCTCGTCCAGATCGCGGCCGACGCGTTCGGCGGCGTCGCGGGACATGGCGTGGGTGACGATGCGCTGCGGGCGGCGGTCGGCGACCGCGGAGACGACGGCCGCTCCGCCACCGCCGACCCGGACGACATCCGGTTCGGGCAGGTTCTCCAGCACGTGCGGGGCGGTGCCGTGGACGACCTGGAGCTGCACGCCGAGGTGGCGGGCGGCGGCGTCGGTGCGGGAGCAGGCTGCCGGGTCACGGTCGACGGCGAGCACGGCGGCGCCGGCCCGCGCGGCCTCGGCGGCGAACGCGCCGCTGCCGCAGCCGATGTCCCAGACGAGGTCGCCGACGCGTGGGCCGAGGCGGGCGAGTTGGGCGGCGCGCAGCCGCTCGGTCTCGCCCTCGCCGAGGCCACCGCCGTAGGTGTGGTCGGGCAGGGTCCAGCCGCGCGGTCCGGCGGCCGGGTCGCGGCCGGCGATCCACTCGCCGCCGTCGCGGGAGGTGACGGGGCCGCCGATGACGATGACGACGTTGGGGTCGCGCCAGGTGTGGTCGGCGGCCTTGTCGGAGGTGACGACGCTGACCTGTTCGCGGGTGGTGCCGAGTTCCTCGCAGACGACGAAGGTGCGGTGGACGCCTTCGAGCAGCAGTCCGAGTTCGGCGGGGCCGGCGCCCGGGGAGGTGAGGACGGCCACCTTGGGGTGGGCGCGGCACACGTTCACCGCGCGGCGCAGCGTGCGGCGGTGGGCGACGACCACCTGGGCGTCGTCCCAGGGCATCCCGGCGCGGGCGAACGCGGCGGCCACCGAGGACACGGCGGGGACGACCTCGACCTCCAGGCCGAACTCGGGGGCGCGCAGAGTCCGTACGACGCCGAAGAAGCCGGGGTCGCCGTCGGCGAGGACGACGGCGGTGCCGCGGTGGGCGGCGACGCGCCGGGCGGCGAGGGCGACACTGCCGAGCCGGATGCGTTCGGCGGCGGCGGGCACCTCGGGCAGTGCCAGGTGGTGGGCGGCACCGGCCACCAGGGTGGCGGCGCCGAGGGCGGAGCGTGCCGCGGCGGTCAGCGGTGAGCCGTCCCAGCCGATCACCGTGACGCGGTCGGCCATCGTCGTCAGTCTCCAGGGATGTCGCGCGGGTCGTCGGGGCGGGCTTGGTGAGGGTACCCCGGCCGGGCGGGCGGGGCGCGGCGGCCCGGGACCTGACCCGAAGGTCAGTTCCAGTCGGTGTAGGAGGCGTACCCGCCGCTCTCGGCGAGCTGCTCGGCCGTGCCCTCCAGGTCCTCCGGGAGCAGGCTCCACACGATGTAGTCGGTGCGCACCTCGCTCCAGGTGCCGTTCTCGGCTCTGACCCGGGCTATGCAGGCGTTGCGCAGCACGCCCTCGCTGATGCAGCCGATCTTCTGGGCGACCTGCTGGGAGGCGGTGTTGTCGGCCGCGGTGCGCAGCTCGATCCGTTCGAGCTTCTGGTCGGTGAACAGCCACTGAGCGGTGGCGAGGGCGGCTTCGCAGGCGTAGCCCTCGCCGCGGGCCCAGGGGGCGACGATGTACGACAGCTCGGTGGAGCGGACGTGCCAGTCGGTGCGGCCCAGTTGGATGAGCCCGACCAGACGCTGGGTCAGGAACTCGGTGACGGCGAGGTGCAGGCCGCGGCCGGCGGTGCGTTCGGTGGGCGCCCGGTCGGTGATCCAGTCGCGGGCCGTTTCCTCGGTGAACGGCTGGGGCGCGCCGGTCCAGGCACCGACCTGTTCGTCGTTCATCATCGCGGCCAGCGCGGGCACGTCGTCCTCGTCGAGGGGACGCAGCACCAACCGCTCCGTGCTGATGGAGATGGTGGGGAAGGTGCTCGTCATGCGCCGCTCCGTAACCTTCGGAAAGCCTTCAGGGCCTGCTGAACTGCCCAGCATGCAGCATGAAAGCACTGAACCGCACCACGGGGTCCGCCCGTTGTGAACGAGCGGACCCCAGGTGGGGTGACACCGGGTCAGAAGGCCGCGACGACCGCACCGTCGTACTTGTCCTGGATGAACTTCTTCACCTCGGGGGAGGTGAGGAGTTCGGCCAGCTTCCGGACGGCCTCGTCGTTCTCGTGGCCCTTCTTGACGGCGAGGAAGTTGCCGTAGGGGTTGCCCTCGGGGGACTCGGCGGCGAGGGCGTTCCTCGCGGGGCTGAGGTCGGCCTCCAGGGCGTAGTTGCCGTTGATCACCGCGGCGTCGACGTCGCCGAGCGAGCGCGGCAGCAGGGCCGCCTCCAGTTCCTCGAACTTCAGGCCCTTGGGGTTGGCGGTGACGTCCTTGGGGGTGGCGGCGTAGCCGACGCCGGACTTCAGCCGGATCAGGCCGCGCGCCTCCAGCAGTTTCAGCGCCCGGGCCTCGTTGGTGGTGTCGTTCGGCAGGGCGACCGTGGCGCCCTGTTCGAGGTCCGTGAGCTTCTTGAGCGTCTTGGAGTAGACGCCGAGCGGCTCCAGGTGCACGGTGGCGCCGGGCACGGCCACGATGTCGGTGCCGTTCTTCTGGTTGAAGTCGTCCAGGTAGGGCTGGTGCTGGAAGTAGTTGGCGTCCACCTCGCCCTGCTGCACGGCGGTGTTGGGGGTGACGTAGTCGGTGAACTCCTTCACCTCCAGCTCGAGGCCCGCCTTCTTCGCCAGGTTGTCCTTGACGTAGGTGAGGATCTCGCCCTGGGGGGTGGGGGTGGCGGCGACGGTCAGCGTGTCGTCGGCGGCGGCGTCGGAGCCGGAGCCGCAGGCGGTGAGCCCGAAGGTGAGGGCTCCGGCGAGGACGGCGGTGGTGATCTTGGCGGTGTTACGCACGAAAAGTGCCTTTCCTTGGGTGGTGCGGCCCCGTCGTGGGTGGACGGGGAGTTCTGGGGGGCGGCCTTGCCGGGGTGGGCTCAGACGGCCTTGCCGGGTGCGGGCTCGGCCGGCTCGCCCGGCGTGGCGGCCTTGAGCGGGAGGTGGCCCGGTGCGGGCCGGAAACCGCCGCCGCGCCGGTGCAGGGAGCGGGCCGCGTAGTCGCCGGCGAACTGGATGGCGGAGATGGCGACGGCGAGGATCGCGACGGTGATCCACATCAGGCCGGTCTCGAAGCGCTGGTAGCCGTAGCGGATGGCGATGTCGCCGAGGCCGCCGGCGCCGACCGTGCCGGCCATCGCCGAGTAGCCGATGAGCGCGACGACCGTGGTCGTGGTGGCGGAGACGAGGGAGGGCAGGGCCTCGGGAACGAGGACCTTGCGCACCACCGTCCAGGTGTTGCCGCCCATCGACTGCACCGCCTCGACCAGCCCGCCGTCCACTTCGCGGACGGCCGTCTCGACCAGCCGGGCGAAGAACGGGACGGCCCCCACGGCCAGCGGGACGATCGCGGCGTCCCGGCCGATGGTGGTACCGGTGACCCAGCGGGTGAAGGACATCAGTGCGACCATCAGGATGATGAACGGCAGGGAGCGGGCGACGTTCACGATCTGCCCGGTCACCTTGTTGGCGACGGCGTTCTGCAGCAGTCCGCCCTTGTCGGTGAGGACCAGCAGGATGCCGAGCGGGAGGCCGCCGACGACGGCGACGAGCGTGGCCCAGCCGACCATGTAGAGGGTGTCCCCGCACGCCTCGCCGAGCAGGGGCTGCATCTCGGACCAGGTCACAGTCGGGCGCCTTCCGTCAGCGGGGCCGCCTCACGGCCGGGGATGTCGATCTGCAGGCCCTGCTCGCGCAGGAAGCCGATGGGGACGACGTTGTCCTCGTAGCGGCCGGGCAGCGCGAGGCGCATCCGGCCTATCTGGAGGCCGCCGACGGTGTCGACGGCGGCTCCGAGGATCGATATGTCGATGTTGTAGGTGCGCGAGAGCCGGGAGACGACCGGCTGGGTCGCCGCCTCGCCGTGGAAGGTGACGTCCACGACGGTGCGGTCGGCGCCGGTGGCCTCGCCGCCGACGGGGAAGAGCGCCGAGGCGAGCCGTGAGCCGGGGGTGGCGAGCAGTTCGCCGACCGTCCCGGACTCGACGACGCGGCCCTTCTCCATCAGCGCGGCCGAGTCGCAGACCGATTTCACGACGTCCATCTCGTGGGTGATGAGCAGGACGGTGAGACCGAGCTGCCGATTCAGGTCGCGCAGCAGCTGGAGGATCTGGCGGGTGGTGTCCGGGTCGAGGGCGCTGGTGGCCTCGTCGGACAGGAGCACCTCGGGGTCGCCGGCGAGGGCCCGGGCGATACCGACGCGCTGCTTCTGGCCGCCGGACAACTGGGCCGGGTAGGCCCGGGCCTTGTCGGCGAGGCCGACCAGGTCGAGGAGCTCCAGCGCCTTGGCGGAACGTTCCCTCCTCGACTTGCCGAGGATTTCCAGGGGGAGTTCGACGTTGTCCTGCACGGTTCGCGAGGACAGCAGGTTGAAGTGCTGGAAGACCATGCCGATCCGGCTGCGCGCCCGCCGCAGTTCCCTGCCGGCCCGCGGGCCGCGCCCGGCCAGGGCGGTGAGGTCCTGGCCGGCGACGGTGACCGTGCCGGAGGTGGGGCGTTCGAGCAGGTTCACGCAGCGGATCAGCGAGGACTTGCCGGCGCCGGACTGGCCGATGACGCCGTACACCTCGCCCTTCCGGACGTGCAGGTCGACGCCGTCGAGGGCGACGACCTCGGGGCCGCGGCCGCGGTGAGCCCGGTAGATCTTGGTCAGGCCCGATGTGGTGATCACTGGGTTTCCGTCACTGTCGAGTGCGCGGGCGTGGGTGTGCCCGGGCGCACGGGTGCATACGGTCGGGACGCGACACGTTTCCCCGGCGTGCCGAACCGGGGGGAGAGTGTGCGGGGCGGACGGGCCGTACGGCTCAGGGCGTACGGGAGCGCCGCGGCGCTCGCTTCGGGGCGCGAGCTGGGATGGTGCGGGGGCCCTCTAGAAGGCGCGCATTCGGCACGGGGGACACAGACAACGAGCACCGGGCGGCATGGTCGCCCCGGTCGCGCAGATGCGGTGGCTCGTCGTGGTCATGCGAGCAGTAAAGCAGACGTACGGTCCTGACCCGGCACGCGTTGTCCGCATACTGGACGGTCATGGACAGGGGCAGGGTGGGACGCAGAGCGCGATTGCGACGTCCGCGCCCAGTGCCGACAAGGCCGACAAGCGGTCGGCCGGCGGGGCGGGACCGTCTCGCGGACGACGCCGGACTGTGGCCGACGCCACGGCGACCGGCCCGGGCGCGGGGTGTCCGCCGCGCCGTAATAGGGTCGCTGCATGTTCGATGCCCTGACGCTGGTGACCGGTGTCGCCGCGCTGATCCTCGCCGCGTGGTGCGGCTGGGCGGCCTACCGCGACCAGCCGACGAAGGACTGGCACTTCGCCGGGATGGCCGTGGTCTCGGTGCTGGCGCTGGTGCAGCTGGTGGCCGGGATCGTGCTGCTGGCGCGGGGCGAGAAGCCGGGGCAGGGCACGACGATCTTCGTGGCGTACCTGCTGGGCGCCGTGGCGTGCGTGCCGGCGGCCGGCTTCATGTCGCTGGCCGAGCGGACGCGGTGGGGGTCGGTGACGGTCGCCGCGTCCGGAGTGGTGCTGGCCGTGCTGGAGGTCCGCCTCTATGACATCTGGGGAGGCTGAGGTGACGGCGACGCGGGAGCGGCCGGCGCGGCGACGGCTGATCAGCGGGCCGGGGATGCTGCTGGTGTGGCTCTACGGGGTGATGGTCGTCGGAGCCGTGTCGCGCTCGGTGTACCAGATCGCCACCGAGTTCGACCGGGCGCCGCTCGCGTACTCGCTGTCGGCGGTGGCGGGTGTGGTGTACGGGTTCATCACCTACACCTTGGTGCGCGGCGGGGAGACGGCACGCCGGGTGGCCTCGCTGTGCTGTGCGGCCGAGCTGGCCGGGGTGCTGATCGTCGGTACGTGGACCGTCGTGGATCCGTCGGCGTTCCCCGACGCGACCGTGTGGTCGAAGTACGGCATGGGGTACGTGTTCATCCCGGTGCTGCTGCCGGTCTCCGCCCTGTACTGGCTGCGCAGGGCGCGGGAGCGGCAGGGGGCCTGAAGCGACCTGCGGGGGCGCCGGTGCCGCGCGTCGTGGTCGCCCGCACGGCGTCCCGCGCCCCCGGTGAGAGCTCGTCAGGCCGTCGCCGCGAAAGCCCCCGCCTGCTTCTCCAGGACGATCATCCGTACGCCGTCGGCGCCCTCGGCCGTGCCGACGGTCTCGTACCCCACGCGGCGGTAGAGACGGAGGTTGCCCTCGCTGCGGTGGCCGGTGTGGAGGCGGAACTTCTTGGCGCCGCGCTCCTCGACGAGGGCCGACTCGGCGGCGCGCAGCAGGCGGGCGCCGATGCCGTGGCCCTGGAGGCGGGGGTGGACGCAGAGCTTGCCGATGGCGGCGGCACCGTCCTCGGTGACCTTGCCGCGGACCGAGCCGACCACCTCGTCGCCCAGCCGGGCCACGAAGACGCAGTCGGTGGCGAGTTCCTCGCGGACCGAGTCCAGGGTCTGGACGAGCGGGTCGATGCGGTAGTTGCCGTACAGCGCGGCCTCGCTCTGGAAGCACAGGTACTGCAGCCTGAAGATCTGCTCGGCGTCCCGGTCGGTCGCTGCCGAGATGGTCACGCTCATGCCCATGTGTGCATGCCTCCCGCTCACCTGATCACCTGTTGTACCTCACTCCTATCCCCGCGCTCCGCCCGCCGCAACCTCCGGTGTGAGCAGACGACGCAGACATCCCAGACATCTGGAACGTTCCGGCCCCAGAGAGCCCTGTGAGATACCCAACTCCCCCGCGATCTCCCGGTAGGTGAGGTCTCTCGGCGAGAGCAGTGCCTCGATCAGCCGGGGGCAGCGGCCGGGCAGCCGGCGCACCGCCTCGCGCAGGGCACGGCGGCCGGCGGCCGAGAGAACCAGGTGCTCGGGGTCGCGCCCGCGGTCGTCGGCCGGGTCGATGGCGCTCGGGTGTTCGCGGCGGGCCGTACGGCGGGTGCGGCGGGACTCGGCGCGCACGGTCCGGCGCAGCCAGCGGGGGAGGTCCAGCGGCGGCCCGTCGACGGCGAGCCGTTCCAGGAAGCGGAGCCAGACCGCCTGTTCCAGATCGCCGGGCTCGGTCCCCGTCGCGTGGGCCTCGGCGCCGGCCTCGGCGGCGAGCAGGGGGGTGAGGTCGGCCAGCAGGGCGTGGGCAGGTGCGGTGGGGGGTGGGGTGGGAGTCACACCGGGCACGACGCCGGCGCCCGGGCCGCGGGTTGCCCGGGCGGGCCGGCGTCACCCCAATGGGGGGCGTCAGGCGCGCCGGTGCTCCTCGCGGGCCAGCAGGCCGGTGTCGGGCTGGTCGGTGAAGACGCCGTCGATGCCGGTGGCGAAGTAGGTGCGGTAGGCGCCGAAGACATCGCCGTAGGCGTCCGGGGCGGTGCCCTCGCGGAAGTCCGCGGGCAGGAACGGGTTCTCGTTGCGCATCGTCCAGGGGTGCAGGACCAGGCCGACCGCGTGGGCGTCCCGCACCAGGGTGGTCGGCTCGGTGAGGCGGCCGTCCGCGTCCTTGGGGATGACCAGGTCGAGCGTGGGGCCGATGCCCTGGGCGTAGGAGGCGATCTCGCGCAGGCCCCTGCGGGTGACCAGGTCGGCGACGGTGCGCGGGTCGCCCGCCTCGACGAAGTCCCAGGGGCGGGAGGCGGGGCCGGACAGCAGCACCACGAGCGGGTTGTCGACCAGCCTGTTCAGGCGCTGGATGCTGCTGGGTTCGAAGGACTGCACGATGACCGGGGAGTCACGCCGGTCCTTGCGGTGCCTGCGCAGCAGCTTGGCGACCCGCTCCTCCAGGCCGAGGCCGAGCCGGCGGAAGTAGGTGGGGTGCTTGGTCTCGGGGTAGATCCAGACCTGCCTGCCGCGCTTGCGGGTCTGCTCGTCCTGCCACCTGAGGACCTCCTCGAAGGTGGGGATCTCCCAGCGGCCGTCGTAGAGGGTGTTGTGGGGGCGGTTGGCCGGGATGCGCTCGACCGCGCGCAGCGTCTTGAGCTCGGCGAGCGTGAAGTCCTCGGTGAACCAGCCGGTGACGGAGGTCCCGTCGAGTGTCTTCGTCGTCCTGCGGTCGGCGAACTCGGGATGGTCGGCCACGTCCGTGGTGCCGCCGATCTCCGGTTCGTGACGGCAGACGAGGTGCCCGTCCCTGGTGGGCACCAGGTCGCCCGCCTCGACGATGTCGGCGCCCAGGTCGAGAGCCAGTTCATAGGAGCCGAAGGTGTGTTCGGGACGGTACCCGCTGGCGCCGCGATGGCCGATGATCGTCGGTACCGGAAGGTTCTTCATCCCTCCGCCGTGCCGGGCCCCGGCCGCCCGCGCCGTCCCGGGCAGTCCGAGGACCGCTCCCCCGGTGCCGAGGACGGCCGCGCCCAGCAGGGCCCGCCGTCCGGTCCTGGCCGCTGCCTGCTCGTTCGACTCCTGTGCTGCCATGGGGCCTCCTGCCGTCGGCTCGGGTCGGTGCGCGCCGATCGTAGGGGCGTGGACATGACGCAAGGGAAGCGCCGGGTGGAACGGACGGGTGACGGTGCGTGTCGTTCCAGCCATGTGACGGACCGTGTGACGTGGCGTTTCCTCGACGGTGGTGAAGGCAAGACCGCGTCAATAGTTCGTAAGGCCTCGGTGAACCCCCGGGTACCCGATGTGCGTCACCCCGGGCACCGCGAGTATCGTCCTCACCTGCACAGAGTCATACCGCAATCCCTTGACGTCGGAGGACCCGTTGTCCCGCTTCGCGCTCATCAAGGCAGTGCTCGGACCGGTCATGCGCCTGATGTTCCGCCCACGGGTCGAGGGCGTGGAGAACATTCCCGGCGACGGGCCGGTCATCCTGGCCGGCAACCACCTGACGTTCATCGACTCGATGATCCTGCCCCTGGTCTGCGACCGTCAGGTGTTCTTCATCGGCAAGGACGAGTACGTCACCGGCAAGGGCCTCAAGGGCCGTCTGATGGCCTGGTTCTTCACCGGGGTCGGCATGATCCCCGTCGACCGCGACGGCGGCAAGGGCGGCGTCGCCGCGCTGATGACCGGGCGGCGGATCCTGGACGAGGGCAAGGTGTTCGGCATCTACCCCGAGGGGACGCGCTCGCCCGACGGGCGGCTGTACCGGGGGCGCACCGGGATCGCGCGGCTGACGCTGATGACCGGTGCGCCGGTGGTCCCCTTCGCGATGATCGGGACGGACCGCATCCAGCCGGGCGGGGCCGGGATCCCGCGGCCGTGCCGGGTGACCGTTCGCTTCGGTGAGGCGCTGGAGTTCTCCCGGTACGAGGGGATGGACCGGGACCGCTACGTGCTGCGGGCGGTGACCGACTCGGTGATGACCGAGGTCATGCGGCTGTCCGGGCAGGAGTACGTGGACATGTACGCGACCAAGGCGAAGGCGGCCTAAGGAGCCGTTGCCGGGGCGGCACCAGTGGCGCCGCCCCGCTTCGCTACGGCCGGCTCTCCAGCCGGGCGTCTCGCAGCATGAACCACGCCGCCACCGACGCCGCCAGCAGGACCGTCGCGCCCGCGGCGGCCGCTGTCGTCAAGCCGTCGACGAAGGAGTCGCGGGCCGACGACAGCAGCGCCCGGGCCGTGTCCGGCGGCAGGGCCCGCGCCGTCTCCACCGCGTTGCCGAGGGACTCGTGGGCCTCCGCCGGGGTGCCTGCGGGAGCCGGGAAGCCGCGGTAGACGCCGGTCACGATGGAGCCGAGGACCGCGATGCCGAGGGCCGCGCCGAGTTCGTACGCCGTCTCGGAGACGGCGGAGGCGGCGCCGGCCTTCTCCTTCGAGACCGTGGACAGGATGACGTCGGCGGTCACCGTGAAGGAGAACCCGGCGCCGACGCCGACCACCAGCAGGGCCGCGCCGAGCAGGGGATAGCCGGTCGAGGCGTCCACGGTGGCCAGCGCGGCCAGCGCCAGGCCGACCGCCGCGAGGCCGCCGGAGACCACCGAGCGCACCGAGAACCGGCGAGCCGCGCGGCCGGCCACCAGGCCCGCCGCCACGGCGCCGACGGCCGCCGGGAGCTCGGCCAGGCCCGCCTCGAACGGAGGCCTGCCCTGTACGAGTTGCAGGTACTGGGAGAGGAAGAACACCAGCCCGGACAGGCCCAGGATGGTCAGCAGGTCGGCGAGGACCGCGCCGCTGAAGCCGCGGTCGGTGAACAGCCGCATGTCCAGCAGGGGGTCGGGCAGGGTCAGCTGGCGGCGCACGAAGGCGTACAGCGCGCCCGCGCCCAGCAGGCCCGCGGCCAGGGTGGGCCAGGTGACGCCGTGCGCGGCCGCCTCCTTGACGGCGTACACCAGGCCGATCATGCCGACCAGCGACAGCAGGACACTGGCCGGGTCCCAGGGGCCGGGGTGCGGGTCGCGGGACTCGGGCAGCAGCCGGATGCCGACCACGACGAGGACCGCCATCACGGGCAGGTTGACGAGGAAGACCGAGCCCCACCAGAAGTGCTCCAGCAGGAACCCGCCCGCGATCGGGCCGACCGCCGTGCCCGCGGAGGCCGTGGCGCCCCAGATGCCCACGGCCAGACTGCGTTCGCGCGGGTCGTGGAAGAGGTTGCGGATCAGCGCGAGGGTGGCCGGCATCAGGGTCGCGCCGGCGACTCCGAGCAGCGCACGGGCCGCGATCATCGCCTCGGGGGTGGTGGCGTAGGCGTTCAGCACGGACATCGCGCCGAACGCGGTGGCGCCGCCCAGCAGGATCCGCTTGCGGCCGATGCGGTCGCCGAGACTGCCCATGGAGACCAGCAGACCGGCGATGACGAAGGAGTAGACGTCGCCGATCCACAGCAGCTGCGTGCCGGAGGGCTTCAGGTCCTCACTGATGTACGGGGTGGCCAGGCCGAGGACGGTGGCGTCCACGGCCACCAGCAGCACGGCGAGGACGAGGACGCAGAGCGCGAGCCAGCGGCCCGGGCGCCCCTCCGTCTCCGCCGTGACCGCCGGCCGCAGGGTGCTGGTCATGATTCCTCTCTTCGCAGTGCGCCGCCGAGCAGCAGCTCGGTGGTCATGTGGTGGAAGTCCTTGGGGGCGCCCTTGCCGCTCTGCACGACCCAGGCGCCGGAGGCGAGCAGTCCGAACAGCGCCTCGGTGAGCCACGCCGGCGTCAGGTCGATGCGGAACTCGCCGTCCAGCTGGCCGCGCCGGAACAGGGCGGAGATCCGGTCGTCCATCCGGGACCAGCCCGCGTCGACCTCCTCCCCCTCGAACAGCTGGTTCTCGGTGTAGAGGAAGGCGAGCAGCCCGGCGGCGGGCTCCAGTGCGCGGACCAGGCGCCGTACCGCGTCGGCCGCGGGGCCGTCGTCGATGCGGGCCGCGTCCAGGGCGGCCTCGCACTCGGCGATGCCGAGCGACTCCAGCGCCCGGACGAGCGCGTCCCGCCCGGCGAAGTGCCGGTGCAGGGTGGCCCGGCTGATCCCGGCGGCCTTGGCGACCTCGTCCATGGTCGCGGTGGATCTCCGGGTCAGCAGGGCGGCGGCGCTGCGGAGCACCTGGTCACGATCGACAGCCATGAGACAACCATAACCCATGTGAGACAGTCACGTCTCACAATAGGCGTGCGTGGCTCAGGCTGGGTGGGATGGACGTCCGGTCTTCGGGCGGGACCCGGGGCAGGTGCCGTCAGTGCCAGGGCAGGTACCCGCGCCGCTCCCAGTAGGCGCCGGGCTCCTCCACCAGGGCGGCGAGCCGGGACGCCTGGTCCTCGTCGAGGTCGACGGCCGGGGCGTGCAGGTTCGAGGCGAGCTGGAGCGTGGTGGCGGCGCCGGAGAGGACGACCCCGGCCCACGGCCGGCGCAGGATCACCGCGAGGGCGACCGCGTCGCAGCCCAGGCCGGTCTCCCGCGCCACCGCCTTCAGCGCGTCGGGCGCGTTCGGCTCGGCGAGCCGCCCGTTGGCCATGCCCTCCTTGACGATCACCGTGAGCCCGGCGTCGTACGCTTCGGCGAGCGCGGGGCCGGCCGAGGTCTCCAGGGCGTTGTAGGTCGACTGGACGGTACGGAAGAGGGGTTCGCCGTCGACCGTGACGGCGAGCGCGGCGCGGACGGCGGCGGCCTGGTCGGGGCCACTGGTGGAGAAGCCGACGGTGAGGCCCTCGGCGGCGGCCTCGGCGAGCCGGGCGTGGAGTTCCTTGTCCGTGAGCGCGGGGCTGTCGGGGGTCACGGAGTGGATCTGGTAGAGGTCGAGGCGGTCGCCGAGCAGGGCCCGGCTCTCGGCGCGCTGCCGCTCGTACGTCGCGAGGCCGTGGTCCTTCACCTCGTGCACCTCGGCCTCGGTGGACCAGTCGGCGGTGTAGGAGTAGCCCCACTTGCTGCCGATGACGACGTCGTCGACGTCGGGGCGGGCGCGCAGCCAGTCGGCGAGGAACTCCTCGGAACGGCCGTAGGAGCGGGCGACGTCGAAGTAGCGCACGCCCTGCGCGTAGGCGGCGTCGAGGAGTTCGTGGGTGCGCTCGCGCAGCGCGTCGACGGTGCGGTCCTCGGGCAGGTCGCGGTCCCGGCCCAGATTGATGTAGCCCGGGCGGCCGACGGCGGCCAGCCCCAGGCCGATGTGGCAGGTGGGGGTCGTCGCAGAGGCCAGGCGGGCGAAGGGCATCGCGGGCTCCGTTCGGTCGGTTCCTTGACGCTGCCCGACCAACGTAACCCGCGATGCCCTCACCTCACTTCCTGGCGGTCGCCCACTCGTGCTGGGCCGCGACGTCCGCCTTCACCTCGGCCAGCTGGACGGCGACCGCGCTGGGCGCCGTACCGCCGCGTCCGTCACGGGAGGCCAGGGCGCCGGGGACGTCGAGGACCGTGCGGACCTCGGGGGTGAGGTGGGAGGAGATCTTCGCGAACTGCTCGTCGGTCAGGTCGCCCAGCTCCTTGCCCTCGGCCTCGGCGACCTTCACGCACTCCCCGGCCACCTCGTGCGCCACCCGGAACGGCACGCCCTGCCTGACCAGCCACTCGGCGATGTCGGTGGCCAGCGAGAAGCCGGCCGGCGCCAGTTCCTCCATGCGCTCGCGGTGCACGGTGAGGGTGGCCATCATGCCGGTGAAGGCGGGCAGCAGGACCTCCAGCTGGTCGCAGGAGTCGAACACCGGCTCCTTGTCCTCCTGAAGGTCGCGGTTGTACGCGAGCGGGAGGGCCTTGAGGGTGGCGAGCAGGCCGGTCAGATTGCCGATGAGCCGGCCGCTCTTGCCGCGCGCCAGCTCCGCGATGTCCGGGTTCTTCTTCTGCGGCATGATCGACGAGCCGGTGGAGAAGGCATCGTGCAGGGTCACGAAGGAGAACTCCTTCGTGTTCCAGATGATGATCTCCTCGGCGATCCGGGAGAGGTCGACCCCGATCATCGCGGTGATGAAGGCGAATTCGGCGACGAAGTCGCGCGAGGCCGTGCCGTCGATGGAGTTGGCCGCCGAGCCGTGCTCGAAACCGAGGTCCTGGGCGACCGCCTCCGGGTCCAGGCCCAGGGAGGAGCCGGCGAGCGCGCCCGAGCCGTAGGGCGAGACCGCCGTACGCGCGTCCCACTGGCGCAGCCGCTCGGCGTCCCGGGACAGCGACTGGACGTGCGCGAGGACGTGGTGGGCGAAGAGCACCGGCTGGGCGTGCTGAAGGTGGGTGCGGCCGGGCATCGCCACGTCCGGGTGAGCCTCGGCCAGGCCGATCAGCGCGTCCTGGAGGTCGGCGATCAGACCGCCGATGATCCGGGCGTGGTCGCGCAGGTACATCCGGAAGAGGGTGGCCACCTGGTCGTTGCGGGACCGGCCGGCCCGGAGCTTGCCGCCCAGGTCGGGGCCGAGCCGCTCCAGCAGGCCGCGTTCCAGGGCGGTGTGCACGTCCTCGTCGGCGACGGTGCCGACGAAGGAGCCGTCCGCCACGTCGGCTTCGAGCCGGTCCAGCCCGGCGGTCATCCGGGCCAGCTCGTCCTCGGTGAGCAGCCCCGCCCGGTGCAGCACGCGCGCGTGGGCACGCGAACCGGCGATGTCGTAGGGCGCGAGCCGCCAGTCGAAGTGGACGGACGCGGACAGCTTGGCCAGGGCCTCGGCGGGACCGTCGGCGAAACGGCCGCCCCAGAGCCGGACGTCTCCGCTGTTGCTGCTCACTTGCGCTGCTCCTCGGTGTGTCGACGGACGAACCGCACTTCTGCATGATTATGCAGAGCACTGCATGATTCGTCAATTCCTGCCGGATCCCGCGCCTCTTTGAACGCGGGAAACCGCTTGCTCGTACCTCTCGCCGAACGCAGGCGCCGCGATTCGACCGACGAACCCTCCGACCCGTAGTGAGGCATCCGCATGTCCAGGGCTCTTCCGAAGTACAACAAGCGTCGCGTGGCGTTCATCGGCGGCGCCGCCGCCGTGGTGCTCTCCGGCGCCGTCATCGCCGGTTCCGCCCTCGCCGGGGAGACGTCCGAGAAGAAGGACACCACCGCCGCCCGGACCCTCGCGTCGCCGGGGACGATCAGCTGCCCGGACGTGGCCTCGCGGCTGCCGGACGTGCCGGCCTCCGCACGGGCCGAGGTGGACCGCAACCTCGCCCTTCTCCAGAAGCAGATCCAGGAGGCCAACACGCGCCTGGTCAACACCGTCGGACAGGGCGGCCCCAACTTCGTCGACAACGCCATCCTCGGCCCGCTGCAGGGCAAGCGCGCGTCCACCATCGAGCGGATCGCCATCTCCATCGGGCGCACGGCTGCCAAGCCGCAGGGGCTCGAATCGCTCGCCGGGTGTGTGCTGAACGCCGGGGGCGGGGCGGGGAACGCCGGGGACGGAGCGGGGAACGCCGAGAACAACGGAAACGCGGGCGACAACAACGCCGGCGACATGGGGAACGCGGGGAACAACGGCAACGGCAACGGGAACGCCGGCGGCGGTGCCGGGAACGCGGCCGTCGGCACCATCACCTGCCCGGACGTGGCCTCCCGGCTGCCCGACGTGCCGGCCTCCGCGCAGGCCGAGGTGGACCGCAACCTCGCCCTCCTCCAGAAGCAGATCCAGGAGGCCAACACGCGCCTGGTCAACACCGTCGGACAGGGCGGCCCCAACTTCGTCGACAACGCCATCCTCGGCCCGCTGCAGAGCAAGCGCGTCGCGACGATCAACCGCATCGCCACGGCCATCGGCCGCACGGCGGACCGCCCGCAGGGCCTCGACGCCCTGGCCGGCTGCGCCCTGAACAAGTGATCTGACCGACCCGAGGCCGCCCCGGTGCGTCATACCGCCGGGGCGGCGCTCCGGGGCCGGGCACCGGTGCCCGGGGGCCCGCGTCCGGGGTCCGCGCCCGAGCGAGGGGGGCAAACTCCTTAGACAGATGAAAGATCTTGCCGGATACTCGTCGCTCATGGGAAAGACCCACGAACGCATCGACGGCAGGCTCCGGTCCTTCATCGAGTCGCAGCCGGTCTTCTTCACCGCGACCGCGCCCCTGTCCGGCGACGGCACGGTCAACCTCTCCCCCAAGGGCCTCAAGGGCTCCTTCGCGGTGCTCGACGAGCACACCGTGGCCTATCTGGACTTCGCGGGATCGAACGCGGAGACCGTCGCCCACCTCCGCGAGAACGGGCGGATCACACTGATGTGGTGCGCCTTCCAGGGGCCGCCGAACATCGTGCGGGTGCACGGGCGCGGTGAGCCGGTCTTCCGCGACGACCCCCGCTTCCCCGGGCTCCTCGCCCGCTTCCCGGACATCGACCCCCGCCCGCACGGGCTGCGCGCGATCATCGTCGTCCGCGCCGAACTCGTCCGCGACACCTGCGGCTACGCGGTGCCCTTCATGACCTACGACGCCGACCGCGACCTGCACCGACGGCGCTTCGAACGGGAGGACGACGCCTCGCTCGACGCCTACTTCGGCACGAAGGAGCACATCGCCGTCAGCATGGACGGACTGCCCGGCCTGCCGCTGCCGCTGCCCCCGTCGGTGACCTGAAGCCCGGCCCCCGGCTCCCCGGTCAGGACGCCGACGTGGCCCGGAGCCGTACGGTGAACGTCGTCGACCCCGGCTCGCTGTCCAGCCGCACGCTCCCGTCGTGGGCCGCGACCACCGCCGACACGATCGACAGGCCCAGGCCCGCTCCTCCGCCGGAGGCGTCCACGCGGCGGCGATCGGCACGGGTGAAGCGTTCGAAGACGGTGGGCCGGATCTCGGCGGGGACGCCCGGCCCGTCGTCGTGCACGGTGAGGACCGCCTCCGCGTCCGCCACCCGCAGGGCCACCGTCACCTTGGTGCCCCGGGGCGTGTGCAGACGCGCGTTGGCCAGCAGGTTGGCCACCACCTGGTGCAGACGGTGGGCGTCGCCCTCGACGGTCACCGGCTCCTCGGGCAGCTCCAGTTCCCAGCGGTGGCCGGGACCGGCGGCGCGCGCGTCCGTGACGGCGTCCAGCACCAGGCGGGTCAGATCCACCGGGCGGCGCTCCAGCGGCCGGCCGGCGTCCAGCCGGGCCAGCAGCAGCATCTCGTCGACCATCTCCCCCATCCGGGCCGACTCCGCCGCGATCCGCTCCAGCGCCCGCGTCACCTCCGGGGTCACCGGTCCCGGATGGAGCAGCGCCAGCTCGGCGTGGCCGCGCACCGAGGCCACCGGGGTGCGCAGCTCGTGGCTGGCGTCGGCGGCGAACCGGCGCAGCCGCTCCTCGCTCGCGTGGCGCTTGGTCAGCGCGCCCTCCACATGCCCCAGCATCCGGTTGAAGGCGGCCGCCAGGCGGCCCACCTCGGTGCGCGGATCGGCGTCCGGCACCCGCGGCGGCAGGGCCACCTCGCCGCTGGCCAGCGGCAGTTCGCTGACCCGGGTGGCGGTCGCCGCGACCCGGCTGAGCGGGCGCAGCGACCAGCGCACCCACAGTGCCCCGGCCACGCCGGTGGCGGTGAGCACGATGCCGAAGACGACGCCGGACACCAGCATCAGCCGGTGTCCGGCGGCTTCCACCGGCTCCAGCGGCAACCCGGTGATCATGACATCGCCGTCGAGTCCCCGGACCGCCCTGACCCGGTACTCGTCGAGGCCGGAGAGGCGGATCGTGTGGCCGTGCCCGTCGACGGGCACGGCGGCGAGCCTGCGCTCGTCCCCGGGGGTGAGGCCGGCGTCGAGGTCCGCCGCAGCGTCGCCCGAGCGGATCACCGCCGCGTGCGTCACCTCGCCGTCCACCAGCCGGGCGCCGAAGGTGCCGGTGGCCTGGTGCCGGGTGTCGCCGAGTTCGTCGCCGTCGTGGTCGTCGCGGCCGTCCGGCACTCCGCCGCGCTCCAGGCTCGCGGGGAAGCGGGGGCCGGCCTCGGCGAGCTGCTGGTCGACCCGGCCGGTCAGGAAGCGCTCCAGCTCGACCACGGCCGCCACCCCCACCGCGGCGCTGCCGACGGCCAGCAGCACCACCAGTCCGACGGTCAGCCGGGTCCGCAGCGTGCGCGGCCAGGACGGTGACCAGGACCACCGCGGGGCCCTCACCGCGTCGCCGGCTTCAGCACGTACCCCGCCCCGCGCACGGTGTGGATCAGCGGCTCGCGGCCGGCGTCCACCTTCTTGCGCAGGTAGGAGATGTACAGCTCCACCACGTGGGCGCGGCCGCCGAAGTCGTAGGACCACACCCGGTCGAGGATCTGCGCCTTGCTCAGCACCCGGCGCGGATTGCGCATCAGGAAACGCAGCAGCTCGAACTCGGTCGGTGACAGTTCGATCAGCTCGCCTCCCCGGGTCACCTCGCGGGCCTCCTCGTCCATGACCAGGTCGCCGACGGTCAGCCGGGGTCCCTCCTCGGCCTGGCGGGCCATCCCGGCGCGGCGCAGCAGGCCGCGCAGCCGGGCGACGACCTCCTCCAGGCTGAACGGCTTGGTGACGTAGTCGTCGCCGCCCGCGGTGATCCCGGCGATCCGGTCCTCGACCGCGTCCCGGGCGGTGAGGAACAGCACGCACACGTCCGGACGCACGCCGTGCAGCGCGCGCAGGACGGCGAAGCCGTCGGTGTCGGGGAGCATCACGTCCAGGACGACGGCGTCGGGCAGCAGCTCGCGGGCGGCGGTCAGCGCGCAGGCGCCGTCGCCGGCGGTGCGGACCTGCCAGCCCTCGTAGCGCAGCGCCCCGGAGAGCACCTCGGCGAGGTCGGGGTCGTCGTCGACGACGAGGACGCGCAGCGGGGTGCCGTCGGGGCGGGTCAGGGCGGGGCGCCCGGAGCGAGTGGTGTTCATGGCTGCCTCCAGCATCGCCCCTGGCGGGACCGGTGTGCCTCTGCGGCGGCTCTGAGTTTCCTCTGAGTCCGCCGCGCGGGGTCCCGTTGAGAGGTCCTTCAAAGGTTGGGCCCGCACAGTGGGCGCGACAGGCGAAAGGACCCGATCCATGAGCACCCTCCAGCCGCCGCGCACGGCACCCCCCGTGGCACCGCCCGCCCGGCCCTCCCCCGCCGGACCGCTCCTGGCCGCCCTGTGGGCGGGGGCGGCCGCCGTCGTCGCCCTGTGGTGGCACGACACCGGCTCCGTGGTCGGCGCGGCCGGCTGGCTGACCGGCGCCGGGCGGATCGCGGGCCTGCTGAGCGGGTACGCCTGCGCGGTGCTCGTCGGCCTGATGGCACGGGTGCCGCTGCTGGAGCGGCGGATCGGCTCCGACCGGGTGGCGCGCTGGCACGCGATGGCCGGCCGCTACACGATCTGCCTGCTGGTGGCGCACGTGGTGCTGATCCTCGCCGGGTACGCCGCCCAGGACGGCCAGTCACTGCTGCGCGAGACGCTGACCGTGGTCACGGACTACCCGGAGATGCTGCGGACCACCCTCGGCACGGTGATCCTCCTCGCGGTCGGTGTGACGTCGATGCGTGCCGTGCGCCGCCGTACCAGCCACGAGTTCTGGTACTACGTGCATCTGCTGACCTACGCGGCCGTGTTCCTGGCGTTCAGCCACCAGCTCGTCCTGGGGAACGACTTCAACGGACACCCGGTGGCCACCGCCGCCTGGTACGCGCTGTACCTGGGGGTGGCCGGTCTGGTCCTGTGGTTCCGGGTGCTGGTGCCCGTACGGCTGAACCTGCGCCACCGGCTGCGGGTGGAGTCGGTGCAGCCGGAGGCGCCCGGTGTGTACTCGGTCGTGGTGCGCGGGCGGCGGCTGGGCGAGCTGGACGCGCGGGCCGGGCAGTTCTTCCGGTGGCGGTTCCTGACCCGGGAGCTGGCCTGGACCTCGTCGCCGTACTCGCTGTCGGCGCCGCCCCGCGGGGACCTGATGCGGATCACGGTGAAGGCGCTGGGCACGCACAGCGCGGGCGTGGCCCTGCTGCGTCCCGGCACCCGCGTGTGGGCGGAGGGACCGTACGGCGCGCTGACCGCCGACCGGCGGACCTCGCCCCGGTCGCTGCTGATCGCGGCCGGCGTCGGCATCACCCCGCTGCGCGCGCTGTTCGAGACGCTGCCGGGCGAGGTCACCCTGCTGTACCGGGCGCACGGCGCGGAGGACCTGGCGCTGGGCGGGGAACTGGAGGCCGTGGCGGCCTGGCGCGGGGCGCGGGTGCTGTACGCCCTCAACGGCCCGCACGGCGAGCGTCCCCGGCTGGACGCCGAGTCGCTGCGGTCGGCCGTGCCCGGTCTGCACGCGCACGACGTCTACCTGTGCGGCCCGCCCGGCTTCGCCCGGGACGTGTACGCGGCGCTGCGCGCCGCCGGGGTTCCGGACCGCCGTATCCACCACGAGTCGTTCGAGCTGTGAGGTCCGTGACGTGCACGCGCTGAAGAAGACCCGTCCGCTGCGCCGGATCGTGCTGGCGGGTGCCGCCACCGTCTCCGGGTTCGTCCTGCTGCTGTCGCTGAAGCCGCACACCGCGCCCGAGGCGGCGGCGCCCCCGCCGTCCGCCGCGTCGAGCGCGCCGAGCGCGTCGGGCGGCTCCAGCGGCACGAGCGGGGTCGACACGACGGTCACCGGCGACTCCGTGGACACCCGCTGGGGCCCTGTCCAGGTCCGGATCACCGTACGGGACGGGAAGATCACGGACGTGACGGCCGTGGAGTACCCGCAGGACAACCCGCGCGACGAACAGATCAACGCCTATGCCCTGCCGCGGCTGCGCAGCGAGGCGCTGGCGGCCCAGAGCGCGGAGATCGACACCGTCTCGGGGGCGACGTACACCAGTGACGGTTACCGGGAGTCACTCCAGTCCGCGCTCGACTCGGCCGGACTCTGAACGGGCGGCGCGGCACTGAACACTCGGCCGTCGTGGCACGTATCTGTGGGCCAAGGGTCAAGTCCCCACGGAGGAACCGTGACCACCACGATCGCAGGCGGGCGTGCCGCCCGCCGCCAGACGATGCGCCGCATCCGTCCGCGCCGCTCCCCGGCCGTCCCGCTGCTCGTCGCCGTTTGGGCGGGCGCGGCGGGAGTGCTGGGGCTGTGGTGGGCCAACACGCCGGCCGTCGCCGACGACACCGGCTGGATCCTCAACGCCGGCCGGATCACCGGACTGCTGGCCGGCTACCTGATGGCGCTGGTGGTGCTGCAGATGGCCCGGGTGCCCGCGCTGGAGCGCCGGGTGGGCTCCGACCGGGTGGCGCGCTGGCACGCGATGAGCGGCCGTTACACGCTCAGCCTGGTGGTGGCGCACGTCTTCCTCACCATGTGGGGGTACGCGCTGCAGGCCGGCAAGTCGCTGGGCGACATCGTCGGGCAGACCGTCGACTCCGTCAACCAGCTGCCGGACATGGGCAAGGCCGCCATCGGCACGGGCCTGCTGTTCGTCATCGGGCTGGTGTCCGTCGGCGGGGTGCGGCGCCGGCTGCCGTACGACACCTGGTACCACGTCCACCTGCTGACCTACGCGGCGGTGTTCCTGACGTTCTGGCACCAGATCACCACCGGCAACGACTTCGCCGTCGAACCGGCGGCGAAGACCGCCTGGTACGCGCTGTACGGCACGGTCACCGCCCTGGTGGTCTGGTACCGGATCCTCACCCCGCTCCGGCTGAACCTGCGCCACCGCATGAGGGTGGAGGCGGTCATCGAGGAGACGCCGGGCATCGTGTCGGTGCTCATCGGCGGACACAGACTGCACCGGATGGGTGCGGAGGCCGGGCAGTTCTTCCGGTGGCGGTTCCTGGCGCCGGGGATGCGGTTCAGCTCCCACCCGTACTCGCTGTCGGCCGCCCCGCGCCCCGACCTGCTGCGGATCACGGTCAAGGCGATCGGCGACCACAGCGCGGCGCTGCGCGGGCTGACGCCGGGAACCCGGGTGTGGGCCGAGGGCCCGTACGGCGCCCTGACGGCGTCCCGGCGCAGCCGGGGCAAGGTGCTGCTGGTGGCCGGCGGGGTGGGCATCACCCCGATGCGGGCCCTGTTCGAGACGCTGCCCGGCGCGGCCGGCGACATCACGCTGCTGTACCGGGCCAACAGCACCCAGGACCTGGCGCTGTGGGACGAGCTGGCGCGGATCGCCGACGAGCGCGGGGCGCGGCTGATGTACGCGGTGAACAGCCCGGACGGTGAGCGGCCCGACATCTCGGCCGACTCGCTGCGGCGCAAGATCCCCGACATCGAGGAGCACGACGTCTTCATGTGCGGCCCGACCGGGTTCGCCCGGGCGGTGTACGAGGCGCTGCGCGGCGCCGGGGTGCCGGCCCGCCGTATCCACCACGAGTCCTTCGAGATGTGAGCGGTCGTCGGGACCCTGCGGGCCTCGCGAGATCAGGAGCTTGGAACAGATGAGGAAGAGCCACCCCGTCCGGCGTGTCGTGCTCGCCACCGCGGCGACCGTGTCCGGCATCGTGCTGCTGCTGTCGATGAAGCCGGCGTCGGACCCGGCCGCCGCCTCGGCGGCGGGCTCGCCGCCCGGCTCGTCGGCGGTGAACCAGGAGTCCGCCCAGGGCGGGGCGGGAGCCCCGGCGGCCGGCACCGTCATGGGGGACGCGGCGCAGACCCAGTACGGGGCCGTGCAGGTCCGGCTGACCGTGAGCAACGGCAGGATCACGCAGGCGGAGGCGGTGCAGGCGCCCAAGGGCGGGCGCAGCGACCAGATCACCGCGGACGCGGTGCCGAAGCTCAACCAGGCGGCGGTCGCGGCGCAGAGCGCGCAGATCGACATGGTGTCCGGGGCGACGTACACCAGCACCGGCTACCGGCAGTCGTTGCAGTCGGCGATCGACAAGGCGAACGCCGGGGGCGGCGGGGCCGCCGAGGGGTCCGGGAAGGGGGCCGGGGAGTCCGGCGCCGCGCAGGCCTCCGGGACGTTCACCGGGTCGGTGGCGCAGACGCAGTACGGGCCGGTGCAGGTGCGGATCACCGTCAGCGCCGGGAAGATCACCGCCGCCGAGGCGGTGCAGGCGCCCAAGGGCGGGCGCAGCGACCAGATCACCGCGGACGCGGTGCCGAAGCTCAACCAGGCGGCGGTCGCGGCGCAGAGCGCGCAGATCGACACGGTGTCCGGGGCGACGTACACCAGCACCGGGTACCAGCAGTCACTGCAGTCCGCGCTGGACCAGGCCGGTGGCTGAGACGACTCCCGCCGCGGTGCGGCACGCGGAGGAGGTCATGGGGACGGTCTTCTCCTTCGACGTCCGCGGCGGGGAACCCGGTGCGGTCCGGTCGGCGCTGGAAACGGCGGTGGCCGGGCTGCACCGGATCGACGAGGTGTTCAGCACCTACCGTGAGGACAGCGACGTCTCGCGGCTGGCTCGCGGGGAGCTGACCGTCGGCGAGTGCGACCCGATGGTCGCCGAGGTGCTGGAGCTGGGCGGCCGGGCCCAGTCGCTGAGCGAGGGCTGGTTCAGCATGCGCTACGAGGGGCGGCTGGACCCGACCGGAATCGTCAAGGGGTGGGCCGTGGAGCGGGTGGCGCGCGGCCTGGCGGAGGTGCGCGGGGTGAGCGGGGTCAGCGTGAACGGCGGCGGGGACGTGCAGTTGCTGGGCGCGCCGGCGCCGGAGCGGCCCTGGCGGGTCGGGGTCTCGGATCCGCTGCGGCCGGGCGGCCTGGCCGCGGTGGTGTCGGCGGCCGGGGTCGGCGAGCTGGCCGTGGCGACCTCGGGGACGGCGGAGCGGGGCGCGCACATCGTGGATCCGCGCACCGCCCGGTCGGCGGTGACGGACCTGGTCGCCGTGACGGTCGTCGCCCCTCGGCTGACGTGGGCGGACTGCTGGGCCACCGCCGCCTTCGCGATGGGCTCCCGGGCCGGGCTGGCCTGGCTGGAGACCCTTCCCGACGTCGAGGCCCTCCTCATCACGGCCGGCGACGAGGTCCGCTGCACGGGTGGCCTGGCGGCCCGCCTGGGCTGACCGGGCGCGCCGGGCACGGGAAACCACGCGCCCGGCGGGCCGCCCGTCCGGCCCCTACGAAGTCCGCGGCCCGCCCCGCAACGCCCGCCCCGGGCGCACTCTCAGGGGCGCGGGGAACTGCGCGACACACCACCGCACCCCCACCCCCGAAACGCCACCCCGGCCCGCCCCTCAGTGACCGTTCTGCGCCAGCCGCAGCAGGTGGTCGGCGAGGGCCTGCCCGCCGCTGGGCTCCCTGCTGATCAGCAGCAGGGTGTCGTCGCCGGCGATCGTCCCGAGGATGTCGTGCAGTTCGGCCTGGTCGATGGCCGACGCCAGGAACTGGGCCGCACCGGGTGGCGTCCGGAGCACGACGAGGTTGGCCGAGGCCTCCGCGGAGATCAGCAGTTCCGAGGAGAGCCGCCGCATCCGCTCCTCCTTGGCCGACTCCCCCAGCGGCGCGCGCGGGGTGCGGAAGCCGCCCTCGCTGGGCACCGCGTAGATGAGGTCCCCGTCGGTGTTGCGGATCTTCACGGCGTTGAGCTCGTCGAGGTCCCGGGAGAGCGTCGCCTGTGTGACGCTCAGCCCGTCGTCGGCGAGCAGCTTCGCCAGCTGGCTCTGCGAGCGCACCGGCTGCCGGTTGAGGATGTCCACGATCCGCCGGTGCCGTGCGGTGCGGGTCTGCGGCACGGCGGGCCCGGCCCCGTGCTGATCGTGGTCCTGCGCCTGGCTCATGGTCGTCTCATTCTCCGGCTCGTCGGTCCCCACCCACTGCGTCGAGGATGCCGGGCAGGGCCCGCACCAGCGCCTCCACGTCGTCATCGCCGAGATTCAGCGGCGGCATCAGCCGAATGACGTCGGGGGCGGGCGCGTTCACCAGGAACCCGGCTTCCTGAGCCGCCTGCTGCGCCTGGGGCGCGAGGGGCTCGGTGAGCACGATACCCAGGAGCAGGCCCGCGCCCCGGACATGGTCGATCAACGGGTGGTTCAGCGACTCGACACCGTCCCGCAACCGCTCGCCCTGCCGCTTGACGTTCTCCAGCAGCCCGTCGGCGGCGATGGTGTCGAGCACGGCCAGCCCGGCCGCGCAGGCGACGGGGTTGCCGCCGAACGTCGTTCCGTGCTGGCCCGGCCCCAGCAGGTCGGCCGCGCGCCCGAAGGCGACCGTCGCGCCGAGCGGCAGGCCGCCGCCGAGCTGCTTGGCCAGGGTGACCACGTCGGGCAGCACCCCTTCGTGGGCCTGGTAGGCGAACCAGTGCCCGGTGCGGCCGACGCCGGTCTGCACCTCGTCGAGCACGAGCAGCGCGCCGGTGGCCGCGGTGATCGCCCGGGCCGCCTTCAGATAGCCGGGCGGGGGGACCACGACCCCGTTCTCCCCCTGGATCGGCTCGATGATCACCAGGGCGGTGTCCTCGGTGACGGCGGCGGCCAGCGCCTGGGCGTCGCCGTACGGGACGTGGGTGACCTCGCCGGGCAGCGGCAGGAACGGCTCCCGCTTGCCGGGCTGGCCGGTGAGCGCGAGGGCGCCCATGGTCCGGCCGTGGAAGCCGCCGTCGGTGGCTACGACGTGGGTCCGGCCGGTCAGCCGGCCCATCTTGAAGACGGCCTCGTTGGCCTCGGCGCCGGAGTTGCAGAAGAACACCCGGCCGTCGCGGCCGAACAGCTCCAGCAGCCGCTCGGCGAGCGCGACCGTCGGCTCGGCCAGGAACAGGTTGGAGATGTGGCCGAGGGAGCCGATCTGCCGGCTCACCGCCTCCACGATCGCCGGGTGGGCGTGGCCGAGCGCGTTGGTGGCGATGCCGCCGACGAAGTCCAGGTACTCCCGGCCGTCGGCGTCCCACACCTTCACCCCGGCGCCGCGCGCCAGGGCCAGGCGGGGGGTGCCGTAGTTGTTCATGAGCGCGCCCTGCCAGCGCGTGGTCAGCTCCTCGTTGGTCACGACTCCCCCTCGGTGTCCGCGTCGGGCACGACCATCGTGCCGATGCCCTCGTCGGTGAAGATCTCCAGCAGGATCGAGTGCTGGACCCGGCCGTCGATGACGCGCGCGGTGTTCACCCCGCCCCGGACGGCGTGCAGACAGCCCTCCATCTTCGGGACCATGCCGGAGGACAGCTCCGGCAGCAGCTTCTCCAGCTGGGACGCGGTGAGGCGGCTGATCACCTCGTCGGAGTTCGGCCAGTCCTCGTAGAGGCCCTCGACGTCGGTGAGGACCATGAGGGTCTCGGCGCCCAGTGCCGCAGCGAGTGCCGCAGCCGCCGTATCAGCATTGACGTTGTAGACATGCCCGTCGTCCTTGCTGCGGGCGATCGAGGAGACGACCGGGATGCGGCCGTCGGCGAGCAGCGCCTCGATCGCGCCGGTGTCGATGTCGGTGATCTCGCCGACCCGCCCGATGTCCACCGGCTCGCCGTCGATCTCGGGCTGGTGCTTGGTGGCGGTGATGGTGTGCGCGTCCTCACCGGTGAGGCCGACGGCGAGGGGGCCGTGCCGGTTGAGCAGCCCGACCAGTTCGCGCTGGACCTGGCCGGCCAGCACCATCCGTACGACGTCCATGGCGTCCTCGGTGGTGACGCGCAGGCCGGCCTTGAACTCGCTGACGATGCCGTGCCGGTCGAGGGCGGCGCTGATCTGCGGGCCGCCGCCGTGCACGACGACGGGTTTGAGGCCGGCGTGGTGCAGGAAGACGACGTCCTGGGCGAAGGCGGCCTTCAGGTCCTCGTCGACCATGGCGTTGCCGCCGAACTTGATGACGACGGTCTTGCCGTTGTGCCGCACCAGCCAGGGCAGTGCCTCGATGAGGATCTGGGCCTTGGGCAGGGCGGTGTGCTTGCGCGCGGGTGTGTTGGTCATGACGAGTAGGCGCTGTTCTCGTGGACGTAGTCGGCGGTGAGGTCGTTGGTCCAGATCGTGGCGGTCTCGGCGCCGGCCGCGAGGTCGGCGACGATGTGCACCTCGCGGTAGCGCATGTCGACCTTCTCGCGGTCCTCGCCGACCGAGCCGTTCTTGCAGACCCAGACACCGTTGATGGCGACGTTGAGCCGGTCGGGCTCGAAGGCGGCCGTCGTCGTGCCGATGGCGGAGAGCACCCGGCCCCAGTTGGGGTCCTCGCCGTGGAGGGCGCACTTCAGGAGGTTGTTGCGGGCGATGGAGCGGCCCACCTCGACGGCGTCGGCCTCGGTGGCCGCGTTGACGACCTCGACCTTGATGTCCTTGCTCGCGCCCTCGGCGTCGCGGATCAGCTGCCGGCCGAGGTCGTCGCAGACCTGGCGGACGGCCTCCGCGAACTCCGCGGGGTCCGGGGCGGTGCCGGAGGAGCCGGAGGAGAGCAGCAGCACCGTGTCGTTGGTGGACATGCAGCCGTCGGAGTCGACGCGGTCGAAGGTGACGCGGGTGGCGGCCCGCAGGGCCGAGTCCAGCGTCTCCTGGTCGACGTCCGCGTCGGTGGTGAGGACGACGAGCATGGTGGCGAGGCCGGGGGCGAGCATGCCGGCGCCCTTGGCCATCCCGCCGACGGTCCAGCCGTCGCGGGCCGCGACGGAGGTCTTGTGGACGCTGTCGGTGGTCTTGATGGCGATGGCGGCCTTCTCGCCGCCGTGCTCGGACAACTGGGCGGCGGCGGTCTCGATGCCGGGCAGCAGCTTGTCCATGGGGAGCAGGACGCCGATGAGGCCGGTGGAGCAGACGGCGACCTCGATGGCGCCGCGGCCCAGGACCTCGGCCACCTTCTCGGCGGTGGCGTGGGTGTCCTGGAAGCCCTTCGGGCCCGTGCAGGCGTTGGCTCCGCCGGAGTTGAGGACGACGGCGGACACCTGACCGCTCTGCACGACCCGCTCGGACCACAGCACCGGAGCGGCCTTGACGCGGTTGGCGGTGAAGACGCCCGCGGCGGCGCGGCGGGGCCCGTGGTTGACCACGAGGGCCAGGTCCGGGTTGCCGTTCTCCTTGATCCCGGCGGCGATGCCCGCCGCCGTGAATCCCTTGGCTGCCGTCACGCTCACGGCGCAACTCCGATCGTAGTCAGTCCGGTGGTCTCGTCGAGTCCCAGGGCGAGGTTCATGCTCTGGACGGCACCGCCCGCGGTGCCTTTGGTGAGGTTGTCGAGGGCGCTGATCGCGATGATCCGGCCGGCCGCCGCGTCGTACGCGACCTGGATCTGGACGGCGTTCGAGCCGTACACGGACGCGGTGGCGGGCCACTGCCCCTCGGGGAGCAGGCCGACGAACGGCTCGTCGGCGTAGGCCTTGTCGTAGGCGGCGCGGACCGCCTGAGCCGTCACCCCGTCGACGGCCTTCGCGCTGCACGTGGCGAGGATGCCGCGGGGCATCGGCGCGAGGGTCGGTGTGAAGGAGACGGAGACCCGCTCGCCGGCCGCCCCGCTGAGGTTCTGGATCATCTCGGGGGTGTGCCGGTGGCCGCCGCCGACGCCGTACGGCGTCATGGAGCCCATGACCTCGCTGCCCAGCAGGTGGGCCTTCGGGGCCTTGCCCGCGCCGGAGGTGCCGGAGGCGGCGACGATCACCGCCTCCGGCTCGGCGAGGCCCGCCGCGTACGCCGGGAAGAGGGCGAGGGTCGCGGCGGTGGGGTAGCAACCGGGCACCGCGACGCGCTTGGACCCCTCCAGCGCGGCGCGGGCGCCCGGAAGTTCGGGGAGGCCGTAGGGCCAGGTGCCGGCGTGCGGGGAGCCGTAGAAGGCCTCCCAGTCGGCGGCGTCCCTCAGACGGAAGTCGGCGCCCATGTCGATCACGAGGACATCGGGGCCGAGCTGTTCGGCGACGGCGGCGGACTGGCCGTGCGGCAGCGCCAGGAAGACGACGTCGTGCCCGGCGAGCGTCTCGGCGGTGGTCTCGCTCAGCACCCGGTCGGCCAGCGGCCACAGGTGCGGCTGGAGCGCGCCCAGCCGCTGCCCGGCGTTGGAGTTCCCGGTCAGGGCGCCGATCTCGACCTCGGGGTGGGCCAGCAGCAGCCGCAGAACCTCGCCGCCCGCGTATCCGCTCGCTCCGGCCACTGCCGCACGTACTGCCATGGACTCCTCCTCCTGGATGGCATGACTATACGTTTCGCTGCACGTTTATGCAATTGGGTGAGTGCCGGGCGCACCCGCTCACCCCGGTCCGCGCCACGCTGCGCCGGATCGCGCCCACGGTGACCCTGGACGAGCGCTCCAAGGGGCTGCCGCCGTGCGGCGAAGGGGGACCGCCTCGACCGGAGGACCCCCGGCTCGGGTGGCTGCGCCGCGACGGCCGCTGACGTTCCCCCCGCGAGCGCACTCCAGGCTCTAGGGTCGTGTTCATGACCGACCGAGAGCCCGACACGAGCGGGAGCACCACGCGCGCGGAGCGCTTCGCCCGGGGACTGGACGTGCTGCGGAGCGTCGACGGCGAGGCCGGGGAGCGGGTCGTGGACTCGCTCGCCGACATCAGCCCGGAGCTGGCCCACCAGATCGTCGCCTGGGGGTTCGGCGAGATCTACGCGCGGCCCGGCCTCGTGCCGCGCGACCGCCAGCTGGTGACGCTGGGCGCGCTCACCGCGCTCGGCGGCTGCGAGGCCCAGTTGGAGGTGCACGTCAACGCCGCGCTGAACGTGGGTCTCACGCCCGGACAGATCGTCGAGGCGCTGCTGCACTCCGCCGGGTACTGCGGGTTCCCGCGGGCGCTCAACGCGACGCTGGTGGCGAAGAAGGTCTTCGCCGAGCGCGGGCTGCTGCCGGTCGGGCAGCAGCCCGCGGACGGGACACCGGGTTCGCCCGCCTGATCCGGGTCCGCGTGAGCGCTACCTCTGTCTGATCCGCAGGAACGTCACCGAGTTCGCCGGGAAGGTGTACGTGAACCTCGCGGACACCCCGTCGAGGGTCGAGGTCACCGGCGTGACCGGGGTGTCCGTCTCGGTGTTGACCGCGTCGGCGGCGGCCGCCAGCGTGGTCACCCGGGCCCGGGAGCGGACCTTGACGTCGCCGAGGTCGATGGCGGTGCGGGCCCGGGCGTCCTGGGCGTTGACGACCTTGACGATCAGCTCACCGGTGTGCCGGTCCTCGGTGACGACCTGGCGGAAGGGCTCGGCCTTCTGGTCGTCGGTGAAGCTGCCCCACTCCTGGCCGTCGAGGTAGAGGGTCACCTGGCGGCCCCGCACCTTGACGTCGAGGTCGTAGGCGCGCCCGGTCTCGACGGATCCGGCCTTGGTGATCAGCGTGGACTTGGCGCCGTCCGCGGCCTGTTCGACGGCGGACCGCGTGTTGTTCCAGCCGCCGAGGTTCCACCAGTAGTAGTTGCCGGTGTCCTTGACTCCGAAGGCGACGAGGAAGCCTTCCTTGCCGGACTTCTTGGTGGCCTTCACGTGCAGGTCGTAGTCGTGCCAGCTCGGGTCGCCGGCCTGGACGAGGGTGTTCTCGGCCGCCTCGTCGGTCTGGACGTACTGGCCGTCCCGGATGCTCCAGCTGCCGCCGCCGGTGTGGGTCCAGCGGGAGGCGTCGCCGGAGAAGTCGTCGTCGAAGAGGGGGGCGCCGTCGGCGGCGGTGACCTTCACGTCGTCGTACGCCGCGCTGGTGGCCCAGGTGGACAGGCCGATGGCGCCGGTGATCGGGCCGCCGGCGGCGGGTGTGCCGCTGGCCCGCGAGGGGACCACGCGGTCGCCGGTGTTGGTCATGAACAGCTTCTGGACCTCGTAGTTGGCCGAGTTCCAGGAGGCGTGGTTGTTGAACCAGACCATGTCGGGACGCCACTGCACGTAGTCCTCGTTGGCGAACAGCGGTGCGTAGGAGGCCAGCCGGACGACGTCCGCGTTGCGCTCCAGGCCGGTCATGAAGGCCGCCTCGGCGAGGCCGTTGCGCCAGGCGTTGCCCTGGGAGGCGTACTCGCCGAGGAACACCTTGGGGCCCTGGCGGTCGTAGGAGTCGTAGCGGTCGTTGTTCCGCAGGAACCACTGCGGGCTGTTGTAGTAGTGCTCGTCGACCAGGGCGACGTCCGCGTCGCGGTTGAGCTTCCAGGCGGTGTCGAAGATCGCGCCGGTGTCGTCCGGGCCGGAGTTGGAGATGACGGTGATCTCCGGGTACTCGGCCTCGATGGCGGCCCGGAACTTCTGGAAGCGCGCGAAGAACTCCTCGGGCAGGTTCTCCTCGTTGCCGACCTCGATGTGGGTGAGGTGGAACGGCTCGGGGTGGCCCATCCGGGCGCGGACCTTGCCCCAGGTGGAGGTGGCCGGGCCGTTGGCGAACTCGACGAGGTCGAGGGTGTCCTGGATGTGCCGCCGGAGCAGCGCCTCGTCGTCGACGGCGCGGTTCTGTCCGCAGCCGGTCACCAGCGCGGGGACGACGGGCAGCGGCATGGCTCCGACGTCCTCGGCCAGGCGGAAGTACTCGTAGTAGCCGAGCCCGTAACTCTGGTTGTAGCCCCAGAAGTTGGCGTTGGTGGCGCGTTCCTCGACCGGGCCGACGGTGTCCTTCCACTGGTAGGAGCGGGCGCGCTGCCAGCCGCCGGCCTCGCTGTAGTCCTGCATGGAGCCGGTGTTGACCAGGCAGCCGCCGGGGAAGCGGACGAAGCCGGGCCTGAGGGCCTCGATCTTCTCGGCGAGGTCCTTGCGCAGTCCGTTGGGCTCGCCGCGGTAGGTGTCCCGGGGGAAAAGGGACACCATGTCGAGGGCGACCGGGGCGGTGGAGGCGACGGTGAGCCGGCCGTAGCTGCTGGTGCGGCCGGCCGTGAAGGTGGCCCTGTACTGTGCCCAGCCGCCCTCGACCGCGACCCGGCGGGCGGTGGCCAGCGGGCCGGGGGCGTCGGTGAGGGAGACGGTGAGGGTGGTGCCGCTCTCGGCGCGGGCCCACACCGAGAAGTCGTACCTCTTGCCCTTCTCGACCCGGACGCCGGTGTTGTAGCCGCTGTTGGTCACCGACGAACCGGCGTCCAGGGAGAGGTAGGCGCGGTTGCGGTCGTTGAGCCGGCCGGAGTCGTCGCGCACCTGAGCCGTGCCGTCGACGGACCAGGAGGTCAGCGGGGTGTAGGAGCGGTTGTCGACGGCGGAGTACTCGAAGGACCGGTTCTGCACGAGTTCGGCGTACAGGCCGCCGTCCGCGGCCCGGTTGATGTCCTCGAAGAACACGCCGTACATGGTGTCGGCGATGGACGCGCCCCGGGCGGCCGGGTCGACGGTGATCGTGTAGTCGGTGACGGCGGCGGCCTGGGCGGGGGCGGGCAGCGCGGCCGAGGCGGCGAGCAGGGCGGTGACGCTGAGACCGAGTCTCCAGCGGGTGCGTGACATGTGGGCTCCGCGGCTCTCTGTACACAGATGTTCGGGATATCGGACACTGGTCAGCACTTCGAACGAAAGATAGGCAAGAGGTGACAGGGCGTCAATGGTTCACACAACGATCAAGGGGCGGGCGGAGCCGCGGCGGCCGCCCCCGCAGGCTTGCGTCACCCGTCGAAGCGCAGGTTCCAGCGCCCGCCCAGCCCGGTCACCGTGGTCGTGGAGAGGGGGCGGATGTCGATGTTCCAGTACGTCGCCGGCGGGGCCTTGAGCGCGTAGACCAGCGCCGCGCGGATCACCGACGGCTCCGCCACCGCCACGATCCGGCCGCCGTCGCCCACCGGCCGCGTGTCGAGCCAGGCCCCCACCCGCACGATGAACGCGGTCAGCGACTCGCCGCCGTGCGGTGTCGAGCGCGGATCGGCCAGCCAGGCGTCCACCGCCTCCGGCTCACGGGCCATCGCCTCGCCCAGGGTGAAGCCGCGCCAGCGACCCATGTCGCAGTCCCGCAGCGCGAGCTGCACCAGCGGTGCGTAGCCGAGCGCGTCCCCGGTGGCCCGGCTGCGCGGCGTCGGCGAGCAGTAGCGCAGGTCGGCCGCGGCCAGCGGGACCAGCCCGCCCGCGGCGCGCTGCACCTCGCCCCAGCCTGCCTGGTCCAGCGGCTGGTCGTCCTCGAAGCGCTCCGCCATCAGGGGCGTGCTGCGCGCGGCGGCGACGAACGTGACCCGAAGTGACATGCGTGGATGGTGAGCCGCGAAACTACGCAGGTCAAGAGGTGTTACCTCGGAGTTATCGAGAGTTCCCCGGCAGGTGTTCCGGGCAGGCGGAGCGTCAGCCGGAGCCCAGCGCCATCCAGTGCTCGGGCCGCTGAAGCGGCGCGAAGCCGAGCTTCTCGTACACGCCGTGCGCGTCATGGGTGGCGAGCATGATCCGGCGCAGCCCGTACGGCGCCAGCCGGTCCCGCACGGCGGCCACCAGGGCGGTGCCGAGTCCCTTGCCGCGCACCGCCGGGTCGACGTACACGTCGCACAGCCAGGCGAAGGTCGCCCGGTCCGTCACCACGCGGGCGTAGGCGACCTGCTCCCCGGAGGCGGTGTCGTAGACGCCGAAGTTCAGCGACCCCTCGATCGCCCGGTCCTGCTTCTCGCGGGGGCGCCCGAGGGCCCAGTAGGCGTCGGTGGACAGCCAGCGGTGGACGCGCTCGGCGTCGATGCGGGCGGGGTCGGCGGAGATCTCGTAGCCGTCGGTCATGACGGGAACCTCTCAGGTCGGGGCCGTGGTGTCGAACGGATTGATCGGTGCCGCGGCCGCAGGTCAGGGCAGAACCTCGTCGCAGGCGGCCCGCAGCCGCCGCACGCCCTCGCTGATCTCGCTCTCCCCCGCGACCGCCGCGAAACTCAGGCGCACATGGGGAGCCGGGGGTTCGGCGCTGAAGTACGGGCGGCCGGGGGTGAGGGCGACCCCCGCGCGCAGGGCGGCCGCGGTGAACGCGCCCTCGTCGGTGCCGTCCGGGAGACGCAGCCACAGGTGGTAGCCGCCGGACGGCACGTGCGCGAGGCCGAGCTCCGGCAGCCGCAGCCGCAGGGCGGCGGTCATGGCGTCGCGGCGTGCCTTCAGCTCCGCGGCGACGGTGCGCAGATGCCGCGGCCAGGCGGGCGAGCCGACCAGTTCCAGGGTGGCCTCCTGCAGCGGCCGCGGCACGAAGAACATGTCGACGACCTGGATGGCCCGCAGCCGCTCCAGGACCGGTCCGCGCGCGGCCAGCGCGCAGACCCGGAAGCTCGGCGAGGTGGCCTTGGTCAGCGAGGCGATGTGCACGACGACGCCGTCGGGGTCCTCGGCGGCGAGCGGGCGGGGCAGGGGCCCGGCGTCCTCGTGGGCGAGCCGCCGCACGAAGTCGTCCTCCACGACGAAGGCGCCGGCCTCCCGGGCGATGCGCAGCACCTCGGCGCGCCGCTCGGGGGCGAGGACGGCTCCGGTGGGGTTCTGGAAGAGCGGCTGGCAGACGAGGACGCGGGCACCGCTCGCGCGGAACGCGTCGGCCAGCAGGTGCGGCTTGACGCCGTCGGGGTCGACCGGGACGGGGACGGGGCGCAGGCCGGCCGAGCGGGCGATGGCGAGCATGCCGGGGTAGGTGGGCGACTCCACGAGCACGGGCGCGCCGGGCGGGGCGAGCGCGCGCAGCGCGGTGGTCAGGGCGGCCTGGCCGCCGGCGCTCACCAGTACCTCGGCGGCGCTCACGCCCCCGCCGAGCTGGCGGGCGAACCAGTCCCGCAGCTCCGGCAGCCCCTCCAGCGGCGGCCGCCCCCAGGCGCCGGGGCGGCGTCCGGCCCGGGCCAGCGCCGCGGCCATGGCGCGCTCGGGCTGCAGCGAGGGGTGCAGATAGCCGCCGTTGAACTCGATCACCCCGGGCGGCGGCGCGGCCAGCGACACGGTGACCCCGGCGGCCTCCACGGAGCGCGGTACGAGATCGCCGGCGCCGCCGGCGCTCAGCGCGACCTCCTGCCAGGAGGTGTCGCCCTCGGGCACGGCCCGCGGCCGGGGCCGGGCACGGAAGGCGCCGGCGCCCGGCCGGGTCACCACCAGCCCCTCGGCGGCCAGCTGGGCCAGCGCCCGGGAGACGGTGACGGGGCTGACCCGGAAGCGGTCGACGAGCGCCCGGCTCGACGGGAGCTTTCCACCGGGAGAGTAGCGGTCCAGCTCTCTTCGCAGCTGATTCGCCAGTTCGTCCACGCTGCTACGCTCTTGCATGAAGACACAGAGTAGCGCTACCGCCTCACCTCGGATAGCGGTCGGCGGTCCGGTCCGGGCGCGGTCGGCCGGCACCCTGCAGGCGGGGCTCGGCGTCGTCGCCTTCTCGCTGACCTTCCCGGCCACCGCCTGGGGGCTGGAGGGCTTCGGGCCCTGGTCCCTGGTCGCCGTGCGCAGCGTGCTGGCCGCGGTCATCGCGGGCGGCTGCCTGCTGGCACTGCGGATACCGCCGCCCGCACGGCGGCACTGGCCGGGGCTGGCGGTGGTCGGCGCCGGCGTCGTGCTGGGTTTCCCGCTGCTGACCACGCTGGCGCTGCGGACGTCGACCACCGCGCACGCCGCCGTCGTGGTCGGGCTGCTGCCGCTGACCACCGCGGCGGTCTCCGCGCTGCGCATGGGCACCCGGCCCTCGCGCACCTTCTGGCTGGCGGCGCTGGCCGGCGCGGGCGCGGTCGGGGTGTTCACCGTGCGGCAGAGCGGCGGCGCCCTGACCACCGCCGACCTGTACCTGTTCGGCGCGCTGCTGGTGTGCGCGGCCGGGTACACCGAGGGCGGCCGGCTGGCCCGGGTGCTGCCGGGCTGGCAGGTGATCGGCTGGGCGCTGGTGCTGTGCCTGCCGCTGACCCTGCCCGCCGCGGCACTCGCCCTCGCCCACGAGCCGGTCCGGCTGACCGCGCACAGTGTGGCGGGGCTGCTGTGGGTGGCGGCGGGCTCGCAGTTCCTGGGGCTGGTGGTCTGGTACCGGGGCATGGCGGCGATCGGCGTCCCGAAGGCCAGTCAGTTGCAGTTGGCGCAGCCCCTGCTCACACTGGTGTGGTCGGTGCTCCTGCTCGGCGAGCACCTGACGGCGGCCGCCCCGTTGACGGCCGCGGCGGTGCTGGTCTGCATCGCGGTCACCCAGCGGGCACGCGGCTGAACGGGCCGGACGGCCCGCGGCCGGGCCGAGCGGGCCCGCTTCCCGGCGGACCACCGCACCGTAGACTCGAAATGCCACGGAGCCGCTCCCGCACACATCGTGAGGAGGCCGACAGATGCGCGCATCGGTGGGCGACCACCTTGTCCAGCACGGCAGGGTGGTGGGCCAGCACGATCAGGTCTCGGAGGTCGTCGAGGTGATGGGCGAGCAGGGCAACCCGCCCTACCGCGTCCGCTTCCCCGACGGGCACGAGGCCGTCATGTCACCGGGCCCGGACTGCGAGGTCCGGCACCGCGACCAGCAACGGATGCAGAGGTAGTTCAGCGCGGGGGCTTCGCCGGCCGCGTGTAGTGGTCGGCGATCACCCGCGCCAGGGCCCCGGCCCGGTCGGTCCGCACCTCCCGGGCCGCGAAGAAGACATGGCCGCGCGCCTCGGGGTACTTCTTGGCGAGCGTCAGGTGCCGGGACAGCTCGGCCGGATCCCGCCAGGCGGCGGGCTGCGCCGGGTCACCCGCCTTGTACAGCGCCTCCCCCAGGTAGAGCCGGGTGCGGCTGCCCCGCGCGACCTCCGCCCACCAGGGCACCAGCTTGGCGTAGTCGGCGGCGGCCAGGCCGATGTTCCAGTACAGCTGGGGGCAGACGTAGTCCAGCCAGCCCTCGCGGACCCACTTGCGGCTGTCGGCGTAGACGTCGTCGTACGACTGCAGCGCCCGGGTGTCCGAGCCGCGCGGGTCGGTGGCCGCGTTGCGCCACACGCCGAAGGGGCTGATCCCGAACTGGGTGGCCGGCCGGATCGCCTTGATGCGCCCGGCGGTCTCCACGATCAGCTGGTCCACGTTGGCGCGCCGCCAGGCCGCCCGCCCGGAGTGGCCGCCGCCGTAGCGGTCGTAGGCGTCACCGTCGTCGAAGGTCTGGCCCGCCACCGGGTACGGGTAGAAGTAGTCGTCGAAGTGGACGGCGTCGAGCGGGTACTTGCGCACGGCGTCGAGGATGGCGTCCTGGACGAAGGCGCGGACCTCCGGCAGCCCCGGGTTGTAGTAGAGCTTGCCGGCGTACCGCACCACCCACTGCGGATACCGGCGGGCGGGATGGGAGGCGGCCAGGCGGGTGGGGTCGGCGTGCTGGGCGATCCGGTAGGGGTTGAACCAGGCGTGCAGCTCCAGCCCGCGGGCGTGCGCCTCCGTGACGGCCGTGCCCAGCGGGTCCCAGCCCGGGGCCCTGCCCTGGGTGCCGGTCAGCACCTCGGACCAGGGTTCGTACGGGGAGGGCCACAGGGCGTCGGCGGTCGGCCGGACCTGGAGGATCACGGTGTTCAGCCGTCGGCGTACCGCGAGGTCCAGCCAGGAGAGCAGTTCGGCGCGCTGTTCGGCGGCGGTCAGCCCGGCCCGGGAGGGGAAGTCCCGGTTGGCGACGCTCGCCACCCACATGCCCCGCATCTCGGCCGGTTCCGCACGCGGATGGCCGGTGCCAACCGGCGCGGCCGCGGGTGCGGCCGCCGCCGAGCCCGTCGTCGTGACCGCGGTCAGGGCCGCGAGCGCGAAGGCCCGTCGGGTCAGTCGTCCCATGGCTTGTCCCGAGAACTCAGTGGATCCGCCCGGTCACGGATCGCGTCCGCGCCCCAGCATGCCGCCACCCTGCTGATCGATCATCGATACTTACTAGTAACGTGCACGATCGGAGCAGGCGTGCCGCGACCCGGAGGGCCTGCGCCGCACAGCCGGGACGAAGACAGGCGAAGGGAACGATGTGACGGGCACCCCAGCGGGAGACATCGCACGCGTCGGCGTGGTGGGCTGCGGGCAGATGGGGGCGGGCATCGCCGAGGTGTGCGCCCGCGCCGGACTCGACGTCAGGGTCGCCGAGACCACCGGCGAGGCCCTGGAGATCGGCCGCACCCGGCTGTTCAACTCCCTGGCCAAGGCCGCCGAGCGCGGCAAGATCACCGAGGAGGAGCGGGACGCCACCCAGGAGCGGCTCAGCTTCACCACCGACCTCGGGGAGTTCGCCGACCGCGATCTGGTGATCGAGGCGGTCGTGGAGAACGAGCAGGTCAAGACCGAGATCTTCCAGGTCCTCGACCAGGTGGTGACCCGTCCGGACGCCATCCTCGCCTCCAACACCTCCTCCATCCCCCTGGTGAAACTCGCGGTCGCCACCTCTCGGCCCGACCAGGTCGTCGGCGTCCACTTCTTCAACCCGGCCCCGGTGCAGAAGCTCGTCGAGCTGATCCCCGCGCTGACCACCTCCGAGGGCACGCTCGGCCGGGCGCAGCTGTTCGCCGAGAAGATGCTGGGCAAGCACGCCATCCGCGCCCAGGACCGCTCCGGCTTCGTGGTGAACGCGCTGCTGATCCCCTACCTGCTCTCCGCCATCCGGATGTTCGAGACCGGCATCGCCAGCCGGGAGGACATCGACAACGGCATGGAGCTGGGCTGCGCTCACCCCATGGGCCCGCTGAAGCTGTCCGACCTGATCGGGCTGGACACCGTGGCGTCGGTCGCGCAGTCGATGTACGACGAGTTCAAGGAGCCGCTGTACGCCGCTCCCCCGCTGCTGCAGCGCATGGTCGACGCGGGCCGGCTGGGCCGCAAGACCGGCGCCGGCTTCTACACGTACTGACCACGGACCGTGGCCACCGAGGGCCCGGCGCTCTTCCGAGCGCCGGGCCCTCGGCATTCACACACCGTGTGCGCGAGGGACCCGCATATGCCCCGCGCACACGCTCCCCCCGCGCCCACCAGGCGAGTTGACTCTTCATGCGCATGCAAGGGATGTGAATCCACGTGAGTCGACCACGGAAAGGAGCGGAGACGTGACCGCCGAGTCCGAACATCCCGTGACCACCGAGGAACTCGCAGAGTTACGCCGCCGGCTCGACGTGGCGTACGCCCGCGTCGAGGGGGGCTTCGCCCTGCTGACCCATCGCACCAAGGAGACCGCCAGGGAGCTGGACCAGCTGAGCACCCGCGTCATCACCCTGGAGCACCGCCGCTGGCCGCTGCCGTCGCTCGCGGCGGTCACCGGGATCGGCGCCCTCGTCGTCGCGGTCTGGCAGGCGCTCGGTCGTTAGCCGAGCCGCTGGTGGTGCAGGAGCAGTAACGCGGCCGCCATGTTGGCGGCCGGGACCTCCCCGCGGGCGATCATGTCGGGCACGAGTTTGAGCGGGACCCACTCGCGCCGGTCCGACTCGAAGGCGTCCACGGGGTGCCCCAGGTACTCGCCCTCGTCCGACCAGTAGACGTGGTGCCGGGCGTCGGTCAGGCCGTTGGACGGCTCCACGGTCATCAGGTGGTGCAGGGGCCCCGGCCGCCAGCCGGTCTCCTCCTCCAGCTCCCGCGCCGCCGCTGCGCGTATCTCCTCACCGTCCTCGACGACACCGGCCGCGAGTTCCCACCCCCAGCTGTCGGTGATGAAGCGGTGCCGCCACAGCAGCAGCACCTCGTTGGCCGGGTTGACCACCGTGGCGACGGCGACCGGCCGCAGCCGGATCAGGAAGTGGTCCAGATGGCGGCCGTCGGGGAGTTCGACATCCGCGAGGTTGACGCTGAACCAGCGGTTCTCATACACCGTTTGTTCGTTCTGTTTCGTCCACTGCACGGTTCTGCCACCTTCCGTTGGGTAAGGGGCAATATCGCAGCAGGGACACGGAACGGGTCAGGACCCACGGCGGCCCGGAGCCGGGCCCACGGCACGTCTACAGCGGTACCCGCAGTGCTCCGTCGATCAGTTCGGCGGCTTCCGCGGTGCCGGCGCCGCCGCTGCGCACCAGGTGTTCACGCACCGCCCGGAGTCTGTCGCGCAGCCGCTGCGACTCCATCCCCCGGGCCTGCTCGGCCATCTGCACCGCGATGGCCACGGCCTTGTCGGCGTTGCCCTGCCGCAGTTCGATCGTGCTCAGCATGGCCAGCCGGTGCACCCGGCCCCGGTCGTGCGCCGGGTTGTCCACGGCGGCCGCCGCGTGCTCGGCCGCCGCGTTCAGATCACCGAGACTCAGCAGGGCCTCCGCCACCTGCACGTTCACCAGGCCCGGCTGCACGTACCCGGTCTCGTCGGGCTCACCGCCGGGCCTGATGCGCTCGGCGGCGGCCTCCGCGCGCCGGATGCAGGACAGCGCGCTGCCGCCGTCGCCGAGGTGGGCGTACGCCTTGGCCTGCATCGCGTACAGGTCGGAGACCAGTGCGGGGGTGATGTGGTGGCCGGCGGCGCGCAGCGCGGCCTCCGCGAAGGCGACGGCCTGCCGGTACTCCCGCATGAACAGCGACTGGTTGACCAGCAGCGCGATGACGTACGCGCCCAGCCCCCGGTCCCCGCTGGCCTTCGCGAGGCGCAGCGCCTGGTGGAAGTAGCGCTGGGCGAGCCCGTGCGCGTCCGAGTCGTAGGCGCAGATACCGGCGACCGCCACCAGGCCCCCGGTCGCGCGGTGCAGTTGGCGTCCGGTGGCGTCGGTGTACCCGCCGCGCAGCAGGGGCGCCGCCTCGGCGTTGAGGAACCCGACGATCCGGGAGCGGGTCGCCACGCCGCCCGCCTTGCGGTACATCTGCTCGTAGTGGGTGCGGGCCGCACGCAGCATGTGGATGTCGGCCGGCGTGACCCGGTGCCGGCCGCCGCGCGAGACGTCCACGTCCTCGGGCGGGTTCTCCCACTCCCACACCGGCATCACGGCCGGTGTCCCGGTGACCGCCGGGGCGCCCAGGAGGTGGGGGCGCTGCTGCTCGTCGGAGCGCCACAGGGCGGTGGCCCGCTCCACGAAGCCGGAGAGCGAACCGGCGTGCGGGGCGGCCGGCTCACCCGGGACGCCGAGGCCGATGTCGTCCAGGGTCACCGACCGGTGCAGCCGGACCGCGAGCACCTCGCAGATCAGGTCGGGCACCTGGCCGCGCGGCCGCTGGCCCTTCAACCAGCGGGCGACCGCCGTGTGTTCGTAGCGCAGGGAGAGTCCGCGGGCGCGTCCCGCCTGGTTGACGTGGGCGGCGAGACCGGCGTGCGAGATGCCCGCCTCGTCCAGGATCGCGTCGAGCAGAGTGTTGGGCTGCATGGGTGCCCCCCGGTCGCCTCGGTGGTCGTCAGCGTAGTGGCTCCGCGTTCACACGGGGTGTGAACCAAGTGCCCGAATCCGCAGGGTGCGCGCACTGTCGCGGAGCGTTTCGAGTCGGTTGACTGAAATGCCGGGTCGCCGGCTCCCCCTCGTTGTTACGGCGACCCGGTTCACCGCTGGGCGACCCGGTTCACCGCTGGGCGACGCGTCATCCGGTGCGGTGCGCCGCGGCCCGTCCGGCGCTCGCCGGCGCCCGCGAAGTCGGGTGCGGGGAACGGTCGTTGCGCAGGGCGAGCAGCGCCATGTCGTCCTGCGGCCGGCCCGCCGTGTGCCGGACGAGCGCGGAGACGACGGTGCGGGGGACGAGGTGGGTCGGGTGACGGGCCACCCGGCGCAAGGCCGCCGGCAGCGAGAAGTAGCGGCCCCTGGCATCCCTGGCGTCCTCCACGCCGTCCGTGTAGAGGACCAGGGACTCGCCAGGGAGCAGCGGTCCGCAGGAGGTGGCCGCCAGGTCGGGCGGGAGGGGGAAGAGGCCCAGCGGTGGCAGCGGGTCCGTCCGGCACCCGGGCTCGACCCGGTCGCCGCTGATCAGATACGGCCAGGGGTGACCGCAGTTGAGGGCGCGGACCTCGCCGTCCCGGGCGATCTCCAGGAGCAGCAGCGTGACGAACTCCTCCGCGACCGGGTGGTCCGGGTCGCGTCCGCTCACCGCCGGGTGCTCCTCCCGGGCCCGCTGGCGCAGATGCCGGGCCAGGGTGCGGTCGAGTCTGCGCAGCACTCCGGCGAGGTCGGGCTCGTCGTGGGCGGCCTCGCGGAAACCGCCTAGCAGGGCGCCGACGGTGGCCGGCGCGGCCAGTCCGTGCCCGCGGACGTCGCCCATCACCACCCGTACGCCGTGCTCCCCGGCGATCACGTCGTAGAGGTCGCCGCCCACGCCGGCGCCGCGGTCGGCGGAGAGCTGGGCGGCGGCGACGTCCAGCCCGTCGACGCGGGGCGGCAACGGTCGCAGCAGCACGCTCTGCGCGGCTCCGGCGACCCGCCGGACCTGCCGCAGCTCCCGTATCAGGGCCCGCCGCACGTGACAGACCAGCCCGGTGCCGACGGCGAAGAACACGGCGCTGCTGACCAGCCGGGCGCCCAGCGAGGTCTGCTGGGCGAGCGGGCAGACGATCTTGTAGGCGATCGCGACGGCGCCCCAGACCATGGGCAACCCCGACGCGAGGACTCGCCGCAGCGGCCGCCTGATGCCGAACATGTCGATGGCCCCCCATCCAGGCCCGGACAGCACAGACAGACCGGCCCCGAAGGACCGGTCCGATTGTGTCGAGTCCATGACCCAGGCGGGCCATACCGCCCGAGTTCATCACCCGGATGAGTGAAGTGACCGCTCAGGGGTGGGGGGCCGTACCGGCAGCCCCCCACCGCGGCGGCGGGACGGCTAGCCGCGCAGAACGGCCCCCGTGCGCTCGCCCGCGAGGGCGACCGCCGCGTCCCGGGCCGCCGACGCCTCGTCGACGGTCAGGGTCCGGTCACCGGCGCGGAACCGCAAGGCGTAGGCCAGCGACTTCTTCCCGTCCCCCAGCTGGTCCTCGTTCTCGTAGACGTCGAACAGCCGGATGGACTCCAGCAGCGCGCCGGCGCCTTCCCGCAGCGCCGCCTCGACCTCGACGGCCGGCACCGGGCGGTCCACCACGAGGGCGACGTCCTGGGTGGCGACGGGGAACGTGGAGATGCCCGGCGCCTGGGGGGTGTCGTCTCCGACCCGCTCCAGCACGTCGAGGTTCAGCTCCATCGCGCAGGTGCGGGCGGGCAGTCCCAGCGCCTTCAGCACCCGCGGGTGCAGCTCGCCCGCGTGCCCCACGACCGTCTCCGTGCCGTCGGCGACGACCGTGAACTCGGCGCACCGGCCCGGGTGCCAGGGCCCGTACGCGCCCTTGCGGACGGTGAGCTCGGCACCGGCCTCACGCGCGACCAGACGCCCCGCCTCGACGGCGTCGGCCCAGTCGGCCGGGCGGCCCGCGCCCCACCAGCCGGCCTGCTCGCGGGCGCCCGCGAGGACGACGGCGGCATGGCGCGGCTGCTCGGGCAGCTCGCCGTTCAGCCCGGCGATCTCCTCGTCGGTGGGCCGCCGGTCCACGGGCAGGGCGACGGCGCGCCGCTGCTCCCCGCGCGGGTGGAAGACCAGCCCCGTCTCGAACAGCGCCAGGTCGTGCGAGCCCCGGCCGTCGTTGCGCCGCAGCGCGCCCAGCAGGCCCGGCAGCAGCGTCGTACGGAGCGCGGGCTCCTCGTCGTTCAGCGGGTTGGTGAGCCTGACGACCCGGCGGGTGGGGTCGTCGGACGCCAGGCCGAGCTGGTCGAAGACCTGCTCGCCGATGAACGGGTAGTTCGGGGCCTCGACGTACCCGGCGCCGGCCAGCGCCCGGCCGACGCGGCGGTGCAGCCGCTGGCGGTGGGTCAGACCCCGGCCGGACGGCGGCTTGGGCAGCGTGGAGGGCAGGTTCTCGTAGCCCTCCAGGCGGATGACCTCTTCGGCCAGGTCGTTCTGCTCCAGCAGGTCGGGCCGCCAGGACGGGACGGTGACGATCAGCTCGTCCTGCCCGTAGACGTCGCAGCCGATCTCCTGGAGGCGGCGCACGACGGTCTCACGACCGTACTCGACGCCCGCGACCTGGTCCGGGTGGTTCGCCGGGACGGTGATGGTGTGCGGCGCGGAGGGGGCGACGACCTCGGTGACGCCGGCCTCGGCCGTGCCGCCGGCGAGCAGCACCAGCAGGTCCACGGTCCGCTGCGCGGCGGCCGCGGCGGCGGCCGGGTCGACGCCCCGCTCGAAGCGGCGCGACGCCTCGGACGACAGCTTGTGCCGGCGGGCGGTACGGGCGATGGAGACGGCGTCGAAGTGGGCGGCCTCGATGACGACCTCGGTCGTGGCGTTCTCCACGTCCTCGTGATCGGCGATCTCGGTGTCGGCGCCGCCCATGACACCGGCGAGGCCGATGGGGCCGCGCTCGTCGGTGATGACCAGGTCCTCGGCGTCGAGGGTGCGCGCCACGCCGTCGAGGGTGGTGAGCTTCTCGCCCGGCTCGGCCCGGCGGACCCCGATGGCGCCCCGGACCAGGCCGCGGTCGTAGGCGTGCAGGGGCTGGCCCAGCTCCATCATCACGTAGTTGGTGACGTCCACGGCGAGCGAGATCGGGCGCATGCCGACCTTCTGCAGCCGGCGCCGCAGCCAGATCGGGGAGCGTGCCTCGGGGCTGAGGCCGGTCACCGTGCGGGCGGTGAAGCGGTCGCAGCCGGCCGGGTCGGAGACCTGGACCGGGTAGCCGAACGCGTTCGGGCCCGGTACGTCGAGCAGCGCCGGGTCACGCAGCGGCAGGCCGTAGGCGATGGCGGTCTCGCGGGCGACGCCGCGGATGGACAGGCAGTCGCCGCGGTTGGCGGTGACGGCGATGTCGAGGACCTCGTCGACCAGTTCCAGCAGCTCGACGGCGTCCCGGCCGACCTCGGTCTCCGGCGGCAGCACGATGATGCCCTTGGTGCCGTCGTCGCCCATGCCCAGCTCGTCGCTGGAGCAGATCATGCCGTGGGAGGTCTTGCCGTAGGTCTTGCGCGCGGAGATGGAGAAGCCGCCCGGCAGGGTGGCGCCGGGCAGGACCACGACGACCTTGTCGCCGACGGCGAAGTTGCGGGCTCCGCAGACGATCTCCTGGGGCTCACCGTTGCCGTTGGCGTGGCCGACGTCGACGGTGCAGAAGCGGATCGGCTTCTTGAAGCCCTCCAGCTCCTCGATGGTCAGCACCTGGCCGACGACCAGGGGGCCCTTGAGGTCGGCACCGAGGTGTTCGACGCTCTCGACCTCCAGGCCGGCCGAAATCAGCTTGGCCTGTACGTCACGGCCGGTCTCGGTCGCCGGCAGGTCGACGTACTCCCGCAGCCAAGAAAGCGGGACCCGCATCAGATCTCCATCCCGAACGGCCGGGTGAACCGGACGTCACCCTCGACCATGTCTCGCATGTCCTCGACGTTGTGGCGGAACATCAGCATCCGCTCGATGCCGAACCCGAAGGCGAAGCCGCTGTACTTCTCCGGGTCGACACCGCAGGCGGTGAGCACCCGCGGGTTGACCATGCCGCAGCCGCCCAGCTCGATCCAGCCTTCGCTGGAGCAGGTGCGGCAGGGCCGGTCGGGGTTGCCGACGGACTCGCCGCGGCACACGTAGCACACCATGTCCATCTCGGCGGACGGCTCGGTGAACGGGAAGAAGTTCGGCCGCAGCCGGGTCTTCATGCCCTCGCCGAACAGCGACTGGACCATGTGGTCCAGGGTGCCCTTGAGGTCGGCCATGGTCAGGCCCTCGTCCACGGCCAGCAGCTCGACCTGGTGGAAGACCGGGGTGTGCGTGGCGTCCAGCTCGTCGGTGCGGTAGACCCGGCCAGGACAGATCACGTAGACCGGCAGCTCGCGGTCGAGCAGCGAGCGGATCTGGACGGGCGAGGTGTGGGTGCGCAGCACCACGCCGGACTCGGTGCCGCCCTCCGGGCCGGCCACGAAGAAGGTGTCGTGCTCACCGCGGGCCGGGTGGTCGGGGCCGATGTTGAGCGCGTCGAAGTTGAACCACTCGGCCTCGACCTCGGGGCCCTCGGCGACCTCGTAGCCCATGGCCACGAAGATGTCCTCGATGCGCTCGGAGAGCGTGGTCAGCGGGTGGCGGGCGCCGGCCGGTACGCGGTCGTACGGCAGCGTGACGTCCACGTCCTCCTCGACCAGTACGCGGGCGTCCCGCTCGGCCTCCAGCTCGGCCTGGCGGACGCCGAGGGCCTTGTTCACGGCGCCGCGTGCCTGGCCGACCAGCTTGCCCGCGGCCGCCTTGGCGTGCGGGGGCAGGGCGCCGATCTCGCGGTTGGCGAGGGCCAGCGGGGAGGTGCCGCCGGTGTGGGCGACCTTGGCCTCCTGGAGCGCGTCGAGGGAGTCCGCGGCGGCGAAGGCGGCGAGCGCCTCGTCCCGCATGCGCTCGATCTCTTCCGGTTTCAACGCCTCGACCTCGACAGGGTCGTACGACTTATTGGGTGCCGACATCTCTTCCCGTGCTTCCGATTGGCTGGCGGATGGTCCCCGTCACCGGCTCATGGACAGTGCGTCCTGGTCTTCGGGACACAAAGGTGCCAAAGGCCGAGTCTAACGGGGTGGAGGTGGGGGAACGGCCCGCGGCCCGTCAGGCGAGATACGCCGGGGCGGCCACGGGCAGCGTAAATCGGAACTCCGCGCCGCCGCCGGGGGCACGGCCGACGGTGATGGTGCCGCCGTGGGCCTCGACGATGCCCTTGACGATGTACAGCCCGAGGCCGGTGCCGCCGCGCTTGCTGCCCCGCCAGAAGCGGGTGAAGACGCGGTTCATGGACTCCTCCGGGATGCCGGTGCCCTCGTCGCTCACGGTGACCGATGTGCCGGTGTCCTCTCCCTCTCGGGGGGAGGCGGCGGGCGTGATCTCAATGGTGACGGTTCCCTCACCGTGCCGCACGGCATTTTCGAGGAGGTTGCTGAGCACCTGGTCGATCTTGTCGGGGTCGGCCCACAGGGCGGGCAGCGGCTGCTCGATGCGGAGCAGGAAGCGGTCGGCGGGCTGGCCGGCGGCCACGTAGGCCTGGATGTGGCGGCTGACGGCGGCGCCCATGTCGACGGGCTGCCGGCGCACCTCCAGCCGCCCGGAGTCGATGCGTGAGATGTCGAGCAGCTCGGCGATGAGGCGGGTGACGCGGTCGGCGTCGGCGTCGACGGTCTCCAGCATCAGCCGCTTCTGGTCGTCGGTGAAGCGGGCCCACTTGGCGAGCAGGGTGGCGGTGAAGCCCTTGACGGAGGTCAGCGGGGAGCGCAGTTCGTGGGCCACGGTGGCTATCAGCTCGGCGTGGGAGCGCTCGGTGCGGCGGCGGGCCTCGGTGTCGCGCAGGGAGACGACGACGCGCCGGACGGGGCCGGTGGGCCGCGTGCGCACGTAGCGGGCGCAGACCAGGACCTCCCGCCCGCCCGGCAGCAGCAGGTTCCGCTCGGGCTGCCTAACCCGGGTCGCCAGTCCTCCGTACGGGTCGGTCAGCTGCCACCAGCGCCGGCCCTCCAGGTCCTCCAGGGGCAGGGCCTTCTCCAGGGGCTGACCGAGGGCGTCGGCGGAGGGGGTCGCGGTGATGCGCTCGGCGGCGGTGTTGAAGCAGACGACCCGGCCGCGTTCGTCGGCGACGACGAGACCGTCGGGCAGGTCGTCGGGGTCGAGGTCCGGCGCGCCCGGTGCACCGGGCGGTCGAGCCACCGGTGGGCGCCGCACGTCCCGGGCCTGCGGCGTGCCGCTCGTGCCCCCACTCATCCCCGTACCCCACCTCTCAGACGAGGGCCCCCGAGCTGGTCACCCTACTAGCTGGGGCCTGTTGTGAAAGTCCCTTCGCCCGTCGGGCGGTCAGTTCCCGGGGGCGGTTCGGCACCCGCCGGGGGCGCGCTGGGCGCGTGCCGACGCGTAGAGACATACGGCCGCGGCGGTCGCGAGGTTCAGGCTCTCGGCCTTGCCGTGGAGGGGGACGCGGACGACGGCGTCGGTGAGGGCGCGGGTGTCCTGCGGGAGTCCCCAGGCCTCGTTGCCGAAGACCCAGGCGGTCGGCCCGCCCATGGTGCCCCGGTCCAGCTCCTCGTCGAGGTCGCGGTCGCCGGCCCCGTCGGCGGCGAGGATCCGCACCCCGGCGTCCCGCAGGCCCGTCACGGCCCGTTCGACGGGCACGCCGACGGCGACGGGCAGGTGGAACAGCGAGCCGACGGAGGCACGCACGGCCTTGGGGTTGTAGAGGTCGACGGAGGCGTCGGTGAGGACGACGGCCTCGGCGCCGGCGGCGTCGGCGCAGCGCAGCACGGTGCCGGCGTTCCCGGGGTCCCGGACGTGCGCGAGTACGGCGACCAGCTTCGGCCGGCTCGCGAGGATGTCCTCGAACGGCGTGTCGAGGAACCGGCAGACCCCGACCAGGCCCTGCGGGGTGACGGTGGTCGAGATGTCCTCGATGACCTGCTCGGAGGCCAGGTGGACCCGGGCGCCGGCGGTGCGGGCGTCACCGACGATGTCGGCGTGGCGCTCGGCCGCGTCGAGGGTGGCGAACAGTTCGACGAGGGTGTCGCCGTGGGCGGCCGCCTCCCGCACGGCCTGCGGGCCCTCTGCGAGGAACAGCCGTTCCTTCCCCCGGAAGTTCCGCTTGGCGAGCCGCCGGGCGGCCACGACCCGGGTGGAGCGGGGGGAGATGAGCTCGGGGGAGACGGGGGGCATCCTCTTACCTTCGAACGTGCGCGGCTGGTGCAACAGCAGGACCCGCAAGCCGGAGGCCTGCGGGTCCTGCGGGTGGGCGTCGGCTAGCGCCGGCGTGGTGTCACGCGGCCTTCGGCGCGTTCACGTCCGCCGGCAGCGCCTTCTGCGCGGCCTCGACCAGCGCGGCGAACGCGCCCGCGTCGTTGACGGCCAGCTCGGCCAGGATCTTGCGGTCGACCTCGATGTTCGCGGCCTTCAGACCCTGGATGAAGCGGTTGTAGGTCATGCCGTTGGCGCGGGCAGCGGCGTTGATGCGCTGGATCCACAGCTGGCGGAAGTCACCCTTGCGCTTCTTGCGGTCGTTGTAGTTGTAGACCAGCGAGTGGGTGACCTGCTCCTTGGCCTTGCGGTACAGGCGCGAACGCTGACCGCGGTAGCCGGAGGCCTGCTCGAGGATCGCCCGGCGCTTCTTGTGGGCGTTGACTGCCCGCTTGACGCGTGCCACTTGTTAACTCCTTGTAGCGGGGCCGTGGGGCTGCTCACACGGCCCGGAAACGATTGGGTCCCGGTCAGAGATCAGGCGCGGGGTGCGCGCCCGACGTCACTTGCCGAGAAGCTTCTTGATCTTCTTGGCGTCGCCCGGGGCCATCTCGGCGTTGCCGGTGAGGCGACGCGTCAGACGGGACGACTTGTGCTCGAGCAGGTGGCGCTTGCCGGCGCGCTCACGGAGCACCTTGCCGGAGCCGGTGACCTTGAAGCGCTTGCTGGCACCGCTGTGCGACTTGTTCTTCGGCATAGCGCCGTTCTCTCCTCGTCGGTGGCGCTCCGGTGCCCGGTCGCGAAACCGGGCACGATGGAGCGTCGCTCTTGTATCGGTTATGTCCGCAGGGCCTCGCGGCCCACGGGATCACGCCTCGGCGGAAGCCTCGGCAGACGCCTCGGCGTTCACGGCGTCCGCGTCCGCGGCGTTCTGCGAGCGGCCGGGGTTGGCCTTCGCTTCCGCCTTGCGGGCCTCCTGCGCCTGGCGGGCCTCGGCCATCGCCTCGGTCTTCTTCTTGTGCGGACCGAGAACCATGATCATGTTTCGGCCGTCCTGCTTCGGGTTCGACTCGACGAAACCGAGGTCCTGGACGTCCTCCGCGAGACGCTGCAGCAGTCGGTAGCCCAGCTCGGGGCGGGACTGCTCACGGCCACGGAACATGATCGTGATCTTGACCTTGTCGCCCTGCTTGAGGAACCGGACGACGTGACCCTTCTTGGTGTCATAGTCGTGCGGGTCGATCTTCGGCCGGAGCTTCATCTCCTTGATGACCGTGTGCGCCTGGTTCTTGCGCGCCTCACGGGCCTTCATGGCCGACTCGTACTTGAACTTCCCGTAGTCCATGAGCTTGCAGACCGGCGGGCGGGCGTTCGCCGCGACCTCGACCAGGTCCAGGTCGTACTCCTGCGCAAGCTCCAGTGCCTTGGCCAGCGGGACGATGCCCACCTGCTCGCCACTGGGACCGACAAGTCGCACCTCGGGAACGCGAATCCGGTCGTTGATGCGGGGCTCGGCGCTGATGGATCCTCCTCGGTAGCACCCCGCGACTCTCTGGCTTGAGGGCCGCGATACGTGTGTGTTCGTTAGACCTAACCGCGCCGAAGCACAAAAAATGCCCCGGACGATCACAGGCGGGGCTCCAATGCTTCCGGAGCACCGCCGCGATGATCGCGGGGCGCTGTTCGGGCGACTCCATCGTCCGTACGGAACGATGGCGGCCGCCTGACCGGTGACCCGCCGTCCCGGGGGACGGTCGGGTGGGAGATCGGAGCCTCCACTTGTGGGCCGTACGCGCCGGTGGTGCTGGGGGCGAGTTCGGCCGGTCGTCACACAAGGTTAGCAGCTGCCCGGGGGTGGTGCGAACCGCCGGCCTCCGGGGCCTATCGTGTGGGGCATGAGTGAGACCCCTCCTGAATCCGCCGCGTCCGCCGCACCCGCCGCGGAAGCCGCGGATGCCGACTTCGACGCCATGGCCCGCGACATCGCCGAGGTCCCGGCGGTCGAGGTGATCGTGACGGTCGCCGTCAACCTGATGAGCGCGGCGGCCGTGAAGCTCGGTCTGACCGAGGAGGGCGACAAGTACAAGGACCTCGACGAGGCCCGCAAGCTGGTGACCGCGCTGGCCGGGCTGCTGGACGCCTCCACGACCGAGATCAGCTCCTTCCACGCGGCGCCGCTGCGCGACGGCCTGAAGTCGCTGCAGCTGGCGTTCCGCGAGGCGTCGGTCGTCCCGGACGAGCCGGGGCAGGGGCCGGGCGAGAAGTACACCGGCCCGGTCTACGGCTGACCCGCTCCTTCCACGACGGGCCCGGTCCTTCAACGAGCGGCCCGGTCCTTCCACGACCTGCTTGGTCTGTCAACGACCGGCCTGGTCCTTCACGTACAGGGGCTCGCCCGGGGGCGTGGTCCCGGCCGGCAGCAGTGCCAGGTCGAGGCCGCGCAGCAGGCGGGCCCTCAGCGTGTCGTCGTCGGCCAGCCGCCGGGCGACGGCACGGGCGGCCTCGGCGGGAGCGGCGGCGGGGTCCAGGACCAGGGCGAGGGTGCCGTCGGCCTGTCCGGGGCCCAGGTGGGCGCGGATCACGGCAGGCTCGGCGGCCACGGCGGCCCGTACGGCCTCGATGACGGCCGGGTCGGTGAGCGGGTCGGTGGTGGTGCGGCCCTCCGCAAGCGCCAGCAGTGCCGGCCCGGTCAGCTCGAACGGCACCGGTCCCGCCATGTCGAGCAGCAGGGTGTCCGCCCGCTCGTGCGCGGCCGCCTGGAGCGCCTGGTGCAGGGGAACGGCGACGGGGCGGGCCTCCGGGTCCCACCGGGCGAGGGAGTCGGTGGAGGCGAAGGCGGGCAGGGCGGTGCGGTTCCCCGCCCTCAGCGTGGGCACGGCCATGTCGCTGGTCTTCTCCCGGCGCAGCCCGTTCTCGTCCTCCTCGACCTCCCCGAGCACGGCGACGACGGGAACGAGCAGCCGGGCGCCCCGGAGCGCCTCCAGGACGGGTCCCACGGCCGTGCGGTCCTCGGCCCAGGCGGCGAGCGCGGCGGCCAGCCGGGGGTCGGCCGAGCCGTCGTCGTCGGAGTAGCCGGGGTCGGGAATGTTCTTGTTCGCCACGGTCCCCGACCCTATCGGGGGGTTGCTGCCGCGTTTGTGCGGGGCGGGAAACACGGCGTTCACCACTGTCACAGGTTTCCGGGCATTCTCTGACGTGGATCTCATCTTCCTCTGACGGCGGGCACAGCCGACGCCACCAGGATCGCGGTCATGCCGTCATCCCGAGCCCGCCGGCGCCGCCGGACCCGCCCGTCCCGGCGCCGTGCCGCCCTGCTGTGGACCGCCCTCGCCGTGGTCGCCGTCGTCGGGGTGAGCGCCGCGGGCACCGTGTACCGGACGGCGCGGGCCCGTTCGGGTCCGGCCTCCGTATCGTCGGCGTCGGCGTCGGCGTCGGCGTCGGCGAACGAGGAGACCGGGGTGGTGTCGGTGACGGAGCCGGTGGAGACGGAGCCGGCGGAGGCGAAGACGGCGGCCGACGCCGATGCCCTGCTGGCGGCGGCCATGGCGTCGGTGACGGTGCCGGACGACGCCGCGGTGTCCGTGGCGGTGCTCGACCCGGCGAGCGGCGGGCGCGCGGTGTACGGCGCGGACGCCTACGACACGGCGAGCATCGTCAAGGTGGACATCCTGGCGGCGCTGCTGCTGCGCGCCCAGGACGCCGGTCGGCGCCTGACCGCGCAGGAGCGGGCCCAGGCCGCCGCGATGATCGAGAACAGCGACAACGACTCCGCGACGGCGTTGTGGGACGCGATCGGGCGGGCGGAGGGGCTGGACGCGGCGAACGAGCGGTTCGGGCTCACGGAGACCTCCGGCGCGCAGGGCGCGCTGTGGGGGCTGACACAGACGACGGCGGCCGACCAGCTGGTGCTGCTGGAGCAGGTATTCGGCGAGGACTCGCGGCTGAGCGAGGCGTCCCGGGCGTACGTCCGGGAGCTGATGGGGCGGATCGCCGCCGGTCAGCGGTGGGGGGTCTCGGTCGTCGCGGACGGGTCCGGGTGGGCCCTGAAGAACGGCTGGCTGCCGCGCAGCACGACCGGGTTGTGGGACGTCAACAGCATCGGGCGGGTGACGGTCGGCGGCCACGACTACCTGGTGGCGGCGCTGTCGCGGGGCAACGCGACACAGGCGGCGGGCGTCGCACTGGTGGAGGCGGCGGCGCGGGCGGCGGTGTCGGTGTTCACCGGGACCGCCTCGTTCACCGGGGCCGCCTCGCCCTCCCCGTCCGCCGCGGCGACCGGGTCAGTCCCGCGGTAGCCGGCTGAAGCCGGACTGCCGGGTGTGGACGGTGACCTCGGCGCCGCCGAGGTAGGCGGCCTTCTGGCGGAGCTGGTCCAGGGCGGTCCGGCCCGGGTCGCCGTAGACGTCGATGGTCCGCAGCCGCACCAGCGTGGCGAACGCGCGGAACCGCTGCTCCCCGATCCGCAGGTGCAGGTCCAGCGACGCCGGGTCGGGATGGACGGCCACCGTGGTCATCGTCGTCCCGGCCTCGTCGAGGTAGAAGTGGTAGGCGATCAGCTGGGGTTCGTGTTCCTCGGCGAAGTCGGCGAGGTCGAGCATGCCGGTCCGTACCGCCTCGGCCTTCCCTTCGAGGACGTCCGAGCGGTCGACGTAGAAGAGTGGTTCGCTCACGGGGTCCGACGGTAGTGCCGGGTGTCCGGGACGGCCGGGCGGCGCGCGGGCCGGGTCCGTCAGGGGGTGGTGCCGTCCTCCCGACGGCCGCGCCAGAGGACGACGCCCGCCACCAGCAGGACGCCGCCCGCGCCGCCGGCCAGGGGCCCGGCCCAGTCCGTGCCCGTGTCGGAGGCGGGGCTGTCGGGGCCGGGGCCGAAGTACTGCCGACCGTAGGACCGGGCCCGCAGGCTCGCGGGTTCCAGGGCGGCGGCGGCCCGCAGGGCGGCGGCCGGGTCGACGAAGCCGTAGCCGCGCGAGTCGTCGCGACCGCCGGCCGGGGCGTCGCGGGCGGTGTCCTCCAGGAGCCGTTTGATCTGGGCGGGGGTCAGGCCGGGGTGGGCGGCCTTGACCAGGGCGACCGCGCCGGAGACGAACGCGGCGGCGGCGCTGGTGCCCCAGCCCTCGTAGTACTTGTGGTCCGGGTCCGCTATCACGACGTCGTCGCCGGGGGCGCTGACCGTGGCGTACCAGCGGCGGGTGGAGAAGGCGGCGCGGGTGCCGTAGCGGTCGACGGCGGTGACGGCGATGACGCCCGGGTAGGCCGCCGGGTAGGAGATGTGGTCGCCCTTCTCGCCGCCGTTGCCGGCGGAGGCGACGACGACGGAGCCCTTGGCGAGGGCGTACTGGACGGCCTCGTCCTCGGCGGGTTCCGGGTGGGCGGAGGCGGAGTCGTCGCCGAGGGAGAGGTTGATGACGTCGGCGCCCTGGTCGGCGGCCCAGCGGATGCCCTCGGCGAGGGCGTTGCCGCGGGTGTCGCGGGCGCGGGCCCGGGCCGGGTCGCCGTCCTCGAGGATCACCCGGACGGGAAGGATCTTCGCCTCGGGGGCGACGCCCAGGACGCCGTCGCCGCCCGCGTAGCCGTGTCCGTGGCCGGCGATGATGCCGGCCATCGCGGTGCCGTGCCGGGCCCAGGCGCGGTCACCCTCCCGGGCGCCGAAGCCGACCATGTCGCGGCCGGGCAGGACGTTGCCGTCGAGGTCGGGGTGGTCGGCCTCGACGCCGGTGTCCAGGACGGCGACGGTGACGCCCTTGCCCTTGGTGGTCTGCCATGCCTGGGCGGTGTGCATGGCTTCGAGGGCCCACTGCCGCGCGCGGATGGCGTCGGCGTGCGCGGTGGCGGGCGGTACGAGGGCCAGGGCCGCGGCCAGCAGGCAGCTGACGGCGCCGGCCCGGCGCGCGGTGCGGCCGCGGCTCATGAGGGCTGCTCCGAGGGGGAGACGGCGGCTCTGCGCAGGCCGCGTTCGACGCGGTCGGCGAGGCCCTGGGCCTCGTGGCCGAGGCCGGCCTGGGCGGTGGCCGTGGTGGCGCCGGCCCGGGTCGCCTCGGCGGCGGGCTGCGGGCTGTCGACGGTGCGGCCGTCGGCCCAGCCCGACACGGCGTAGACCACCACGGGGGCGTCGGTGAGCACCGAGATCGTCCAGGAGGCGCGCTGGGCGTCGCCGAAGGCGGCGGCGACGGTGTCCTCGGCGGCGTAGGGGCGGGGCATCAGGTCGGCGCGGCGGGCGAGGCCCTCCTTGCCGAACCGGGTGTCCAGAGCGCGCATGGCGGCGGCGTCGGCGGTGGTGAACAGCAGGCCCACGGTGGTGACGTGGCTCTGCGTGGCGTCGGTGTAGGTGGCGCGCAGGAGGCGTTCGCAGCCGACGGGGGCGAGGACCTGGCTCAGCAACGGGTCGAAGGCGTCGGCGCAGTCGCCGTCCGGGGCGACGGCGATCCGGGTCCAGGTGCGGTCGGAGCCGCCGGGGCCGGCGCCCTGTCCGTCCACGGTCGGCGGGAACAGCTGGTCGACGGGCAGGTTGTGCCACAGTCCGCCGGCTGTCGCGTAGGCGCCGGCGTCGCCGGCCGAGGCGTCGCCGACCAGCCAACTGCCCGTGACGGCCCCGCCGATGAGTCCGAGGCCGAGCACGACGCAGGCCGCGGCCGCGACGACCCGCCTGCGGGCGCCGCGGAGCCCCCGGCCGCCCTCACCGAATCCCTCGGGCTGCCCGAACGTCACCACGGTCGGGCCGGCGCCGGGCACCGCGGGGGCGCTCCAGGACAGCGCGGGGTCGGGGGCGGGGGTGTGCGCGATGTCGGTGGGGCCGGCCGTCCCGGGGGCGGGCGCCGGTCCGGCACCGGTGTACGCGGACCGGGGTGCGGGGGCGGGACCGGCGCGGTCGGTGTCCGGGCGGTACGGGCGGTCGCTGCCGCGGGTGGGCGCCGTGGCGGGAGGAGGCGGGGCCGGGTGCGGCGGCGCACCGAAGTCGGGGTGGCGTATCGGCGCGGTGGGCGACCAGGCGGGCTCGCTGTCCGGGGCCGCGGGGGCGGACGCCGGTCCGGCCGGGCCGGAGGGCGGGCGCGGGGTGAGCAGTCCGCGGCGCGAGAACGGCGTCCACGCGGCTCCGGCGGCCGGGGCGTGCGTACGGTCCGGGGATCTCCCGGCGGCCCCCGGGCCACCGCGTCCCTCATCACCGCCGCGATCGCCGACCGGTCCGGCCTCAGCGACGCCAGGCCGCCCGACCGTTCCCCGAGCGCTCCGGTCGGGGGCGGGGGACGCGGTCGGGGCCGGGGAGTGGCTGGGGGACGCGGTGCGGGTGGGCTGATGACCGGAGGAGGCCGCACCGGCCGAGGAGCGGGCCGACGACCCGGTACCGGTGGACCGACGACCGGAGGACGCCGTACCAGCCGAGGCTCCCGTACCGGTGGACTGACGACCGGAAGGCGCGGCACCGGCCGGGGAGTGCCCCAAGGACCCGGTACCGGCCGACTGAGAACCGGAAGACGCCGCACCGCCCGGGGTGTGCCCGGAGGACCCGGTGCCGTCCGAGGAACGGCCGGAAGACGCGGTGCCGGTCGGCTGGTGGCCGGAAGGCGCGCCGTCGGAGGCAGGGCGGCCCGAAGCCGGGTCCGGGGCGGAAGGGCGGCCCGAGGGGCCGTCGGTCACGCGAGCGGGGCCCGGGTTCCTTCCGGGGAACCGGGGCCCGTCCGGGGCCGTGTCACGCGCCTCGGGCCCGCCCGGACCGGTTTCGTCGGTCGGGGGACGGCCCTGTGCCGCATCGCCGGCCCGGGGGGCGGCCTGGACCGGGGAGCGGCGCGGGGAGGTGTCGGCGGCGCCGGTGGTCCGGGGACTCCCGTCGGCCCCGGGGGTCCGGGACCGGCCGGTGGGCGGCGGGGTGTCCGGGAAGCGGGCCGATGCGGCAGGCGGGGGCGGCGGTGTGGCCGGTCGGCGCGGCGCGGGGAACGGCGGCCGGGAGCCGGCCTGCCCGGGCGCGGCCGGGGGCGAGGCAGGGCGCGGGGGCGCCGGAGCGCCGCCCGGAGAGCGGCCGTCGGGCGCGGGCCGTGCGGGCGTCGAACCGGTCGGCGCGGTCCAGGAGGCGGGCGCCTCCCCCTGCGTGCCGGGGCGCGGGTTCCCGCCTGGCCGGAGGCGGCCCGCCGACCTCGAGTCGCCGGTGCCCCGGGGCGCGTCCCCGCTCGTGGTGGGGCGGGAGGCGTCACCGGTCGCCGCGGTGCCGGAGGCGTCCGGCCGGGGGCTCGGCGCGGCTTCGGCCGGGGCGCCCGGCGGGGGTGTGGCGGGGCGGGGCGGTACGGCGGGGCGGGGCGGGGTGTCCGGACGCGGGGGGATCGAGGCGCGGCGTGCTTCCGTGCTCATGCACCCCCCGTTTCTCGTCCCCGGGACGTTTCTGCTGTCCGCCCGGGCCCTGTCCGTCGCAGACCGACCCTGACCGTGCCGAACGCGAGCCGGGAGCGCCGTTCGGCGACCGGCCCGTCCTGGCACGCATACCCGTACGCGCGGACCGGCATCCCGGCGCGGATATCCGGCCGAAGCCGCCGTCCGTGCGTGCGTCCGCGTCACTCTACGGCTTGTTCCTGGTCGAGCGGGAACCAGTCCGCAGCCTCGGGGCATCTGCCCGGAACGTCCCCCTACCCTGCGGTAATCGCGTCTGGCAGGCTGCCGTCATGACTGCGCGCGCCGCCGACCGGGCCCGTTACGACCGGGCCACCGCCCCTCTCGACGCCCCTCTCGCGATCGTGGACCTGGAGGCCTTCGACGCCAACGCGGACGACCTCGTCCGTCGTGCGGGGGGCAAGCCGATCCGGGTCGCCAGCAAGTCCGTGCGCTGCCGCACGCTGCTGGAACGCGTCCTCGCCAAGGACGGTTTCGCGGGGATCATGTCGTTCACCCTCGCCGAGTCGCTGTGGCTGGCCCGTTCCGGATTCGACGACATCCTGCTGGCGTATCCGTCGGCGGACCGCGCCGGCTTCGCCGAACTGGCCGCCGACCCCAAGCTCGCGTCGGCCGTCACCGTGATGGTGGACGACGTGGCGCAGCTGGACCTGATCGACGCCGCGCGCGGCGACGGACGCGAAGTCGTCCGGGTCTGCCTGGAGTTGGACACCGCGCTGCAGCTGTTCGGCGGCCGGATGCGGGTCGGCGCCCGCCGCTCCCCCCTGCACTCCCCCGCCGAAGTCGCCGAGCTGGCCCGTACGGTGAGCAGGCGTCAGGGGTTCCGGGTGGTCGGGATCATGGCGTACGAGGGGCATGTGGCGGGGGTGGGGGACAAGCTCGCCGGGCGGCCCCTGCGGTCGCGCGCGATCCGGCTGATGCAGGCCGCCGCACGCCGGGAACTCGCCGAGCGCCGGGCCGCGGTGGTGCGCGCGGTGCGGGCCGTGGTACCGGATCTGGAGTACGTCAACGGCGGCGGCACCGGCAGCGTGCAGAGTACGGCCGCCGAGGACGCGGTGACCGAGATCGCGGCCGGCTCGGGGCTGTACGTGCCCCGGCTGTTCGACAACTACACCTCGTTCAGCGGGCGTCCGGCGGCGCTGTTCGCCCTGCCGGTGGTACGGCGGCCGGGCGTCGGCGTGGTGACGGTGCTGGGCGGCGGGTACCCGGCCTCGGGTGCGCCGGGGCGGGACCGGCTGCCGGTGCCGTATCTGCCGGAGGGGCTGCGCTACGACCCGCAGGAGGGGCCCGGCGAGGTGCAGACCCCGCTGCTGGGCTCGCCGGCCGACGATCTGCTGGTCGGTGACAAGGTGTGGTTCCGGCACGCGAAGGCCGGGGAGTTGTGCGAGCGGTTCGAGCGGCTGCATCTGGTCGAGGGCGACCGGGTGACGGCGACCGTGCCGACGTACCGGGGCGAGGGGCACACGTTCCTGTGACCCGCCCCGTGCCTCACCGCGGTTGTCGCTGGATGCCGCTGCCGACGCCGCCGCCGCGGGCCGCGTCGCCGACCGGGCGGATGCCCCGGGTGATGCGGTCCGTGTCGGCGAACGGCGACCCGTCGGCGCCGGCGTCGAAGACGCGGCCGGCCGCGGCCGCCGCTCCCGCCGCGGGCCGCGAGGCCGCCCGGCTGCGGGCCGTCCAGCCGGTACCGTCCCGCCAGCGCTCCGGACCGGGGGCTCGCGGGTGGCGGTACCAGCCGGGCGGCGGTGTCATGCTCGTCCCTGCACTGGAGAGGGCGGCTACAGGGGGGTGACGTACGCCCCGGAGATCCCCCCGTCGACGAGGAAGTCGGTCGCGTTGACGAAGGAGGAGTCGTCGCTGGCGAGGAAGGCGACGGCGGCGGCGATCTCCTCCGCCTCGGCGAACCGGCCGACGGGGATGTGGACGAGGCGGCGGGCGGCCCGCTCGGGGTCCTTGGCGAACAGCTCCCGCAGCAGAGGCGTGTTGACCGGGCCCGGGCACAGGGCGTTGACCCGGATGCCCTCGCGGGCGAACTGCACGCCCAGTTCCCGGGACATGGCGAGCACGCCGCCCTTGGACGCCGTGTACGAGATCTGGGACGTCGCCGCGCCCATCCGCGCCACGAAGGACGCGGTGTTGATGATGGAGCCCCTGCCCTGGCGCCGCATGTAGGGGATCGCGGCCTTGCAGCACAGGTACACGGACGTCAGGTTGACCTCCTGGACCCGCTTCCAGGCCTCCAGGCCGGTCTCCAGGATGGAGTCGTCGTCGGGCGGTGAGATCCCGGCGTTGTTGAAGGCGACGTCGACGCTGCCGTAGGTGTCGTACGCCGTCCTGAACAGCGCCTCGACCTGCTCGGGGTCGGTGACGTCGACCTTCGCGAAGGTGCCGCCGGCCTCCTCGGCGGCGGCCTTTCCGCGGGCTTCGTCGACGTCGCCGCAGACGACGTGGGCGCCCTCGGCGGCGAGGCGGCGCGCGGCGGCGAGGCCGATGCCGCTGCCGGCTCCGGTGATGACGGCGGTCCGGCCGACCAGACGACGGCAGACGGTCTCTTCGCTCGATGCGGGCGATTCGGTCACTGTGCGGGGCCCTCCGTGCTGATGAAGACGTTCTTGGTCTCGGTGAAGGCGGTGAGCGCGTCCGGGCCCAGCTCGCGGCCGAGGCCGGACTGCTTGAAGCCGCCGAACGGGGTCCAGTAGCGGACGCTGGAGTGGGAGTTGACGGACAGGTTGCCGACTCGGACGGCCCGCGAGACGCGCAGGGCGCGCCCCAGGTCGCGGGTCCACAGGGAGCCGGCGAGGCCGTACGGCGTGTCGTCGGCGAGGCGGATGGCGTCCGCCTCGTCGGTGAACGGGAGCAGGACGGCCACGGGGCCGAAGATCTCCTCGCGGGCGGCGTCGGAGTCGGGTCGCTCCGCCGTGAGCACGGTTGGCGGGAACCAGAAGCCGGGTCCGTCGGGCGCGGTGCCGCGCAGCGCCGGGGCGCCGTCGGGCACGAAGGACCGTACGCGGTCCAGCTGCTGCCGGGAGATGAGCGGGCCCATCCGGGTCTTCTCGTCGGCCGGGTCACCGACCACCACGGCGGACAGCGCGTCGGCGAGCAGCTCGGCGACCTCGTCGTAGACCGTCTCCTGGACGAGGATGCGGGTGCGGGCGCAGCAGTCCTGGCCGGCGTTGTCGAGGAAGGAGAAGGGGTCGACGGCCGCCTCCAGGTCGGCGTCGGCGAAGACGATGTTGGGGCTCTTGCCGCCGAGTTCGAGAGTGACGGGTTTGACCTGGCGGGCGCAGCGCTCCATGACCTCGCGGCCGGTGCGGGTGGAGCCGGTGAAGACGATCTTCGCCACGCCGGGGTGGTCGACGAGTGCGCGGCCCGTGATGTGGCCGTGGCCGGGCAGGACCTGGAAGAGCCCTTCGGGCAGCCCCGCCTCCAGGGCCAGTTCGGCCAGGCGCAGGGCGGTCAGCGGGGTGGTCTCGGCGGGCTTGAGGACGACGGCGTTGCCGGCGGCCAGGGCCGGGAAGGAACCCCAGGCCGCGATGGGCATCGGGAAGTTCCAGGGGGCGACCACCCCGACCACGCCGAGGGGTTCCTGGAAGGTGACGTCCCAGCCGCCGGGGACGGGGATCTGCTTGCCGAGGAGGCGTTCGGCGCCGCCGGCCGCGTAGAGCAGCAGGTCGCGGGCGTTGCCCGCCTCCCAGCGGGCGTTGCCGAGGAGGTGGCCGGCCTCGCGGACCTCCAGCGCGGCCAGTTCCTCGACGTGGGCGTCGACGGTGTCGGCGTACCGGCGCAGCAGGCGGGCCCGGTCGGCGGGGGCCGTGGCGGCCCAGGCGCGCTGGGCGGCGGTCGCGCGGGCGACGGCGCGGTCCACGTCGGCCGCGTCGGCGGCGGGGACGGTGGCGACGACCTCCTCGGTGGCCGGATCGAGGACGGTCAGCTCGTGCGGGTCGGACGAGGCGTGCGGCTCGGACAAGGGGTGGCCTTTCACATGCGTTCGAAGGAGCGGCGCAGCTCCCAGTCGGTGACCGCGGCGTCGAAGGCGTCGAGCTCGACCCGGGCCATGTTGCGGTAGTGGTCGACCACCTCGTCGCCGAAGGCGGCCCTGGCGACGGGGCTGTTCTCCCAGAGTTCGGCCGCCTCGCGCAGGGTGGTCGGGACGTGGGCGTACTCGGCGGTGTAGGCGTTGCCGGAGCAGGGGTCCGGCAGCTCCAGCTTCCGCTCGACGCCGTACAGGCCGGCCGCGACCAGCCCCGCGACGGCGAGGTGCGGGTTGACGTCGCCGCCGGGCAGCCGGTTCTCGAACCGGGTGGAGCGGCCGTGGCCGACGACGCGCAGCGCGCAGGTGCGGTTGTCGTGGCCCCAGGCCACGGCGGTGGGAGCGAAGGAGCCCGGCTGGAATCGCTTGTAGCTGTTGATGTTCGGGGCGTAGAGCAGCGCGAAGTCGCGCAGGGCGGCGAGCTGGCCGGCGAGGAAGTGCCGCATGACGTCCGACATCCCGTCGGGGCCGTCCCCGGCCATCACGTTGGTGCCGTCGGCGTCCGCCAGGGAGAGGTGGATGTGGCAGGAGTTGCCCTCGCGCTCGTTGTACTTGGCCATGAAGGTCAGCGAGACGCCCTCCTGGGCGGCGATCTCCTTGGCGCCGGTCTTGTAGATGGCGTGCTGGTCGCAGGTGACCAGGGCCTCGTCGTAGCGGAACGCGATCTCGTGCTGGCCGGGGTTGCACTCCCCCTTGGCGGACTCCACGGTGAGGCCGGCGCCGGCCATGTCGTTGCGCAGGCGGCGCAGCAGGGGCTCGATGCGGCCGGTGCCGAGGATGGAGTAGTCGATGTTGTACTGGTTGGCCGGGGTCAGGCCCCGGTAGCCGGCGTCCCAGGCCTGCTCGTAGGTGTCCTTGAAGACGATGAACTCCAGCTCGGTGCCGACCTGTGCGGTGAGGCCGAGTGCGGCGAGGCGCTCCAGCTGGCGGCGCAGGATCTGGCGGGGCGCGGCGGCGACCGGGGTGCCGTCGGCCCAGGCGAGGTCGGCGATCAGCAGCGCGGTGCCGGGGTGCCAGGGCAGGCGGCGCAGGGTGGCGGTGTCGGGGTGCATGGCGAAGTCGCCGTAGCCGCGCTCCCATGAGGACATCCGGTAGCCGTCGACGGTGTTCATGTCGGCGTCGACGGCGAGCAGGTAGTTGCAGCCCTCGGTGCCGTGCCGGAGGACCTCGTCGAGGAAGAAGCGGGCGGCGAACCGCTTGCCCTGGAGCCGCCCTTGCATGTCGGGGAAGGCGAGGACGACAGTGTCGATCTCACCGCCGGCGACGAGGGTGTGCAGTTCCTCGACGGTCAGCGGGGCTGTGCGGTCTGCCACGGGTAAGCCTCCTCGGGCTTCGTCGGTCAGCCGGGAGCCATAAGGTATTGCCCAGGACCATTGATTGGGAAGGGGGGTCGGCGACATGTCGCGGGCCGACACGGGGCACGGGATGCTCCAGGGCGGGGACCGGCTGACGTCGGTGCTGCGTCCGGTGCGGGCCGGCAACGGCTTCGAGGAGGCGCTGGAGCAGATCCTCCAGGTGCTCCGGCTCGGCCTGGTGCCGGACGGCGGACGGCTGCCGGCCGAGCGGGAGCTGGCCGACCGGCTGGGGGTCAGCCGGGTGACGCTGCGCGAGGTGCTGAAGGTGCTGCAGGACCAGGGGCTGGTGGAGTCGCGGCGCGGACGCTACGGCGGGACGTTCGTCCTGCCGCGCACCGACGCCCCCGGCGAGGAGGAGCTGCGCCGCCGCCTGCGGGACGTGGACGTGGAGGACACCCTGCGCTTCCGCGAGGTGCTGGAGGTGGGCGCGGCCGGGCTGTGCGCCACGCACGGCCTGGCCGGGGAGGGGGCGGACCGGCTGCGCGAGGCGCTGGCCCGCACCCACGACGCCCCGCTGGCCGAGTACCGCCGCCGCGACACCCTGTTCCACCTCACCCTGGCCGAGCTGTCCGGCTCGGCCACGCTCACCGCCCAGTACGCGGCCGTCCGGGCGACGGTGAACGACCTGCTGGACTGCATCCCGCTGCTGGTGCGCAACCTGGAGCACTCGCAGCGCCAGCACGCCGCGCTGGTCGAGGCCGTGATCGAGGGCAACGCCGAGCAGGCCCGGGAGATCACGCGCGAGCACTGCGAGGGCACGGCGGCGCTGCTGAGGGGGTTCCTCGGGTGAACCCGGGCGCGCGCGGATTTACGGACGCTTAACGCAGGGGTATTGCTTTCCCGGGACGGACCCCGCAAAGGTATGGCTCCATTCCATTGAGCTCTGTCCGCCGCCCCGTGGGGAGTCGTGCCCATGTCCATGGATTCCACCCGAACGCCCACCGCCCCTGAGCCGGACGACTATCTGGAGCGCAGATCGCTGCGCCGGGGCAGCGCCGGCTGGGTGCTGCTGACCGGCCTCGGCGTCGCCTACGTCGTCTCCGGCGACTACTCGGGCTGGAACTTCGGCCTGGCGGAGGGCGGCTTCGGCGGTCTGGCCGTCGCCATGGTGCTGATGGGCACCATGTACGCGTGCATGGTGTTCGCCCTCGCCGAACTGTCCTCGATCCTGCCCACGGCAGGCGGCGGATACGGCTTCGCCCGCCGTGCGCTCGGCCCCTGGGGCGGCTTCCTGACCGGCACGGCGATCCTCATCGAGTACGTTCTGGCACCGGCCGCCATCGTCATCTTCATCGGGGACTACGTCGAGTCGCTGGGCCTGTTCGGGCTGGAGTCCGGCTGGCCGGTGTACCTGGTCTGCTTCGCGGTCTTCCTCGGCATCCACCTGTGGGGCGTGGGCGAGGCGCTGCGGTTCAGCTTCGTCGTCACCGGCATCGCGGTCGTGGCCCTGGTGGTGTTCGCGGCGGCGGCGCTGCCGGACTTCAGCTTCGCCGCCCTGGACGACATCCCGGTGGACACGTCGGCCGCGGGCGCCGGTTCCTGGCTGCCGTTCGGCGTGCTCGGCATCTGGGCGGCGTTCCCGTTCGGCATGTGGTTCTTCCTGGGCGTGGAGGGGGTGCCGCTGGCCGCCGAGGAGACGCGGAACCCGGCCCGCACCCTGCCCAAGGCGATCCGCTGGTCGATGGGCGTCCTGGTGGTGCTGGCCGTGGTGACCTTCTTCGCGGCGGCCGGGGCGCGCGGCTCGGCGGCGATCCAGGAGGCGGGGAACCCGCTGGTCGAGGCCCTCCAGCCGAACGGCGAGGCCACCGCGCTGAGCCGGATCGTCAACTACGCGGGGCTGGCCGGACTGGTGGCGTCCTTCTTCTCGCTGATCTACGCCGGCTCGCGCCAGCTGTTCGCGCTGTCCCGCGCGGGCTACCTGCCCCGCTTCCTCTCCCTGACCAGCCGCCGCAAGGCCCCCTACCTGGGTCTGCTGGTACCGGGCACGATCGGCTTCCTGCTGGCCGCGGTCACCGGCGACGGGGCGCGCATGCTGAACGTCGCGGTCTTCGGCGCCACCATCTCCTACGCCCTGATGTCGCTCTCCCACATCGTGCTGCGCCGCCGCGAGCCGGGGCTGGCGCGGCCGTACCGCACGCCGGGCGGGGTGCTGACCTCCTCGGTGGCGCTGGTCCTGGCGTGCGCGGCGCTGGTGGCGACGTTCCTGGTGGACGTGACGGCGGCGGTGATCGCCCTGTCGGTGTACGGGGTCGCCGTCGCCTACTTCGGTCTCTACAGCCGCAAGCGGCTGGTGGCGAAGGCGCCGGAGGAGGAGTTCGCCGCACTGGCGGCGGCCGAGGCAGAGTTGGCACGGGACTGAGACCGCCGGGACCGCCGACCGTGAGGGAGCAGCAGTGAACAGACCGCTGATCGGCGTCAGCACCTACCTGGAGGCGGGCGCGCGCTGGGGCGTGTGGGAGCTGGAGGCGGCACTGCTGCCGGCCGGCTACCCCCGGCTCGTGCAACGGGCGGGCGGCCTCGCGGCGATGCTGCCGCCGGACGCGCCGGAGCACGCGGCGGCGGCGGTGGCCCGGCTGGACGCGGTGGTGATCGCCGGCGGCCCGGACGTGGACCCGGTGCGCTACGGCGCCGAGCGCGACCCGCGCACCGGACCGCCGGCGCGGGCCCGTGACACGTGGGAGCTGGCGCTGATCGAGGCGGCGCTGGCCGCCCGGGTGCCGCTGCTGGGCGTCTGCCGGGGGATGCAGCTGCTGAACGTCGCCCTCGGCGGCACCCTCACGCAGCACGTCGACGGGCACGCCGAGGCCCCGGGGGCCTTCGGCCGGCACCCGGTCAAGCCGGTGCCGGGCACCCGCTACGCCGGTATCGCCCCCGAGGAGACCTCCGTACCGACCTACCACCACCAGGCGGTGGACCGGCTGGGGGCGGGACTGGTCGTCTCGGCGTACGCCGAGGACGGCACGGTGGAGGCGGTGGAACTGCCTCCACCCGGCTGGGTGCTCGGCGTCCAGTGGCATCCGGAGATGGGCCGGGACTTGCGGGTGATGCGGGCCCTGGTGGCCGCGGCGACCCGCTGAGCCCCGACCGGCCGGGGCGGCGCCCTGCGGCCGGGGACCTGCGTGCGGACCGAGACGGGCAGGGCGCCGAGGCCGCTGCCGACGCCACGGACCACCACGCGGGCGGCGGCGAACCTGAGTCCGGCACCACGGGTGACCACGAGCCCGGGCCGCCCACCCGCCGCAGACCGGCACAGGTGGCAACAAGCCCCGGCCACCCCGCCAGCCGCCACCGGCACACGTCGCAGCGAGCCCCGGCCACCCCACCAGCCGCGGACCGGCACAGGTGGCAGCGACCCCGGACCGGCACAGCGGCCGGGACCACGGGCGGCAGGCAGTCCGGTCGCTCATCCCGGCCACGGACCGGGGCGGGGCTTGCCGCCCACAGAGCCCGGGGGCGGCCGCCGGAGGCCGCCGGCTGATGGACCGGCCGAGAGCGGCAGCGGGGCGGCAGCGGCGCGGGACGGCTGACCGGGCCACCGACCGGCAGCGAGCTGCGGTCGCCCCGACGGCCCTCGGGTCGGCGGGGGACATCGGCGGGGCAGCCGCGGGGCCGAGCACCGATGCGACCGGCGGGCCGCCTCGCCCGCCGCCGGGTCAGCCGCGGGTCAGGCTCAGCAGTTCCCGGGCCGGGCCCGCCGGGCGGTGGCCGGTGGGCCAGACGGCGCGCAGGGCGCGGGCCAGGGAGACGTCGTCGAGCGGGACGCTGACCAGGCGGCGCATGCCCAGCTCCTCGCCGACGGCGAGTTCGCTGAGGACCGCCGGGCCCGCGCCGCTGACCGCCGCCGCCTTCACCGCCGTCGTGGAGGACAGCTCGATCAGCGGCCGGGCCAGCCCGCCGAGCGCCATGTCCAGGACCTGCCGGGTCCCGGAGCCCTTCTCCCGCAGGATCAGCGGGGTGGCCGCCAGTTCCTCGGCGGCCAGCGGGCGCCGCCGCCGCGTCCACGGGTGTCCGGGCGCGGCGACGACGATCAGACGGTCGTGACCGATCACCGCCGAGTCCAGCCCGGAGGGCACCGTCAGCCCCTCCACGAACCCCAGATCGGCCTCCCCGGCGAGCAGTCGCTCCGCCACCGCCGCCGAGTTCCCGGCCAGCAGCGACACCGCCGTGTCGGGCCGCTGGGCCCGCAGCGCGAGCAGCCACCCCGGCAGCAGGTACTCCGCGATCGTCATGCTCGCCGCGACCCGCAGCCGGGAGTCCCGCCGGTCCCGCAGCGCCTGCGCGCCCACGTCGAACGCCTCCGCCGCCTCGACGATCCGCCGCGCCCAGTCCGTCACCAGCGCGCCCGCGTCGGTCAGCCGCGACCCGCGCGGCGACCGGTCCACGAGCGCCACACCCAGCTGGCGCTCCATGGAGCGGATCCGGCTGCTCGCCGCCGGCTGGGTGATCCCCAGCTCCCGGGCGGCCGCTCCGAGACTGCCCAGCCGGGCCACCGTCAGCAGCAGTTCCAGGGCGCCCAGATCCGGTACCCGATGGGCCAGCGAACCACCGGCCGGACGCCCCTCGCCTGCTGTCTCCCCACCGCTCATAAGGTCAGTTTATGCCCGGTTGGCGGCATACTCCCCGGTCGCGACGGCACGGGCGCCGGTGCGCGCGCCGCTCAGCACCGAGCCGCTCGCAGGGCGGCACCGAGCACCGCGGGAGCCTCGGCCAGCGACGGCCCGTACCACGTCAGGTGCCGTCCGCTGACCAGCGCGCAGGGCAGCCCCGGGAACGCCTCGGGGCCGTCGTCGGCGGCGAACCGGTAAGGCTCGTCGGGCAGCACCACCAGGTCGGGCCGTCGGGCGCTCAGCTCCTCCGCCGAGACCCGCGGGTACCGCTCCTCGTGACGGGCGTAGCAGTGGTCCACACCCAGGCGCGCGAGCACATCGCCCGCGAACGTGTCGCGGCCCAGCACCATCCAGGGGCGGCGCCAGACCGGCACGACGGCGGTGCGGCGGTGGCCGGGGCCCGGCACGGACGGCTTGGTCCAGGCGTCCTCGGCCTCGTCCAGCCAGCGCGGCCGACGGCGCGCACCGCACGCCGAGACCACCCGGTCCAGTTCCCGGAACGCCTGGGGCACGTCCCGCACCTCGGTGACCAGCACCTCCAGTCCGGCCGCGCGCAGGGCGGCCAGGTCCGGCGCGCGGTTCTCCTCCTCGTTGGCGATGACCAGATCGGGCCAGAGGGCGGCGACCCGGTCGAGATCGGGGTTCTTGGTGCCACCCACCCGGGGGACGTCGAGGCCCGCCGGGTGGCTGCACCAGTCCGTGGCGCCGACGAGCGCGCCGGGGACACTCGCGGCCACGGCCTCGGTGAGGGACGGCACGAGAGAGACGACGCGCGGCGGCACGGGGGTGCGCGGGGCGTCGTGTGCGGCGCGGGAGGGCCGGGGCTGCACGGGCTGCGGACCGTTCACCGCTTGCGGTCCCGCACCGCCTCGATGTGCTCCGCCACCGCCACGACGACCAGCCGGGTGTCCGGCCCCGTGGCCCGCCAGCGGTGCCGCACCCCGCCGGTCAGGTACAGGGTGTCGCCGCGGCCGAGCCGGTACACCCGGCCCTCGGCCTCGATCTCGACGGCGCCGTCGGCGACATACATCAACTGGTCGTTGCGGTAGCGCAGTTCGCGGCCCGCGTCATGGTCGCCGGTGAACTCGGTCGCCTGCATCTGGTGGTGTCCGCGCACCAGCGCCCGGGAGTGCGGGTCGGGCCCCGGCTCGGGGGCCTCGGCCGACACCACGTCCACGCTGCACGCCGGGTCGGCGGCGGCGAGCAGCTCGACGGCCGTGGTGCGCAGCGCGTCGGCGACCTTCTCCAGGGAGCTCTGGCTGGGCCGTGCCCGGTCGTTCTCGATCTGGCTCAGGAACGGGACCGACAGGCCGCTGCGCTCGGCCACGACGGCGAGGGTGAGTTCGAGGGCCCGACGGCGGCGGCGCACGGCCGCGCCCACCCGCAGGGGCTGTTCTTTGTGGTCGCCCATCGCTCCGGCTCCCTCCTTCGCTCGTCGGTCCCTTTCTGATGAGTTCTCTGCACCCTACGCATGTTCGGCAAACCGTTTCATGTGCCCGTCACATCGAGGACACGGCGGGCGGCCTTCGAGTGGACGGTTCACGCCAGTCGATCAGCCTGGCGGAGCGGCCGGGTCCGGGCAGGTTCGCACGGGCCGCTCCTAGGGTTCAATGCTCCGACGGCCACCGGTGTTCCGGCCAGGGCCGGGCGGGGCGGTCCGGGGGCCGGGCGGCTCCCCGGTTCGGGTGACGGCTTGGCTCTGCGTGGTTGGCCGGATCCCGCCCGTGCGCGGGTCCCCCGCTCGCGCGCCGGGGCGCACGCTCCGAAGCGGGCCGCACCGCCGAAGCCGGGCACGGGTCGCTGTCGGTGGTGTGCGGCATGATGCGCACGTGACCGGACGACTGATGCTGCTCGACACCGCCTCCCTGTACTTCCGCGCCTACTTCGGCGTCCCCGACTCCGTGAGGGCACCGGACGGCACTCCGGTGAACGCGGTGCGCGGGCTGCTGGAGTTCATTGACCGACTGGTCCGCGACCACCGGCCCGACGCACTGGTGGCCTGCATGGACGCCGACTGGCGCCCGGAGTGGCGGGTCGCGCTGATCCCCTCCTACAAGGCGCACCGGGTCGCCGAGGAGCACCAGACGGGCCCGGACGAGGAGGAGGTGCCGGACACCCTGTCGCCGCAGGTTCCGGTCATCGAGGCGGTCCTCGACGCGCTCGGCATCGCCCGGGTGGGCGTCGCGGGGTACGAGGCGGACGACGTGATCGGCACGTTCACGGCGCGGGCGGAGGGCCCGGTGGACATCGTCACCGGCGACCGCGATCTGTACCAGCTGGTGGACGACGTGCGCGGGGTGCGGGTCCTGTATCCGCTCAAGGGTGTCGGCACGCTGCAGCTGACCGACGAGGCGGTACTGCGGGAGAAGTATGGCGTCGACGGCCGCGGGTACGCGGATCTGGCGCTGCTGCGGGGCGACCCGAGCGACGGCCTGCCCGGGGTGCCGGGGATCGGCGAGAAGACGGCGGCCAAGCTGCTGGCCGAGTTCGGCGACCTGGACGGGATCATGGCAGCCGTCGACGACCCGGCGGCCAGGCTGACCCCGTCGCAGCGCAGGCGGCTCGCCGAGGCGCGGCCGTACGTGGAGGTCGCGCCGAAGGTCGTGCGGGTCGCCGACGACGTGCCGCTGCCGGCGGTGGACACGGCGCTGCCGCGTGCACCGCGCGACCCGGCGGCGGTGGCGGAGCTGGGGAACCGCTGGGGCCTGGGCGGCTCTCTGCGGCGACTGCTCGCCACGCTGGGCGCCTGAGCGGCCCCGGGGGCGTCACGTCGATGTTCTCGTGTGCCACAAACAGGGAAGTGCTAGCTTAGGCAAGCCTAAGCTTCAGGTCGACTGGGAGGCCGTCATGGCAGAACGCCCCGCACGCACGTCGCGGAAGCCGCACTCCGCGCAGGTCGTGCGCACCGAGCGGCTCACTCCGCACATGCAGCGTGTGGTGCTCGGCGGCGAGGGACTCGCCGGGTTCTCGGCCGGCACCTGCACCGACCACTACGTGAAGCTGCTGTTCGCTCCCGAGGGCGTGACCTACCCGGAGCCCTTCGACCTGGAGCGCGTGCGGGCGGAGTTCCCCCGTGAGCAGTGGCCGGTGACACGCACCTACACCGTGCGGTCCTGGGATCCCGAGCACCGCGAGCTGGCCCTGGACTTCGTGATCCACGGCGACGAGGGCCTGGCCGGCCCCTGGGCGATGCGCGCCCGGCCGGGCGACACCGTCCGCTTCATGGGCCCGGGTGGCGCCTACGCCCCCGACCAGGACGCCGACTGGCACCTGCTGGCCGGTGACGAGAGCGCCCTGCCGGCCATCGCGGCCGCGCTGGAGGCCCTGCCGGCCGGCGCGGTGGCGCACGCCTTCGTTGAGGTCTCCGGCCCGGAGGAGGAACTGAAGATCGACTCCGACACGGAGGTCGTCTGGCTGCACCGCGGCGACCGGCCGGTCGGCCGACCGCTCGTCGAGGCCGTGCGGGCGCTGCCCTTCCCCGAGGGCCGGGTGCACGCGTTCGTGCACGGTGAGGCCCACTGCGTGAAGGAGCTGCGCCATCTGCTGCGGGTCGAGCGCGGCATCCCGCGCGAGGACCTGTCCATCTCGGGCTACTGGCGGCTCGGCCACAACGAGGACGGCTGGCAGGCGTCGAAGCGGGAGTGGAACGCGCGCATCGAGGCGGAGCAGGAGACCACCGAGCCGGCGGCCTCCTGATCCCTTCCTCCGAACGGGGCGCGGTCGGCCGGTCGGTCGCCGTCGCCCCGGGCGTGCGGGCGCATGTCGTTCGGGCCGTCGGCGTGCAGGAGAGCACCGCGCTTGGTGCCCACCACCAGGAAGCCGGTCTTGGCAGCCATCCGGCAGGACGCCACGTTCGCCGTGGCGTGGGTCTGTTCCAGGCGGTGGAAACCGATCTCCTCCAGCGCCCAACGGGTCAGCACGGTGGTGGGCCGTACGGCGACGCCCCGGCCGCGGGCCCGGCCACCGTCCAGTGGGCGCCCTCGGCGAATCCGCTGCCGAGCAGGAGGCCGCACAGCGCGGCCCGGCCGAGGAGCAGACCGGTGTCCGCGTCGACGACGGCCCACCGCGCGGTCCGCTCCCGCGCCCACTCGGCCCGCCCGTCGCCGATCCGGTCGGCGGCCTCCGCCGCGGAGCCGGCGGCCCGCGCGTGCCACCGACGCGTCAGCGGGTCCTGGAACGCGGCGTGCACCGCGGGGCGCGTCCGCCGCCCGCCGGGGGCCGCCACCGGGCGGCGGACGGCCCCACCGGTTCTCCGGCGCCGTACCCTGGGTCCACGATGAGACGCCGTACGCCGCCCCCGCCCGCCCCGCTCCCCCAGCGCGACGGGGTCGACCCGGTGCGGGTGCGGCTGCCGGCGGCGGGCCCGTGGGCCACCGTGCGGGAACACCTGGTGGAGCGCCTGTCCGGGGCGGGCGACGGCATCGTGGACGGGATGTTCGCGGCGGGCGGGATCGTCGGCGCCGACGGGCGGCCGGTCGCTGCGGACGCCGCGTACGTCCCCGGGCTCTACGTGTGGTTCCACCGGGAGCTGCCCGCCGAGGTTCCGGTGCCCTTCCCGGTGCGGGTCGTGTACCGCGACGCCCACCTGGTCGTCGCCGACAAGCCCCACTTCCTGGCCACCACCCCGCGCGGCAGCCACGTCACAGAGACCGTGCTCGCCCGGCTCCGCCGCGAGCTCGGCATCCCCGCGCTGGGCGCCGCCCACCGGCTGGACCGGCTCACGGCCGGGCTGGTGCTGTTCACGGTGCGGCCCGAGGAACGGGGCGCGTACCAGGCGCTGTTCCAGGACCGGCGGGTCCGCAAGACCTACGAGGCCGTCGCCCCCTACCGTCCCGGGACGGCCCTGCCGCGCACGGTGCGCAGCCGGATCGTGAAGGAGCGCGGCGTGCTCACCGCGCGGGAGGTGCCGGGCGAGCCCAACGCGGTCAGCCGCGTCGAGCTGCTGGAGCACCGGCCGGACGGGCTCGCCCGCTACCGGCTGACGCCCGAGACCGGCCAGACCCACCAGCTCCGCGTCCATATGACCGCCCTGGGCCTCCCCATCCTCGGGGACCCCCTCTATCCGGCGGTCGCCGCGCCGGCCCGGCCGGGAGACTTCAGCCGCCCCCTCCAGCTCCTCGCCCGGGAGCTGGAGTTCACCGACCCCGTCACCGGGGTACGGCACCGGCTGCGCAGCGAGCGGGAGTTGGCGGCCTGGACGGCGTACCCGACATGGGCGGCGGAGGAACGGCCGGACGGGCCGCAGCTGTCGTAGCCCCGGTCCGCCCCGTACCCGACCGCCCGATCCGACCGCCCCGTAGCAGGCCGGTGAGCGCGTCAGTATCCCCGCCACCACGACAGGAAGCGCTGCCAGGCGCTCGGGCGGCGGGCCGCCGCCGACGCCGATGCCCCCGTCGCCGTCGGCTCGCTCGGCCGCGGCTCCCCTGCGGCCGGGGCCGACTCCGTTCCGCCCGCGGCGACCGGTCCGCCCGCGGCCACGGGTCCGCCGGCGGCATAAGGCGTGCCCACGGTGACGGACCCGCCCGCGGGACCGGGCTCGCTGGTGGGACCGGACTCGCTGGTGGGAGCCGGCTGCTCCAGCCGGAGGAACACCTCGGGGCGCTGCGGCGGCACCACGTCCAGGCCCATGGTGTCCAGGGACTCCTTCGGCGGCTTGGGGTCGAAGCGCACCGGCAGGGCCACGAGGTGGCGGGAGGCGATGGACGCGGTCCAGCGCAGGTCCTCCTCGCGGCAGGCGAGCTGGGCGTCCGGCAACCGGGTCAGCAGCGCGTCGACGCCCACGTCGGCGATGGCCCGGCCGACGTCCTGGCCGGGACACTCGTGCGGTCCGCCGCCGAAGGCGAGGTGTGAGCGGTTGCCCTGCATGCTGGCGGAGAGGTCGGGCCGGATCCGCGGGTCCACGTTGCCCGGCGCCGGCGCGAACAGCAGTCCGTCGCCCTTGCGGATGCGCCGGCCCCCCAGCTCCGTCTCCTGCTTGGCGAAGTAGGCGAGGATCGTACTGAACGGCGGCTCGTCCCACAGGGACTGTTCGACCGCCTCCGGCACCGTCATCTGACCGCCGTTGAGCCGGGCGTAGAAACGCGGGTCGACGATGACCCGGCGCAACACGTTGGCCAGCAGGTTGACCGTGGCCTCGTAGGCGGCGAAGAGGACGAGCCGCAGGTGTTCGCGGACCTCGTCGTCGGTCAGCCCGGCCGGGTGGGTGATGAGGTGGCTGGTGAAGTCGTCGGCGGGCTGGGCGCGGCGGCGGATGGTCAGCCGGTCCAGCGCGTCCATGACGTACCCATGGCTGGCGATGGCGGTCTCGGTGCCCTTGAGGGCGTCCCGGGCCGCGTGCACCATGCGGTCGCTGTACTCCTCGGGCATGCCGAGGACCTCGCACATCACGGCCATCGGCAGGTGCTCGGCGAACTGGCCGACCAGATCGGCGCGGCCCTGCCCGCAGAAGCGGTTGACCAGTTCGTGCGTGGACCGGTAGATGTGCCGCCGCACGCTGCGGTGGTCGATGGTGGCCATGGCGGACTTGACCGCCCCGCGCAGGCGCTTGTGCTCGTCGCCCTCGGCGTGGGAGCAGATCGGCTGCCAGGCGATGTGCGGCATCAGCGGGTGGTCGGGCTTGACCCGGCCCTCCAGCAGCGGGGTCCAGATGCGGCTGTCCCGGGTGAAGTGCGAGGCGGTTCGGACCATGTGCAGGTTCTCCGCGTGGCCGAGGACCACCCAGATCGGCACGTCGTCGTGGAGCAGCGCGGGGGCCACCGCCCCGTGCTCCGCCCGGAGTTGCTCGTACAGCTCGGCCAGGTCCTCCGCGCCGGGCCCGTACAGCCGGGCCAGTCCGTCCGGGCCGCGGTGGGCGGGACAGCCGGGAGGCGGGTCGAGGGTGAGGTCTTCCGTACCGGTCGTGGAGTGGTGTTCAGACGTCACGGGGGTCGCTTTCGAAACGATGGTGGGTCCGGGGGCGGGCGGGTGAACGGCCGTGCGGGCGGTCGACGTTCAGGTGAGGCTGCCGCTGAGGGTCAGCTTGGACAGGAACCGCATCAGCGTCAGGAGGACGTCGCGGCTGGAGGCGCGGCGGCGGGCGTCGCACTCCACGATCGGGATCTCGGGGGGCAGGTCGAGCGCCGTGCGCAGGGTGTCCAGCGCGTACTTCGGGCCGTCGGGGAAGGAGTTGACGGCGACCACGAAGGGCACCCCGCGCTCCTCCAGCCGGCCCATGACCTCGAAGCTGACCTCCAGGCGCCTGGTGTCGACGAGGACGACCGCGCCGAGCGCCCCCTCGAACAGGCCGTTCCACAGGAACCAGAAGCGCTCCTGTCCGGGGGTGCCGAACAGGTAGAGCACGATCTTGTCCGTGATGCGGATGCGCCCGAAGTCCATGGCCACGGTGGTGGCGGTCTTGGTGTCCGAACCGTAGTTGTCGTCGACGCCGAGGCCCGCCTGGGTCATGGTCTCCTCGGTGGTCAGCGGCTTGATCTCGCTGACCGAGCCGACCATGGTCGTCTTGCCGACGCCGAAGCCGCCCACGATGACGATCTTCGCCGCGGCCTCGGTGGTGTGCGGCAGGTGGTCCTCGACCCGTGGGCCGGGGAGCGTGTCAGAGCCTTTGAAGTCCATGCATCACCGCTTCGAGAAGGGACCGGTCGGGGAGCTGCTGCCGCACGATCGGCGCACGCGCCTGGACCAGCCCGGCCGCCAGCATGTCGGTGAGCAGCACGGTCACCACGCTGAACGGCAGGCTGAGGTAGGCCGAGATCTCGGCCACGGACAAGGGGGCGGCGCACAGCCGCAGCACCGCCGTCTGTTCCGGGGTCGCGGAGGAGGGCAGGTCGGCGCGGGCCACGATCAGCGTGACGAGGTCGACGGGAACGCGCTCCCCTTCACCCGAAATGACGAAAAGGCGCTCGGGGTTCTTGCCGTCACCCTCCTCCGGCGGTCGGCTCTCCTCGGTGGGGGGCGGCGGCGGGGGCGCAGGCGGTAGTAGGGGGGCTGGTGCCTGCTTGGCGGGGACTCGCCGTCGGCGTTGCGGAGGCGTCATACGGTCTGCCCGGTGTGGCGCGGCGGACTGGTCAGGTGTGAGCCGATGCGGACGACGAGGTCCCGCATCATGGCGCTCATGTGGCCGGGCTCGCAGCGCACGTCGGCGAGGACGGCGAGGTAGGCGTTGGCGCCGGCCGCCATGAGGTAGAAGTAGCCGCCGTTCATCTCGATGACGACGAGCTTCATGTCGCCGTCGGTGGTGGGGATCTCCTGGGCGACCGCCTGTGCGAGGCTCTGCAGTCCGGCACAGGCCGCGGCGACCCGGTCGGCGGCGTCCGGGTCACCGGCGTAGCGGGCGATGCGCAGTCCGTCGGCCGACAGCACCACGATCATCTCGATGCCCGGGACTCCGTCGTAGAGCTCCCTGAGCAGCCAGTCGAAGTTGGCGCGCTGCTGGATCACGTGAGGTCCCCCTCGTCGTCGGCCTCGGTGCGGGCCTTGTCCTTGTCTTCGATCAGGTGCAGGTACTTGGTGGGATTGCGGGTGAAGTCGGTCGGGTCCTCGGCGGGGTTGTCCTTCTTCAGGCCCTCCCAGAAGGCCTCGACCCACAGTCCGGGCGCCCGCTCCTCCTGCTCCGGCCGGGGCTCCGGCTCGGCACGCTGCTCCTGCCGCTTGGCGGCCTCGTCCCACATGTCCTCCTCGCCGCGCTTGGCGCGCTCCTGGGCGGCGTACGCCTCCCGGTAGCGGTCGGCGATCGAGACGGTGGCCTTGCTGCGTCGCTGCGGCAGCCCCTCCGGGGTCCACTCGGTGACCACGGGGACGTCGTCGTCCATGTTCACGTCGAGGGGGATCCTCGGGTTGGTGGGCCGGCGCTTCTTGGGCTTGCGCTGCGGGATGTCGGTGTCGGGCGGCAGCGTCTGGGTGGGCAGCGAGGCCGCCCCGATGCCGTGGGCGTAGATCGAGGTGGGACCGGCGGTGAGCATCTCGGTCGGGACGACCAGGACGGCGCGCACGCCGCCGTAGGCGGACTGGCGCAGCGCGACCTGCATGTTGAACGCCGTGCACAGCCGGCCGACGACGGCGAGGCCGAGGCGCGGGGTGTCGTTGATGTCCTGCATGTCGACGCCCTGCATGGCGTCCTCGATCATGCCCTCGACCTTGGCGCGGGTCTCCTCGCTGAGGCTGACGCCGGCGTCCTCGATCTCGATGGCGACGCCGGTCTGCACCTCGACGGCGTTGACGTGGACCTTGCTGGCCGGCGGCGAGTAGCGGGTGGCGTTGTCGAGGAGTTCGGCGCAGGCGTGGATCACCGGCTCGACGGAGATGCCGCGGATGTTGACCTTGGCGATGGAGTCCAGGTTGATCCGGCGGTACTCCAGGATGCGCGACATGGCGCCGCGCAGCACGCTGTACAGCGGCACCGGCGCGGGCCACTGGCGGCTGGGCCGGCCGCCGCCGAGGACGCCGATGGAGTCGGCGAGACGGCCGATCAGGGCGGTGCCGTGGTCGATGCGCAAGAGGTCGTCGAAGACCTCGGGGTTGCGCCCGTGGTCCTCCTCCATCTCCCGCAGCTCCTTGTTCTGCTGGTGGACGATGGCCTGGATACGGCGCGCCACGCTGACGAAGGAGCGCTGGGAGGAGTCACGCAGGTCCTGCTCGTGGTCGATGACCTTCATCAGGGCGCGCAACATGGCGACCTGGGAGTCGTCGAGTTCACGGAACTGGGCGTCGGTCCGCGCGATCTCCCGGATCACGTCCTCGGGGGACGCCCCGTTGCGCAGCGGGGGGACACACGCGGGCACGTAGACGTCCGCGATGCGCCGGTTGCGGGCGGTGTAGCCGGCGAGGCGGCCCTCCAGCTGGGCGAGACGCTGCTCCTTCTCGGCGCACTGCCGGCGCATCCGGCGTCCTCGGCGCACCGCTCCGGTCACCGTGGCCAGCACCACGGCGGTGGCCACGGCGCCGCAGACACCTACGGCGAGCCGGGTGGCCACCGGCACCAGGGCGGTGGCCGCCCCGGTCGCCGCGGCCATCAGTATCGCCGGCGGCAACAGCACGCGCGCGTAGGGAAGTTCACGGCGACCGCGTGGGGACTGAACACTCACCATGTGGGCCCTCTGTCGGGTTCGGTTCGCATCTTCTGTATGGGGGAACACTCAGGACATTGGATGGACTACGGGGAACAAACGCACGAATAACCTCAACTCGGTGCGCTGCGGGCGAGCTTAGTCCGACCGGATCATCGCTGTGTCATATTCAGCAACCGCCTGAAAGCCACCTCGCGCCTGCAGTACCCTCGGAAGCATTTGCACGCAGCGATCTCGTTCGAAGACAGAGAGTGATGACGTACGGGCGTACGAAAGGGGCGCGGGAAGAGTCCCGCGCCCCTGATCGTGCTCCTGTGCCTCAGCCCACCGACGAGTACGCCACCACGCCGCGCAGCAGCCCGTCGACGGCCTTGCGCGCGGCCCTGGGCACGGTGGAGCCCTCGGCGGGCGCCGCGGCCTGGATCTGCCCGAGGACGTCGATGACCTGCTTGCACCACCGGACGAAGTCACCCGCCGGCATCTCCGCCTCGCGCAGCACCTCGTCCAGCCCCTTGCCGGAGGCCCACATGTACGCCGCCCAGGCGAAGCCCAGATCGGGTTCGCGCTGGCCGACGCCCTCGGTCTGGCTGATGCGGAAGTCCTCCTCCAGAGCGTCCAGCCGGCCCCAGATCCGCACCATCTCGCCGAGCGCCGCCTTCGCCTTGCCGGACGGCAGCTTCGGGGCGAGCGCGTCGTCCGCGGCCCGCGCCTCGAAGACCAACGCCGAGACGCACGCGGCCAGTTCGGCAGGGGCGAGGTCCTCCCAGACTCCGGCCCGCAGGCACTCGCTGGCCAGCAGGTCCAGCTCGCCGTAGAGCCGGGCGAGCCGCTTGCCGTGCTCGGTGACCTCGTCGCCGCGCAGGTAGTCCAGTTCGGTCAGCAGCGCCACGATCCGGTCGAAGGTCCGCGCGATGGTGTTCGTCCGGCCTTCGATACGGCGCTCCAGCTGGGAGGTGTCCCGCAGCAGCCGGTAGTAGCGTTCGGCCCACCGGGCGTGGTCCTCGCGGTCGTTGCACCCGTGGCAGGGGTGGGCCCGCAGTGCCTTGCGCAGCCGGGCGATCTCCCGGTCGTCGGCCGCCTCGGCACGCCGCTTGCGGTGCCGCTCGGGCGCGATGTGCCCGGCCTTGGTGCGCAGCGCGGAGGCGAGGTCGCGGCGGGACTGCGGCGAGCGCGGGTTGAAGGACTTGGGGATCCGCATCCGCTCCAGCGGCTCCACGGGGACCGGGAAGTCGATCGACGCCAGCCGCTTGACCTGACGCTCGGCGGTGAGCACCAGCGGGCGCGGCCCGTCATGGTGCTCGAAGCCGCGGTGGCCGTTGACCCGCCCGGCGGGCAGGCCCGGGTCCAGGACCAGCGCCAGCCCCGCGTACTTGCCGGTCGGCACATGGATGACATCGCCCGGCTTGAGCCGCTCCAGGGCGACCGCGGCCTCCGCCCGGCGCTGCGCCGCGCCCTGCCGGGCCAGCTCGGTCTCCCGGTCCTTCAGCTCGCGCCGCAGCCGCGCGTACTCCTCGAAGTCGCCGAGGTGGCAGGTCATGGACTCCTTGTAGCCCTCCAGCCCCTCCTCGTTGCGCTGCACCTGCCGGGAGATCCCGACCACCGAGCGGTCGGCCTGGAACTGGGCGAAGGAGGTCTCCAGCAGCTCGCGCGAGCGGTGCCGCCCGAACTGCTCGACCAGATTGACCGCCATGTTGTACGACGGCTTGAAGCTGGACCGCAGCGGGTACGTGCGCGTGCCGGCGAGACCGGCCAGGTGGTCGGGGTTCATGCCGCGCTGCCACAGCACCACCGCATGGCCCTCCACGTCGATGCCCCGGCGGCCGGCCCGGCCCGTCAGCTGGGTGTACTCGCCCGGGGTGATGTCGGCGTGCTGCTCGCCGTTCCACTTGACGAGCTTCTCCAGGACCACCGAGCGGGCGGGCATGTTGATGCCCAGCGCCAGTGTCTCCGTGGCGAACACGGCCTTGACCAGGCCGCGGACGAACAGCTCCTCGACGACCTCCTTGAACGTCGGCAGCATGCCCGCGTGATGGGCGGCGATACCGCGCTCCAGGCCCTCCAGCCACTCGTAGTACCCGAGGACGTGCAGGTCCTCGGCGGGGATGGCGGCGGTGCGCTCCTCGACGAGCGCGCGGACCCGCTCCCGGGCCTCCTCGTCGTTGAGCCGCAGTCCGGCGTACAGACACTGCTGGACGGCGGCCTCGCAGGCGGCGCGGCTGAAGATGAAGGTGATGGCGGGCAGCAGACCCTCGGAGTCGAGCCGCTCGATGACCTCGGGGCGGCCCGGCGTCCACGCCCGCGAACGCTGCCGGCGCTCGCGCTCGCGGTCGGCCTCGCGCATGGACCGGCCGCGTCTGCGGTCCTGGTACGAGGGGCGGCTGGCCTCCATGCGGGCCAGCCGGGCCAGGTCGGGGTTGACCGCCCGTCGGTGGCCCTCCCCCTCCTCGAACAGGTCGTACATCCGCCGCCCGGCCAGGACGTGCTGGAACAACGGGACCGGGCGGTGCTCGGAGACGATCACCTCCGTGTCACCGCGCACGGTGTCCAGCCAGTCGCCGAACTCCTCGGCGTTGGACACGGTCGCCGACAGGGAGACGAGGGTGACCGACTCGGGGAGGTGGATGATCACCTCCTCCCACACGGCGCCGCGGAACCGGTCGGAGAGGTAGTGGACCTCGTCCATGACCACGTACCCCAGCCCGATCAGGGTCTGCGAACCGGCGTAGAGCATGTTGCGCAGCACCTCGGTGGTCATCACGACCACCGGGGCGTCGGAGTTGACGCTGTTGTCACCGGTGAGCAGGCCGACCTTCGCCGCTCCGTAACGGCGGCACAGGTCGGCGTACTTCTGGTTGGACAGCGCCTTGATCGGCGTGGTGTAGAAGCACTTCTTGCCCTGCAGCAGGGCGAGGTGGACGGCGAACTCGCCCACGATCGTCTTGCCCGAGCCGGTGGGCGCGGCCACCAGGACGCCCTTGCCCGCCTCGAGCGCCTGGCACGCCTCGATCTGGAAGGGGTCGAGGCCGAAGTCGTACATCTCGCGGAACGACGCGAGCGCGGTGGCCTGCTCGGCAGCGCGCCTGCGCGCAGCCGCGTACCGCTCGGCCGGTGAGAGGTCCTGTGTCATCGTGCTTTCGAGCGTACCGGGCCGCACTGACAACAGGACGATCATTATCCCGATCCATCCCGTACGAACCCGGGATCCACGCAGCTCAGCGACGTGCGGCAGCCAGGGCTCGGAGAACCGGGGGCACCTGCGTCCCGGAGCCGCGGTGCACGGTGCGGGACCCGCCCGGCCGAGTGCGGGCCCCGCACCTCACGGACCGATGACCCGAGCAGCGCCGGGCACGCAGCGGGCGGTCAGCGGAAGCGCGCCCAGCGGCTCCCCGTCGGCGTACCCCGTGATGCCGGGCGCCTCGATCTCCACCTGCGCGGCCCGGTACACGGTGACCTTGGGGTGTTCGACGTGGGTGCCGCGGTAGACGCGCGGGAAGACGCGCAGCAGTGTCGCGCGCGAGCAGTCTCCGACCACGGTGACGTCGAACAGCCCGTCGGTGGGATCGGCGCCGGGGCAGATGCGCATACCTCCGCCGTACGAGGAGCCGTTGCCGATCGCTACCAGTGTGGCCTCGATCTCGCGCACCTCGCCGCCGTCCAGCCGGATGCGGTACGCGAAGGGCCGGAACGCGGCCAGCTCGGCGAGCATCGCCAGGTCGTACTTGGTCCGCCCGGCGGGCCGACGCATGCGGTTGCCCCGGTCGTTGACGCGGGAGTCGAAGCCGGAGGCCAGGACGGTGCCGAACCAGCGGTCGCCGACCCGGCCGAGGTCGATGTCCCGGACGCGGGAGCCCTTGAGCGCGTCGGCGACCGCCCGGCCGGCGGCGGCCGGGTCGCGCACCGGGAGACCGAGGGCGCGGGCGAAGTCGTTGCCGGTGCCCACGGCGACCACTCCGAGCGGGGTGCGGGTGCCGGCCACGGCCTGCAGGGCGAGGTTGACCAGTCCGTCGCCGCCGACGGCGACCAGGGCGCCGGTGCCGTCGGCGACGGCGTCCCGCGCGCGGGCCAGGGCGTCGGGGGCGTCCACGCCGACCACCGTGCGCACGCGGTGGCCGGCGTCCCGGAGAGCGCAAGCGGCCGGCCGCGCCGCGTCGGCGCCCCGGCCGCGGCCCGCGGTGGGGTTGACGAAGAGGGTGATCTCGCTGGTCACGGGAGTGACCCTAAGAGTTCCCCGACGTCCCTCAGGTCACGTCGTCATAACCGTTGACCCGGTCCGTGCTCGACTGCTCGGGCAGGGAGCGGCTGGTGGTGACCGCCTCGACCTCGCCGATGTCCTCGGGGGTCAGGTCCAGCTCGGAGGCCTCGTCGTCGGCGGGTCCCAGGGCGTCGCGGCGGCGCCGGCGCCGGTCGTTCAGCAGCGAGAAGGCGACCGCGCCGAAGTACAGCACCCAGATCGGGCCGGCGAGCGCCAGCATCGAGATCGGGTCGGTGCTGGGCGTGGCGACGGCGGCGAAGACGGTGATGCCGATGATCATCGCGCGCCACCAGCCGAGCATCCGCTTGCCGGTGATGACGCCGGTGAGGTTGAGCATGACCAGCAGCAGGGGCAGCTCGAAGGAGAGGCCGAAGACGACGACCATGCGCGTCACGAGCTGGAGCAGGTCGTCGAGCGGCAGCAGGTTGTCGACGCCCGCGGGGGTGAACTCGATCAGCACGCTCGCGGTGGTCGGCAGGACGCGGTAGGCGAAGTAGGCGCCGCCGAGGAAGAGCGGCACACCGGTGCCGACGAACGCGTGGGCGTACTTCTTCTCGTGCTTGTGCAGACCGGGGGCGACGAACGCCCACAGCTGGTAGAGCCAGACCGGGGAGGCGAACACGACGCCGGCCATCAGCGACACCTGGAGGGCCAGCGTGAACGGCGTGAGAAGGCCGTTGATGGTGATCCGGGCGCACTGGTCCTCGCCCGAACTCTTCGCGAGCTCCTCGAAGCTCTTCGCACAGCCGACCGAGTCCAGGATCGGCTGGGTGAGGAAATTGATGATGTCCTTGTAGAAGAAGGCCGCGACGATCGTGACCAGGACGATGGCCAGCAGCGCCTTCGCGAGCCGGTTGCGGAGCTCACGGAGGTGTTCCGCGAGGGGCATCCGCCCCTCGGGATCCTTCTCCTTGTTGCGGGCAGGCTTCAGCAACCCACGTTCCCATCTCGTGCGGCGGGCCGGAGGTCACCGGCCCTGCGTCAGCGCTTGGTGGTGTCCGTCGGCTCGGTGACCGGCCGGGAGCTGGTCACGTCGCCGGGGGCGGCCTGGATGGTGCGCTGCGCGGGGGTGTCCTCGCCGGGGTTCGGGGGGCCGGCCGGGGCGGAGGAGGAGTTGCCGCCCTCGTCCTTCATCGCCTTGGCCTCGCTCTTCAGGATGCGCGCGGACTTGCCGAGGGAGCGGGCCATGTCCGGAAGCTTCTTCGCGCCGAACAGCAAGATGATGACGACGAGGATGAGAATGATCTCGGGAGCACCGAGCTTTCCGAACATAAGTCTTTACCTTCTCACCGAGGCGGCTGGGTGGGGGCGCTGTCCGAGCGGTCGGACATGCGTCCGAACGATCGTGTTGTCAGCGATCGTAACGCTCCGGGGTGAACGTGAGGCAATCCCCGTGCGTACTCCCGTCAGCGGCCCGGGCCTCGTTCTCCGGGCCGCGATCAGCAGCGTACCTGTCGCGCGCACCCGCCCGGGAGGGCGAAAGTCACCCAAATCGCTTTCCGGACAGGACTCACAGGGCTCTCTTACCGCGCGGCTCAGAGCGAGTCCGCCGCGCGCGCCGTGCTCACCGCCGCCCGCTCCAGATCGTCCGCCGCCCGGTTGATGCGCCGGGCGGACTCCGTGACCTGGAGGGCCAGCCGCCGCGCCTCCAGGAACACCCGCACGGCGAGCACCCCGAGGACGGCGAGTCCCACAAAACCCATGGCTACCGCGAACATCGCCCAGAACATGACGTCGAGCCTAGACCCTGCGCCGCAGGCCCTCGTGCCGGCCCGGCTCAGACGGTGGACCGCAGCCGCAGGGTCCGCACGCCGCCCCGCGTGAGCAGCTCCACGATCCGCTCCCCCGCCGGCTTGCGCACGGCCACGCCGCACTCCGGGCAGGTGAAGGAGTAGAAGGTGGTACGGCTCGTGGCACCGATGGCCAGCCGCAGCGCACTCGCCGCGAGCTCGAAGCGGCCCCGGCAGTCCGGGCAGCCGGCACGGAACACCACCGGGGCCACACTGCGCATCCCCGCGAACGCGGAGGCCACCGAGATACCCCGCCCACCGGACCTCGCCGACTCGCTCACAACCCCAGCTCCTGTCCCTCGAACCGTCCGACCGGCCCGGCCGGCGAAGCCGGCGCCGTACCGGGCCCCGTCCCCGCGTCCGCGGTCGTCCCGGTGCCGGCCGGGTCGAACGCGGGGCCGCCGCCGCTGCTGCCCAGCGACGGCCGCGCCGACGTGCCGTCGTAGGCGGCGAGCGCCTCGCGGGCCGCCCGGCGGGCGCTTTCGGCGAGCTCGCGCGGGGCGACGATCCGCCCGTCGCGGCCGAGCCGCAGCGCCAGCCGTCTGAGCGAGGCCGGGTCGGGTGTGCGCAGGCTGATCCGCAGCCCGCCGTCCGGCAGCTCCTCGGCGCTGTCGTGGGGGTAGTACTCGGCGACCCACCGGCCACCGGGCCCCACCTCCACGACGACCTCCGGGTCCTCGGCGGCCGGCTGCACCAGGCCCTCCGACAGGTCCCGCAGCTCCACCTCCGGCGGGGCGGACGGCTCGTCGAGGATCTTGATCTCGGCGACCCGGTCCAGCCGGAAGGTACGGCGCGCCTCGGAGCGGCGGCACCAGGCCTCCACATAGGTGTGCCCGACGCTGACCAGGCGGATGGGGTCGATCTCGCGCTCGGTGACCTCGTCCCGGGCGGGCGAGTAGTAGCGGATCCACAGGCGCCGCCGCTCGGAGATGGCGCGGTCGACATCGGCGAAGACGCCGCCCTCCGACTCGAAGGTCACCGACAGCCGGGAACTGGCGCCCGCCGCCTCGCCGGCCGCCGTCTCCACCTTCGCGGTGGCGCGCAGCAGGGCCTGCCGGTCGCTCTCGCGCAGCCCCGGCAGCGTGGCCACCGCCCGCGCCGCCACCAGCAACGCGGTCGCCTCGTCGGCGGCCAGCCTCAGCGGCTCGGCGGCCTCCGCCCCCAGCGCGGCCGGGTTGTGCCACCAGATGCGCTCACCGTCGGTGTCGATGTCGAGCAGATCACCGCCACGGAAACTGGTGCCGCACATGGGCAGCACGTCGAGGTCCGAGACCAGCTCGTCCTCGGTGATCCCGAAAGCGCGCGCGACATCCTCGATCCGTGCGCCGGGCCGCTCCCTGAGGTACGTCACCAGGGACAGCATCCGCCGCGTCTGGTCGATCGCGTTCGCCGGCCTGACCGGTTTGCCTGCCACTGTCTCGCTCCGCTCCCCCTCAGCCGTTGGCCACGGCACTCAGCCGGTCCACGACGTCCGCCCGCAACTCCGCGGGCTCCAGGACCACCACGTCCGGCCCGAACTCCACCAGCCAGGCATCCAGCCCGTGTCCGTACGGGATGTCCAACTCGTCCCAGCCGTCGCCGAGTTCCCGGACGACGGTGGCTTTCGCCCGAAGGGGGTAACCGGCACCGGCGCGCAGCCGGATCCGCGCGCTGCGGTCCGCGGTCTCGCCCGCCCAGCTCGCCACGGTCTCACGGACGGTGACGACATCGGGGACCGGCACGGTGAAGCGGCCGCCGCGCGAGCGGACCTTGCCGGTGATCCGGGACAGCCGGAACACCCGCTCGGCGCCACGGTCACGGTCGAAGCCCGCCAGATACCAGTGGCCCCGCCAGCACTCCAGGGCCCACGGCTCTACGTGCCGGGGCTCCGGGTGCGCGGCGTTGGCCTTGCGGTAGTCGAAGACGACCGGCCGACGGTCCCGGCAGGCGAGCATCAGCGGTTCGAACGCCACCTCGTGCACGGGAATCCGCGGCTCCAGCGCACCGTGCGCGCCGTACGGGTCGACGTCCTCGGGCAGACCGGCGGCGCGCAGCTTCTGCAGGGCACCGGAGGCGGCCCCGGCGAGCCGGGCCTGCTGCCACACCTTGGCGGCCAGGCCCAGGGCGGCGGCCTCCTCGGCGTCCAGGGTGATCGGCGGAAGGCGGTTGCTGTCCCGGCGGGCGAGATAGCCGACCTCACCGTCGATGCTCTCCACCGTCTCGATGACCAGGCCGAGCTCGCGCAGATCGTCCTTGTCCCGCTCGAACATGCGGTTGAAGGAGTCGTCCCCGGAAACCCCACGGTCGGACCCGGAGGCCGCACCCTTTCCGGGCCCGGAGGCGGCACCTCTGCCCGGCCCGAAGGCCGCGCCTCTCCCCGGCCCGAAGGCCGCGCCTCTCCCCGGCCCGAAGGCCGCGCCTCTCCCCGGCCCGAAGGCCTCGACGTATGCCTCGATGGATTCGCGCAGCTCCCGCTTGCTGAGAGGCCGGCGCGTCCCGAGCAGGCACAGCGCCAGGTTCATCAGCCGCTCGGCCTTGGCAATGGCCATCGACGCCCTTCGCCTTCCCTATGGTGCTTACGAACGATGACCGTACCGTCCCGAAGTCACGCGGCAAAAGCCGAGGGCCCATGCCCGGACAGGCATGGACCCCAGATGATCGACTCCGGTCGGCTACAGCTCAGACGCCGAGCAGGTCGACCACGAAGATCAGGGTCTCACCCGGCTTGATCGCCGGGGTGGGGCTCTGGTTGCCGTAGGCGAGGTGCGCCGGGATGGTCAGCTGGCGGCGGCCGCCGACCTTCATGCCCTGCACACCCTGGTCCCAGCCCTTGATGACGCGGCCGCCACCGAGCGGGAAGCGGAACGGAGTACCGCGGTTCCAGCTGGCGTCGAACTCCTCGCCCGTGCTGAAAGCGACACCCACGTAGTGGACGGTGACGGTCTGGCCCGCCTTCGCCACCTCGCCGTCGCCCTCCCAGATGTCCTTGATCTCGAGGTCCGCCGGAGGCTGGCCGCCGGGGAAGTCGATCTCGGGCTTGTCGATGCTCACGTGTCTAGCTCCTGCTTGTTGTCGGAAAGGCAACACGCACAGTCTTGCATCCCGGCCCCGTCACAGCTTCGCGAGGATGTCCACGGTGAACACCATCGTGGAGTCCTTCTCGATACCGCTGCCGCTCGGCGGGTTGTCTCCGTACCCGAGCTCCGGCGGGATCACGATGAGGACCCGGCTGCCGACCTTCTTGCCGGTCAGGCCCTGTGCCCATCCCTTGACGACCTCACCGAGCCCGAACGAGGCCAGCGTGTCGCGGGCGTAGCTGGAGTCGAACTCCTTGCCGGTGTCCCAGACCACGCCCTTGTACTGCACCAGGGCGCTGCTGTCGGCGGTCAGCTCCTCGCCGTCACCCTCCAGGACGTACGTCGCCACCAGCTTCTTCGGCGGGTCGGTCTTGGGGATCTCGATGGACGGCGCCTTGCCGTCGGTGTTGGTGCCGGCCTTGGGCAGCTGGGGGTCGTCCTGGGCCACCTTCTCGCCCTTGGCCGAGCTGTTGGTGGGGAACGTGTCCTTCACGTCGACCACGAACACCAGCGTGTCGGTGCCCTTGATGCCCGCCTGCTCGTTGCCGGTGGGGCCGTAGCCCCAGGTCGGCGGGACCGCCATCTCGACGCGGCTGCCCGCCTTCTTCCCCGCCAGCGCGTACCGCCAGCCGTCGATGATGCTGCCCTCGGCCAGCTGGATCGCCAGGCGGGCGTCGCGGTCGTAGGAGTTGTCGAAGACCTTGCCGCTGTCCCAGATCTGACCGAGGTAGTTCGCGACGACGAAGTCCTTCTCGGCGATCGTGCGGCCGCCGCCCGCGATCAGGGTCTTCACCGCGAGCTGATCGGACGGCTGCCCGCTGCCCTTGGCGACCGTCGGCTTCTCGTCGAACTTCGTGCCCGCCGTGACCGCCGGCAGCGGCCCGTCGACGATCTTCGGTGAGGGCGCCGCCGACGTCGCCGCAGCGGAGGGCGACGCGCTCTCGCTCCCCGTGCCGGAGTCGGACTTCTCGTCACCGCATCCGGCGAGCGTGGCCAGTCCTACGGGAACGGCAGCGAGGAGGAGGGAGCGTCGGCGCACGGTGGGGGCCTCGTAATCGGTCGATCTTGCAGATGGGAGTGCGCGCAACTCTACGGCGTGAGAAGGGCGCCGTACGGAGAACGTACGGCGCCCGTGTTGCGTTCCGGGACTCGGTGCCCGTTCCGCCGAACGGCTGGTCTCACATGCCCGCGATGAGCTTCTCCACCCGGTCGTCCACCGAACGGAACGGGTCCTTGCACAACACGGTCCGCTGTGCCTGGTCATTCAGTTTGAGGTGGACCCAGTCGACGGTGAAGTCGCGGCGCTGTTCCTGGGCCCTGCGGATGAAGTCGCCGCGCAGCCGGGCCCGAGTGGTCTGCGGCGGCACGGACTTGCCCTCGAAGATCTTCAAGTCGTCGCAGACCCGGGCCGCTTGCCCCTTCTTCTCCAGCAGGTAGTACAGGCCACGACGCCGGTGGATGTCGTGGTAGGCGAGGTCTATCTGCGCCACCCGCGGATGCGACATGGTCATGTTGTGCTTGGCGCGGTAGCGCTCGAGCAGCTTGTACTTGATCACCCAGTCGATCTCGGTGCCGACGCGGTCCAGGTCCTCCGTCTCGATCGCGTCCAGAGTGCGGCCCCACAGCTCCAGCACCCGCTCGACGGTGCCGGTGCGGATGCCGCGGCGCTCGCAGAAGTCCACGGCCTTCTCGTAGTACTCGCGCTGCACCTCCAGCGCGGAGGCCTCGCGGCCGCTCGCCAGCCGCACCTTGCGCCGCCCGGTGATGTCGTGGCTGACCTCGCGGATCGCGCGGATCGGGTTCTCCAGGGTGAGGTCGCGCATCACCGTGCCCGCCTCGATCATGCGCAGCACCAGGTCGGTCGCGCCGACCTTGAGCAGCATGGTCGTCTCGGACATGTTGGAGTCACCGACGATGACGTGCAGCCGCCGGTAGCGCTCGGCGTCCGCGTGCGGCTCGTCGCGGGTGTTGATGATGGGGCGCGAGCGGGTCGTCGCCGAGGAGACGCCCTCCCAGATGTGCTCGGCCCGCTGGCTGACGCAGTAGACGGCCCCGCGCGGCGTCTGCAGCACCTTGCCCGCACCGCACAGCAGCTGCCGTGTCACCAGGAACGGGATCAGGATGTCCGCGAGCCGTGAGAACTCCCCGTGCCGGGCCACCAGGTAGTTCTCGTGGCAGCCGTAGGAGTTGCCCGCCGAGTCGGTGTTGTTCTTGAAAAGGTAGACGTCGCCCGCGATCCCCTCCTCGTGCAGGCGGCGTTCCGCGTCGACCAGGAGCCCTTCGAGAATGCGCTCGCCGGCCTTGTCGTGGGTGACCAGTTCGATCACGTTGTCACATTCGGGTGTCGCGTATTCCGGGTGCGAGCCGACGTCCAGATAGAGACGGGCTCCGTTCCGCAGAAACACATTGCTGCTGCGGCCCCATGACACGACACGGCGGAAGAGGTACCGCGCCACCTCGTCAGGCGACAGACGGCGCTGTCCCCTGAACGTGCACGTGACGCCGTACTCGTTCTCCAGCCCGAAAATGCGGCGGTCCATGAGTGAACATTACGCCCGATCCCCGGAACTGAAACGGGGTTCGACGGCTCGGTTTGGATCATTTTCCGATGAAGACGCAACAACCGTGTGTGCGACGGGCGCTGCCATTACCCGCCCCGTGGCCAGCAGAACCAGCAGCGACACGCCGCCCGCGACACTCGGAACCGCGAAACCCCACTGCGCCCCGCCCGCCTCCACGACCGGCCCCGTCAGCCCCGTCCCCACCGACGCGCCGACCGTGAAGGTCGTCACCAGCCAGGAGAACGCCTCGGTGACCGTGCCGGCCGGCGCGTGCCGGTCCACGATGACGAACGCGCAGGCGATGGCCGGCGCGAGGAACACGCCGGCGAGCGCGGTCAGCGCCACCATGGCCGGCGCGCCCGGCATCAGCGTCAGCGGCACGTAACACACCGCCAGGAAGGCCACCAGGAACCGCAGTCGCCGCTCCGGCACCCCCGGCCAGGACCGCGCCCCGTACACCAGCCCGCCGGCCAGCGCGCCCAGGCCGAGGGCCGCCATCAGCCAGCCGTAGACCGCGTCCCCGCCGTGGTCGTCCGCGTACGGCACGGAGGCGACCGTGATCGAACCGAGCGCCATGCCCACGAACAGGAAGGCGCCGAGCAGCGCGAGCAGGCCCGGTGAGCGCAGCGCGCCGAGCCAGTGCGCCTCGCGCGGGGCGGAGCGCCACGCGCGCGACGGAGGCGACACCACCACGGTCAGCGCGCCGAGCACGCCGAGCGCGTTGAGCACCAGCAGCGCGGCCTGCGCCGACCACAGCGACACACACAGCGTCACCAGCAGCGGGCCGACGGTGAACATCACCTCCTGGGCCACCGCGTCCATGGCGTACGCCGTGTGCACCTGGTCCTCGCGGCGCAGCACGGACGGCCACAACGCCCGCAGACCGCCCTCCAGCGGGGGCGTGAACAGGCCGGCGGCCGCGACGGCCGCATGGGCGACGAGCAGCGGCTGCGGCCCCGTGAACGCGAAGACGGCCATCGCGAGCGCCGAGGCCAGCGCGGCGGGCAGTTGGACGCGCGGCTGGCCGCGCAGATCGACCAGTCGCCCGAGCAACGGCTGCCCGACGGCGTTGGCGACGCCGTACACCGCCGCGAGCGCTCCGGCGAGGCTGTAGCTGCCGCCCTCCGCGCGCACGAAGAGCACGATCGCGATGGCGGCCGTGGCGTTCGGCAGTCGGCCCACCAGAGTGCCGGTGAGCAGCCGTGCCGCGTGCGGCGCCTTGAGGATCTCCAGGTAGCCAGCGGCCATGGCCTTGCCTCCATCGGCTCGCCGGGGCTCTCGCCCACCCCGGAGTTTTACGTATAACGTCCACCGTCATACGTACCATGGCCGCTGTTCACCAGTCCAGACGCGCGCCGTCCGGTGCATCCCTTCTCCGCGCACCACCAGGACACCCGCGACCCACACGAAAGAGCAGGCCCCCGGTGCCACCAGGCAGCACCCGCCCCACCAGCCGTGATGTCGCACAGGCCGCCGGAGTCTCCCAGGCCGCCGTCTCCCTGGTCCTCGGCGACAAGTGGCGCGGCCGGGTCTCCCGGACCACCGCGGAACGCGTGCGCGAAGCCGCCCGGGAACTCGGCTACCGGCCGAACCTGGCCGCGCGCAACCTGCGCCTGGGCCGCACCCGCACCGTCCTGCTGGTGGTACCCGCGCTGACCACAGAGTTCTTCGCCGGCGTCTACACCGGCGCCGCCCGTGTCGCCGCCGACCACGGCTTCGGCGTCGTCCTCTACCCCTCACCCGAGGGCATCGGCCCCGCCCGCGACCCCTTCGCCTCCGCCCCGGCCGCCCTCGACGGCGTCATCGCCTCCTCCATGGCCGCCGACGCCCTCACCGCCATCCGCGGCGACCAGCTCCCCCTGGTCATGCTCGACAGCGATCCCGCCGGCAGCCTCGGCGCGGCCACCGTCAACCTCGACATCACCGACGGCGTCCGCCGGACCGCCGAACACCTGCTGGACCTCGGCCACCGCCGCTTCCTCCACGTGGCGGCCGACATCCCCTCCTGGACCTTCGAGGTGCGCGCGCGGGAACTCGCCGCCCGCCTCGCCGCGGTCCCGGGCACCACACTGCGCACCGCCCGCACCCCGATGAGCATCGACGGCGCCTTGTCCGCCGCGGAGGCCGCCCTCACCACCACCGGCCCCCTGCCCACCGCGGTCGTCTGCGACGACGACAAGCTGGCCGCGGGCGTCTACAAGGCCGTACGCCGACGCGGACTGCGCATCCCCGACGACATCTCCGTGACCGGGGTCGACGACATCGCTCTGGCCGCCGCCCTCGACCCCGAACTGACCACCGTCCGCCTGGACGCCGAGCTGTTCGGGGAACGCGGCATGCACGCCCTCCTGGCGGTCCTGGACGGCCGTACGCCGGACGCCGGGGACATCCCCGTCGACCTGGTCGTCCGAGGCTCCACCGGGGCGCCCAGAGCCTCCTGAGACGCTTCGTGCCCCAGCCGCAGAGACGGCCGGGGCACGACGGATGGAAGCGGACGGAAACGGTCGGGCGGCGGCGCCCCCTCCGGCCGGCCTCAGTCCTCCCCGGAGCCCTCCTCCTCGGAATCCTCCGCCTCGGACGCCGCGCCGCCGGACTCCAGCAGCCGCGACAGCCGCGCGCCGACGATCCGCTTGAACTTGCGCTTCTGCGGCCGCGTGCGGTCCAGCACCGCCACCTCCAGGCGCTCGGCGGGGATCTCCCGCTGCGTGCCGTTGGTGTCGCGCGAGAGTGCCTGCACCGCCAGCTTCAGGGCCTCGGCCAATGTCATGCCGTCCCGGTGCCGCTGGTCCAGATAGCCGCTGATCTGCTCGGCGTTGCCACCGACCGCCACCGAGCCGTGCTCGTCGACGATCGAACCGTCGTGCGGCAGCCGGTAGATCTGGTCGCCCTCCGGGGTCTCCCCCACCTCGGCCACCACCAGCTCCACCTCGTACGGCTTCTCCGCCGCCGAGGAGAAGATCGTGCCCAGCGTCTGGGCGTACACGTTGGCCAGGCCGCGAGCCGTGACATCGTCGCGGTCATAGGTGTAACCACGCAGGTCGGCGTAGCGGACACCGCCGATGCGGAGGTTCTCGTACTCGTTGTACTTGCCGGCGGCGGCGAAGCCGATCCGGTCGTAGATCTCGCTGAACTTGTGCAGCGCGCGGGACGGGTTCTCGCCGACGAACACGATGCCGTCGGCGTACTGCAGCACGACCAGGCTGCGGCCACGGGCGATGCCCTTGCGCGCGTACTCCGCGCGGTCGGCCATCGCCTGCTGGGGTGAGACATAGAACGGCGTCGACACCGGTTATCCGTCCCTTTCTGTGGAAGTCACTGGATCACCTTGCAACAGGGGCGGCCGGCTACAGCAGGGCGGCCCGCGGACCGTCCGGCTGCTCCAGCCGGCGCTCCAGCACCGAGCGGGCGATCTCGGAGGCCTCCTCTTCGGTGAGCCGGCGGAAACCGTCCTCGGTGATCACGGTGACGATCGGGTAGATCCGGCGCGCGACGTCGGGACCACCGGTCGCCGAGTCGTCGTCGGCCGCGTCGTACAGCGCCTGCACCACGAGCGTGGTGGCCTCGGACTCGCTCAGGTCGCCGCGGAACAGCTTCTTCATGGCGCCCCGGGCGAAGATCGAACCCGAGCCGGTGGCCGCGTAGCCATGCTCCTCCGACCGGCCGCCCGTCACGTCGTACGAGAAGATCCGCCCCTTGGCGCGGTCCACGTCGTACCCGGCGAACAGCGGCACGACGGCCAGGCCCTGCATCGCCATGCCCAGGTTGGACCGGATCATGGTCGACAGACGGTTCGCCTTGCCCTCCAGGGACAGCTGGGCGCCCTCGACCTTCTCGAAGTGCTCCAGCTCCAGCTGGAACAGCTTGACCATCTCGACGGCCAGGCCGGCGGTTCCGGCGATACCGACGGCGGAGTACTCATCGGCGGGGAACACCTTCTCGATGTCCCGCTGCGCGATCACGTTCCCCATGGTCGCCCGCCGGTCACCGGCCAGGACGACGCCCCCCGGGAAGGTCACCGCCACGATCGTCGTCCCGTGCGGCGCCTCGATCACCCCCTGCGTGGGCGGCAGCTGCCGGTTGCCGGGCAGCAGCTCCGGCTGGTGCTCCGACAGGAAGTCCATGAAGGACGAGGACCCAGGCGTCAGGAAGGCAGCTGGTAGACGCCCGGTGCTACGAGTGTTGGCTTCCACGCGATTCCTTCCAAGTATGCGGCGGCCCGGCGGGCGGCGTCGGGGTCGTCCCCCAACTTGCCGATGGCCGAATTGCAGTTGAAGCACATTACGCCACGGACCCTACCCGTCTCGTGGCAGTGATCCACATGAACGGCCGGGGCTCTCAGACAGATCACACAGAGCCCCTTCTGAGCGGCGACCATCTCGTCGCGCTGGGCTTCGGTGAGGCCGTACTGACGCTCCAAGTGGCCCGCTCGGCCCTCTGCGGCTCGGCAGGCCTTGCAGCGCGTCGACAGCCCGTCCGAGGCGGTCGCGTTGCGGTGCCACTCGCTCCACGGCCTGACCTCGCCGCACTTGAGAGTGACGCTTCCGGTGATAGTCCGACGCGCAATCCCGGCAGTGTTGCTGCAGACCATCCAGATTGGACCGCCTGCGGTGGAAGGCTGCGCGCGGCTTGTACTCACCACACCGCACACAGCACTTCAGGCCTTCTTCGCTTGCCAACTCAAGCGCCCCCGTTACCTTCCATTCGAAGGCTACTCGCCGCCTTTTTGAACGAAACTTCGAACGAAGTCCTCGGCGTTCTCCTCCAAGACGTCATCGATCTCGTCCAGGACGGAGTCCACGTCGTCGCTCAGCTTCTCCTGCCGCTCCTTGAGGTCCTCCGAAGCCTGCGCGTCCTGCGCCTGCTCCTCGACCTCCTCGGTGGAGCGCGTCGCCTTCTGCTGGCCGCCGCCGGTGTCCTTGGTCGCCATAACCCTCACCCCGCTCAGTTAGCCCGACATGGTCGACAGGTCGGCTTTCCTGCCGATCGGTGATGATCAGACCCTACAAGCCCGGTCTGACATCGGCCCCACGGTTGCTGCAACGCGTGGGGTTCCTCTCCATGATTCCCGGGCACGAGGGTTTCCACCCTGCGCGCCCGGACCGGCCGCGTACCCGTTCAGCCTCCCGACAGCACCCTGACCAGGTCTTCTGCCGTACGGCACCGGTCGAGGAGCGCTTTGACGTGATTTCGCGTTCCGCGAAGCGGTTCGAGGGTTGGAACGCGCTGGAGCGAGTCGCGGCCGGGGAGGTCGAAGATCACGGAGTCCCAGGAGGCCGCGGCCACGTCGTCGGCGTACTGCTCCAGGCAGCGGCCCCGGAAGTAGGCGCGGGTGTCCTCGGGCGGCGTGGTCTTGGCCCGCTCGACGTCCTCCTCGTCCAGCAGGCGCTTCATCCTGCCGCGTGCGGCGAGCCGGTTGTACAGGCCCTTCTCCGGCCGTACGTCGGCGTACTGGAGGTCTACGAGGTGCAGGCGCGCGGCGTCCCAGTCGAGTTCGTCGCGGCGCCGGTAGCCCTCCATGAGCTCTCGTTTGGCGACCCAGTCGAGTTCGCCGGCGAGGCTCATGGGGTCGTTCTCCAGGCGGGTCAGGGTGTCCTCCCAGCGCGCCAGGACGTCCTTGGTCTGGTCGTCGGCGTCGGCTCCGTAGCGCTCCTCCACGTACTTGCGGGAGAGCTCGAAGTACTCCATCTGCAGTTGCACCGCGGTGAGTGTGCGGCCGCTGCGGAGGGTGACCAGGCGCTTGAGGGAGGGGTCGTGGGAGACCTGGTGCAGGGTGCGCACGGGCTGTTCCACGGCCAGGTCGACGGCGATGAAGCCGTCCTCGATCATGGCCAGGACCAGGGAGGTCGTGCCCAGCTTGAGGTAGGTGGAGATCTCCGACAGGTTGGCGTCGCCGATGATCACGTGCAGGCGGCGGTACTTCTCCGCGTCGGCGTGGGGTTCGTCGCGGGTGTTGATGATCGGCCGTTTGAGGGTGGTCTCCAGGCCGACCTCGACCTCGAAGTAGTCGGCGCGCTGGCTGAGCTGGAAGCCGTGTTCGTGGCCGTCCTGCCCGATGCCGACGCGACCGGCGCCCGCGAAGACCTGGCGGGAGACGAAGAAGGGCGTCAGGTGGCGCACGATGTCCGAGAAGGCGGTCTCCCGCTTCATCAAATAGTTCTCGTGCGTGCCGTAGGAGGCGCCCTTGTTGTCGGTGTTGTTCTTGTAGAGGTGGATGGGCTGGGCGCCCGGGAGCGCGGCGGCCCGCTCGGCGGCCTCGGCCATGATCCGCTCGCCGGCCTTGTCCCAGAGGACGGCGTCGCGGGGGTTGGTGACCTCCGGGGCGCTGTACTCGGGGTGTGCGTGGTCGACGTAGAGGCGTGCCCCGTTGGTCAGGATGACGTTGGCGAGGCCGATGTCCTCGTCGGTGAGCTGACTGGCGTCGGCGGCCTCTCGGGCCAGGTCGAAGCCCCGGGCGTCCCGTAGCGGGTTCTCCTCCTCGAAGTCCCAGCGGGCCCGGCGGGCCCGGTGCATCGCCGCCGCGTAGGCGTTGACGATCTGGGACGAGGTGAGCATGGCATTGGCGTTGGGGTGGCCGGGGACGGAGATCCCGTACTCCGTCTCGATGCCCATTACTCGCCGTACGGTCATGCGGCCCTCCTTGCCCGGCGGCACCCTCGGTCGTGGGCGCCGCTCACGTACCGCTCGTGCTCGAGCGGCAGTGCGGTGCCCGTCCCCGCACTGCGCGACCCGGCGGTACGAAAGAGCCTAGAACGCCTTTGCGCTGGTGGGGAGATCATTTGCGTCATTGCGTCGGTCGCCCTTGGTCCGGTCGTGGCCGGAAAAACAGTCGGCTGCGGGTACCCGCTGAGGGCACCCGCAGCCGCCCGTGTCCTACAGGTACTGTCCGGTATTGGCCACCGTGTCGATGGAGCGTCCGGTGTCCGCGCCCTGCTTTCCGGTGATCAGGGTGCGGATGTAGACGATCCGCTCGCCCTTCTTTCCGGAGATCCGGGCCCAGTCGTCCGGGTTGGTGGTGTTGGGCAGGTCCTCGTTCTCCTTGAACTCGTCCACGCATGCCTGGAGGAGGTGGGAGACGCGGAGGCCCTTCTGGTTCTTCTCCAGGAAGTCCTTGATCGCCATTTTCTTGGCGCGGCCCACGATGTTCTCGATCATGGCGCCGGAATTGAAGTCCTTGAAGTAGAGGACTTCCTTGTCGCCGTTGGCGTAGGTGACCTCCAGGAAGCGGTTCTCCTCGGATTCGGCGTACATCTGTTCCACTGCGGTCTGGATCATGCCCTGGACCGTGGATCCCTTGTCGCCGGCGTGCTCGGCGACGTCGTCGGAGTGGAGCGGGAGGCGCTCGGTGAGGTACTTGCCGAAGATGTCCTTGGCGGCCTCGGCGTCCGGGCGCTCGATCTTGATCTTGACGTCGAGGCGGCCGGGGCGCAGGATCGCGGGGTCGATCATGTCCTCGCGGTTGGAGGCGCCGATCACGACCACGTTCTGCAGGCCCTCGACACCGTCGATCTCGGCGAGCAGCTGGGGGACGATGGTGTTCTCCACGTCCGAGCTGACGCCGGAGCCTCGGGTGCGGAAGAGGGACTCCATCTCGTCGAAGAAGACGATCACGGGGGTGCCCTCGCTGGCCTTCTCGCGGGCTCGCTGGAAGACCAGGCGGATCTGGCGCTCGGTTTCGCCGACGTACTTGTTGAGGAGCTCGGGCCCCTTGATGTTGAGGAAGAAGCTCTTGCCGGCGGCCTGGCCGGTGACCTCGGCGACCTTCTTGGCCAGCGAGTTGGCGACCGCCTTGGCGATGAGCGTCTTGCCGCATCCGGGGGGACCGTAGAGCAGGACGCCCTTGGGCGGGCGCAGTTCGTGCTCCTTGAACAGGTCGGGGTAGAGGTAGGGGAGCTCGACGGCGTCGCGGATCATCTCGATCTGGTTGCCCAGACCGCCGATCTGCTCGTAGCCGATGTCGGGCACCTCTTCGAGGACGAGTTCCTCGACCTCGCTCTTGGGGACGACCTCGTAGACGTAGCCGGAGCGGGGTTCGAGCAGCAGGGCGTCGCCGGCGCGGATGGTGACGTCGAGCAGGGGCTCGGCGAGCCGGACCACCCGTTCCTCGTCGGTGTGCCCGAGTACCAGGGCTCGCTCGCCGTCCTCGAGGATCTCCTTGAGGGTGACGATGTCCCCGACGCGCTCGAACTTCATGGCTTCGACCACGTTGAGCGCTTCGTTGAGCATGACTTCCTGGCCGCGGCGCAGGTCGTCGAGGTCGACGCTGGGGCTGACGTTCACCCGCAGTTTGCGGCCGCCGGTGAAGATGTCGGCGGTGCCGTCCTCGTTCGCCTGCAGGAAGACACCGAAGCCGGCCGGTGGCTGGGCGAGCCGGTCGACTTCCTCCTTGAGGGCCACGATCTGGTCGCGGGCCTCGCGGAGCGTGTTGGCGAGTCGCTCGTTCTGGGCGGACACGCCGGCCAGGTTGGTCTGCAGCTCGACGATCCGCTCTTCGAGAATCCTCGTGTGTCGCGGAGAGTCGGCGAGCTTGCGTCGCAGGACGGCGATCTCCTGCTCGAGATAGGCGATCTGCCCGGCCGGGTCGTCGGACCCGCGTCCCGGGCGGATGCCGCGGTTCATGTCGTCGTCGTGGGCTGCCACGGTCCTCACCTCCTCCAAGGGGAGCTGGACGCTTCCAGACCCTACCTGGGTGGGTGTCGATTGAAACCCCTAGATCACAAAGACTGTCGGGGTGTGTCCGATCTTCACCCTTGCGCTCTCCCTCACGCCAGGGGAATACCCACCGAACATGGTGGGGAAGCGGCCGAGGGTAGGGTCGAAGTGTTCAACACCCGTCAGAGCCTGCTTCGTTCCCGTGGGGCTCGACCGTAAACGGCAGGAGACATGAGCGTGCAGCAGGAGACCGGGGCCGGCGGTGAGGCGCTGGAGGTCTGGATCGATCAGGATCTCTGTACCGGTGACGGTATCTGCGCCCAGTACGCGCCGGAGGTGTTCGAGCTGGACATCGACGGTCTGGCGTACGTGAAGGGCGCCGACGACGAGCTTCTGCAGGACAGGGGGGCGACGACGCCGGTGCCGCTGCCGCTGCTGACGGACGTGGTGGACTCGGCGCGGGAGTGTCCGGGCGACTGCATCCATGTGCGGCGGGTTTCGGACAGGGTCGAGGTGTACGGCCCCGACGCCGGGTGACGGGACGGGCACGCTCGGTGACGCTTGTCTGATTTCTCACACCCTGTCTCGTTCGTCACATTCGCCGTTCACCGCATTCGCCGAGCTTCAGACGGCGTGGGTGCCCGCGGGGGTCGAGCGGACGAACGTGCCGTGCTGCCACCGCCACTGGACGGTGTCCTCGGTGTCCGGGCAGCAACTGGGCACGTCGGCCGACGAGTAGCCGAGGAGGGTGGCCCGGACGGCTCCGTCGGTGACGGAGAGTTCCGTGACGGTGGAGCGGTCCCCGGGGTCCACGAGGGTGGCGACCACGCGCGCGTGGACGGCGCCGTCCCCCCGGGTGAGCACGTACACGCCGTCGGGTGGGGTGCCCATGGGTGCGTCGCAGTGGACGACGGCGACCGTCTCGGGGCGGCCGTCGCCGTCGAGGTCGCCGGAGGCGGTGCGCATCACCAGGGCCTGGACCGGGCCGCACTCGACGGGGAAGTCGACTCCGGTGGTGGCGGGGGCGGCGGCGGGGGCGGGCGCCGACTTGGTGTGCGGGGCGTTCGACTGGGCGGCGCGGGCGGGGTCGGGCTGCAGGACCGAGGAGAGGGCCACCACGCCGGCGACCGCGGCCGCGGTCGCGACCCAGTGGATGGGCCGGGCGTGGGTGTGCGCCAGTTCCGGGACGACGGAGTGCTGCACTAGGCGTGTCTCCTGTGAGGGCGGTGCCGGTGGTGGGGGTGGCCAGCATGGTGCCACACGTCACAGGTCGTGGGAACGCCGGGGGTGCCAGGTCGGGCCGGGAACGCGGGGGTTCGGTCGGGTGCCCGGTGCGGCGTCGGGCGGTGTGCCGCGGCTGCGCGGGCGGGCGGTCAACGCTTCGACGCCGTGGCCGAGTTCCGCGGGGGTCCGGGAACTCGGCCACGGCGTCGTGTCGTTGCCGTGGTGTGCGGTGGGTGGGGGCGCGTCAGCGGCCCATGCCACCGTCGGCGTTGGGGCCGGAGTAGTCCTCGCCGTAGGCGCCCTTGGCGGGGCGGCGCCGGCGCATGGGCGGCTCGACTCCGTCGGCGAGGCGGCGGGCGGTGAGGAGGAAGCCGGTGTGGCCGATCATCCGGTGGTCGGGGCGGACGGCCAGGCCCTCGATGTGCCAGTTGCGGATCATGGTCTCCCAGGCGGTCGGCTCGTTGAAGCAGCCGATCTCGCGGATGGACTCCACGGTCCGGGCGAGCTGGGTGGTGGTGGCGACGTAGCAGCACACGATGCCGCCGGGGACGAGCGCCTTGGAGACGGCCTCCAGGCACTCCCAGGGGGCGAGCATGTCGAGGATGACGCGGTCGACGTCGGTGTCGGAGAGGTTGTCCTGGAGGTCGCCGACGGTGAGCTGCCAGGCGGGGTGGGGGCCGCCGAAGTAGCGCTCGACGTTCTGCCGGGCGATGTCGGCGAAGTCCTCGCGGCGCTCGTAGGAGTGCAGCATGCCCTGGTCGCCGATGGCGCGCAGCAGGAAGCTGCTGAGCGAGCCGGAGCCGACGCCGGCCTCGACGACGCGGGCGCCGGGGAAGATGTCGGCGAAGGCGAGGATCTGCCCCGCGTCCTTCGGGTAGACGACGGCTGCCCCGCGGGGCATGGACAGGACGTAGTCGGGGAGCAGGGGGCGCAGCGCGAGGTAGGCGACGTTCCCGGTGGTGCGGACAACGCTGCCCTCGGGAGCGCCGATCAGTTCGTCGTGCGGGAAGGAACCCTTGTGGGTGTGGAAGTTCTTCCCGGCCTCGAGCGTGAACGTGTAGTGGCGGCCCTTGGGGTCGGTCAGCTGTACCTGGTCCCCGACCTTGAAGGGCCCGCGCCTGCGGGCGGCACCGGTCGGTTCGGACATGTGACCAGAGTACCGGGGTTTGCGGGGGTGGCCGACCACGCGCGGGGTCAGCTGGGGCGGGCCATGGCCTTGACGAAGGCCCGCTCGACGTCGGCGGCGGACAGGACGCCGTAGATCTCGCCGGTCTCCTCGACGACCAGGTACTCGGTGGCGGGGGTGGCGCGCAGGGCGTCCAGGAGGTCTTCGCCCGCGAGTTCGGCGGAGACGCGCATGCCGTCGGTGAGGTCCGCCGCGAGACCGCTGACGGCGACCCAGGGCCGCCGGTGTTCCGGTACGCCGACGATGGCGGCCTCGCGGACGAGGGAGACGGGTTCGCCCTGGGCGTCGACGACGACCAGGGCGCGTGCGCCGGCGTCGTTGGCGCGGCGCAGGGCCTCGGAGAGGGGGGTGTGGGTCCCGACCGGTACGGCGCGGCGGGTGAGGTTGCGGGCGCGCAGTTCGGGGAGGTGTTCGCGCAGGCGGGCCATGCGCAGGCTGTTGCCGGCGCCGGTCCAGATGATCGCGGCGAGGATGGCGGCGAGCAGGGCGTCGGTGACGGTGTCCATGCCGACGCTGTCCTCGGCCGGGGAGCCGAGGGCGCCGGACTGGGTGAGCAGCGGCAGGCCGATCAGGACGGAGACGGCGAGCGCGCGGCCGACCCAGGCTGCGGCGACGGTGCCGCTCATGGGCCTGCCGGTGATCTTCCAGACGACGGCGCGGAGCATCCGGCCGCCGTCCAGGGGCAGGCCGGGGAGCAGGTTGAAGACCGCCACGATGAGATTGGAGATCATCAGGCCGGCGAGCAGTACGCCGGGGACGGTGCCGGGTTCCACGGGGCGCAGGGCGAGGTAGAAGAGGCCGGCCAGCAGGAGGGAGAACAGGGGGCCGACGAAGGCGAGCACGAACTCGCGTCCCGGGGTCTCGGCCTCCTTCTCGATCTCGGAGACGCCGCCGAAGAACTGCAGCTGGATGCGGCGGACGGGGAGCTTGAAGCGGAGGGCGGCGATCGTGTGCGCGAGTTCGTGGACGAGGACGGAGGCGTAGAACGCGACCGCGAAGAAGAGCGAGACCAGGTAGCGGGCGGCGCCGAGTTCCGGCAGCACCCGGTCGAGCTGGCCGCCGAAGACCCAGGTGATCAGCGCGGCGACGAGGAACCAGCTGGGGGCCACGTACACGGGGACGCCGAAGGGCCGTCCCATGAGCAGCCCGCCGCGCGGTTCGGGGGCCCGCTGCGGGGGCCGCGGTCTGGCCGCCGTCGCCTCGTCGCCGGCGCCGTGGGGGCGCGCGGGGGTGTGTGCGGGCGTGTGGGCGAGGGTCCGGTGGTGGTCGCCGGTGCGCTGGTGGTCGCCGGGGGCGGGGGCGGTGCCCGGGGCGGTGGGGCCGTCCGGTGACGGGTGGTCCGCGGGGGCCGGCGGCGGGTGAGGTGGGTCGGCGGGCCGCGGGGCGTCGGCGGCTGCGGTGTCGGGGTCGGAGGGGGAGTCGGCCGTGTCCGGATCGTGCTCACGGGGGGCGTCGGGGCCGGAGGCGTGGTCCTCGGTCGGCCGGGGTCCGGGCGTGGTGGGACCGGACCCGGTCGTCGTGTCCGCCGGCGGCTGCTGGGTGGGGCGCTCGTCCGCCGGGGGCTGGCCGGGTGTGCCGGTCGGCTGAGCCGCGGGCTCTGTGGGATGCCCGGTCGCCGGCTGTTCGTCGGCCCGGCGTGGCCGCCCGCTCCCGCCGCTTTCCACCACGGTGTCCCCTCGTTCGAAGCAACTCCCGCTCCTGCCGGGCGGAAGGGTCTTTGACCGATGGTATGCGGCGCTCGGGCGGTGTTCCGCCCGGCACCCCCCGTGTCTCACCGGCCGCCGCCCCGGTCGTGGCCCGTGGCCGGGTCACTGTCAGTGGCGACCCGTATGGTCTGTGGCATGGAGAGCAGCAGCGAGGAGATGACCGCGCCGGCCCCGGAGACGGTGCCGGGGTCCGGCGGGACGGCGGTGGACCCCGGCTCGGCGGGCGCCGTCGGCACCGCGACCGCGGCCGGTGCCGAGGCCGGCGCCGACGCGGTCAACGGGACCACCACCGACGCCGACGCCGACGCCGGCACCGGCACCGACGGCCTCCCCGTCTCCCCCGGGCCCTCCCCGTCGGGCGGTGCCCCGGCGATACGGCCCGCCTCGCTGTCCCCCTCCCGTGCCAGTGACTTCATGCAGTGCCCGCTGCTGTACCGGTTCCGGGTGATCGACCGGCTGCCGGAGAAGCCGAGCCCGGCGGCGACCAGGGGCACGCTGGTGCACGCGGTGCTGGAGCGGCTGTTCGACGCTCCGCCGGCCGAGCGGACCGTGCCGCGCGCCAGGTCGCTGGTTCCGGCGCAGTGGGACCGGCTGCGGGAGACCCGGCCGGAGGTGAGGGAGCTGTTCGCCGACGATCCGGACGGCGAGCGGCTGGCGACCTGGCTGAGCGAGGCGGAGCGGCTCGTGGAGCGCTGGTTCTCGCTGGAGGACCCGACGCGGCTGGAGCCGGCCGAGCGGGAGCTGTTCGTCGAGGCGGAGCTGGAGTCGGGGCTGACGCTGCGCGGCATCATCGACCGGGTGGACGTGGCGCCGACCGGCGAGGTCCGGATCGTCGACTACAAGACCGGAAAGGCGCCCCGGCCCGAGTACGCCGAGGGCGCCCTGTTCCAGATGAAGTTCTACGCGCTCGTCGTGTGGCGGCTGAAGCGGGTCGTCCCGCGCCGGCTGCAACTGGTCTACCTGGGCAGCGGTGACGTGCTGACGTACGACCCGGTGCCGGCGGACCTGCGGCAGGTGGAGCGCAAGTTGCTCGCGCTGTGGGACGCGATCCGGCTGGCGACGGAGACCGGGGACTGGCGGCCGCGCCCGACGAAGCTGTGCGGCTGGTGCGACCACCAGGCGCACTGCCCGGAGTTCGGCGGCACTCCCCCGCCGTATCCGCCGGCGTCGAGGGCGGCCGGGTCCGCGGAGGGTGCGCAGGGCAGAATGGGGCCGGACTAGCGAAGGAGACTTACGTGGCCATCCGTGTCCTACTGGTCGACGACCAGCCGCTGTTGCGCACCGGCTTCCGGATGATCCTGGAGGCCGAGCAGGACATCGCGGTCGTCGGCGAGGCCGGGGACGGCCTCCAGGCCCTGGACCAGGTGCGGGCCCTGCAGCCCGATGTGGTGCTGATGGACATCCGCATGCCGCGGATGGACGGGGTGGAGGCGACCCGGCAGATCACCGGCCCGGGCCGGGACGGCCCGGCGAAGGTGCTGGTGCTGACCACCTTCGACCTCGACGAGTACGTGGTGGAGGCGCTGCGCGCCGGTGCCAGCGGTTTCCTGCTGAAGGACGCGCCGGCCCATGAGCTGGTGCAGGCGATCCGGGTCGTGGCGGCCGGGGAGGCGTTGCTGGCGCCGAGCATCACGCGCCGGCTGCTGGACAAGTACGCCACGCATCTGCCGTCGGGTGAGGAGCCCGTGCCGGACACCCTGCACACGCTGACCGAGCGTGAGGTCGAGGTGCTGAAGCTGGTGGCCCGGGGCCTGTCGAACGCCGAGATCGCCGCGGACCTGTTCGTCAGTGAGACGACCGTGAAGACGCATGTGGGGCATGTGCTGACCAAGCTGGGTCTGCGTGACCGGGTGCAGGCGGCGGTGTACGCCTACGAGAGCGGGCTGGTGCGCCCCGGGGCGCAGTAGCGGCCGCCGGCCGGCCTCCGCACGGCGCGGGGCGCCCTCCCCTGAGGGTGGGCGCCCCGCGGACCGGCCGGGGGTGGCGTGGCTCAGATCTTCTTGAGCTCCCAGAAGCGGAACACCGTGGAGGCGTCCAGGCAGTACTCGAGGCCGCGGACGCCGTCCCGGACGACGGCGTACTGCTTGGCCTGCCAGATGGGCAGCACGGGCAGTTGCTCGGCCACGATGTTCTGCAGCTCGGCGAAGTCCTTGTCGGTGGAGGCGCGGTTGCTCTGGGCGGCGGTGCGCGGGATGAGCGTGTCGGTGATGGTGCGGTTGCTGTAGTTGTTGCTCAGCACGTTGCCCTCGCCGAAGAAGGGTGCGGTGAAGTTGTCCGCGTCCGGGTAGTCCGGGACCCAGCCCTTGACGTACACGCCGTACTTGCCGTCGGCGATGTCCTTCTCGTACTGGTCGTAGGCGACGGACTGCACGTCGGCGGCGAACAGTCCGCTGGCGTTGAGCTGGGCGGCGATCGCCTTCAGCGCCTGGTCGGTGGCGGGGCCGTAGCGGGACGGCGTGGACCACAGGGTGAGCTTCACCTTCTCGGTGATGCCCTCGTCCTCCAGTGCGGCGGCGGCCTTGGCCTTCGACGGGGTGTCGCCGTAGCGGTCGAAGAAGGCGGTGTTGTGGCCCGCGATGCCCGCCGGGATGATCGAGTAGAGGGGCTCGGCGGTGTCCTCGTAGACGTCCTTGATGAGGGCGCCGCGGTCGATGAGGTGGGCGACGGCCTTGCGGACGCCGAGCTTGCCGGCGACCGGGTCGTCCATGTTGAAGACGAGGTGCTGGACCTCGGCGCTGCTGCCCTCGACGACCTCGATGCCCGAAGCGCCGCCGTCCTTCTCCAGGTCGGCGATGTCCCCGGCCGTCAGGCCTCGGTAGGCGATGTCGACGTGGTTGTCCTGGACGGCGTCCTTCAGGGCGGTCTGGTCGCCGTGGAAGAACTTCAGGGTGACGCCGGAGTTCTCCACCTGGGCGCTGCCCTTGTAGTGGTCGTTGACGGTGAAGACGGCCTCGTCGTCGCCGAAGGAGTCGAGCTTGTAGGGGCCGGAGCCGACGGCCTTGCCGTCCTTGCGCAGGCCGTCGGCCTCGTACTCCCGGTGGTCGACGATGGCGCCGGCGCCGGAGGCGATCTTGCTGGGGAAGGTGGCGTCGGGCACCTTCAGGCGGAAGACGACGGTCTTGGCGTCCGGGGTCTCGACCTTGTCCAGCATCGGGAACATGATCGCGGGGCCGTTCTCGTCATTGATCTTCAGCATGCGATCGAAGGAGAACTTGACGTCCTCGGAGGTGAGGTCGTCGCCGTTGCTGAACTTGAGGCCGTCCTTGAGGGTGCACCGGTAGACGGTGGCGCCGGAGTCCGCGAAGGAGCACTCGCGAGCGGCGTCGGGCTCCGGTTCGGTGCCGCCCTTGGGGAAGCTGAGCAGCGACTGGAAGACGTTGTTGAACAACAGCCACGAGCCGGGGTCGTACCCGGAGGCGGGGTCGGTGGCGAGGACGTCGTCGGACATCCCCATCACCAGGGTGCCCGCGTTGCCGGAAGTCCCGGTCTCCGTGCCGCATCCGGTCAGCAGGCCGGAGGCCAGCCCCGCCACGATCGGCAGGACCGGCCACTGGTTGCGCATGTTCACGTGCTTGTGCCTTGTCGTCGGTTCTCGTGATCCCGGGGCCGTCTCCCGGGCGCCGGGGGCCGGGCCCGAGGGCCCGGAAGGTAGCGTCAGCCGCTCACACCGCGGCCGAGCTCCCAGAGCTGGAGCGTCGAGGAGGAATTCAACGCGTAGGCGGTGCCGGTGACGGTGTCCCGGGCGGCGACGTAGTCCTTGCCCTGCCACAGCGGGAGGACCGGGACGTCCTCGGCGACGATGTCCTGAATCTCCGTCAGGCTCTTCTCGGCGGCCAGCCGGTCGGCCTCGCGACGGGACTCGGGGATCAGCGTGTCGATGATCTCGCGGTTGGCGTACGGCGACTTCAGGAAGTTGTTCCTGCCGAGGAACGGTGCGAGGAAGTTGTCCGCGTCGGGGAAGTCGGGGAACCAGCCCATGCCGTAGGCGGCGTACTCGCCCTTGCGCTGGGCCGGGACGAACTTCGACCAGGGGGTGCCCTGGACGGTGACGTCGAACAGGCCGGTCCCGTTCAGCTGTCGGCGCAGTTCCTCGAACTCCTGCTTGGTGCCCGAACCGTAGTGGTCGGTGGTGTAGTGCAGGGTCAGCTTGACCGGGGTGTCGACGTCCGCCTTCTTCAGCAGCGACTTGGCCTTGCGGACGCTGGGGTCGCCGTACTTGTTGAAGAAGGAGTTGGAGTGTCCGGTGACCGAGGCGGGGACCAGCGAGTAGAGCGGTTCGGCCTGGGTGCCGTAGACCTTGGAGACCAGCTTGGTGCGGTCGATGACCTGGGCCATGGCCTGGCGGACGGCCTTGGTGCCGACGGTCGGCGCGTCGGTGTCGAAGGCGAGGTAGCGGATGCTGAGGCCGGGCACGTCGACCAGGTCGATGTCGTTGTCGGTGGACGCGCCGGTGACCATGGTGCGGATCTGGTCGGGCGTCATGGTGCGCGCCATCAGGTCGATGTCGCCCTGGTCGAGAGCCTCGCCCATGGCGCCGGCGTCCGCGAAGGAGACCAGCTCGACCTTGCTGTTGTTCACCTTCAGCGCACCCTGGTAGTGGGGGTTCTTGGTGAAGACCGCCTTGGTCATCTCCTCGCCGTCGACCTCGGCCCTGAGCATGTAGGGGCCGGAGCCGTCCACGGCGAACCCGTCGCGCAGCTTGTCCTTGGCGTAGTCGTCGGGGTTGACGATGCCCGCGACCGGGGTGGACAGCTTGTAGGGGAAGGTGGCGTCGGCGGTGTTGAGGTGGAAGATGACCTCGCGGTCGCCCTTGGTCTCGACGGTGTCGATGGTGTTCAGCAGTTCGGCGACCTCGGAGTCCGCCTTGATGGCGAGCGTGCGGTCGATGGAGAACTTCACGTCCTCGGCGGTGATGGGGTCGCCGTCGGAGAACTGCAGGCCCTTCCGCAGTGTGCAGGCGTAGCGCTCGTTGCCGGTGTCGGTGAAGGAGCAGCTTTCCGCGGCCTCGGGGACGGGCTGGCCGTCGCCCTTGGGCTGGATCATCAGGGTCTGCACGGTCTGGCGCAGGACGTTCCAGGTGTTGACGTCGTAGGCGTAGGCCGGGTCCAGCGGTGCGGGGACGTCGTCGGTAGCGGTGAACCGGTCGGTGGTGCCGACCACGATGGCGTCGCCGCCACCGCTGCCGCCGTCGGACCCGCCGCAGGCGGCGAGTACGGGCGCGAGCAGACCGAGGACGGCCGGCAGCACCAGGGTTTTGCGGTTCATGCTCGTGATTCTCCAGAGCGTCGGTCCGTGTATCCGGCACGCAGGGGTGGCGCGGCCGGTCACGGGGGCAGTGCGATGTTCTCGCGACGAGATTAGTGCGCGCCGGCAGGGGGTTTCGTACGCCCGAGAGTTGAGTGCCCATCACGCAGTGGAACCGGCTGCGGACGGTCCGAAAACCCGACAGCGGAAGGATTCGTGCAGGCATCCATGAATCGGGACACAAGGGTGCGCCGATCACCCCCGAACGGGGGTGGACAGGGCACTGACAGCCACTCCGGGCGTCTGCGGGGAGTGGTGAACGTCACATTCCGTGACGGGGGTGCGAGGGATGGAATTCGGCCGTGGGTGACGCGGGGAATTCCCCTGGCGGGACGGCGCCGAATTCCGCTCCTAAGGGGGATGCGGTCCCTCGCTAACGGGGGTGCACGCTGGGTGAACGCCTATCGCATTTCCGTCATCAGGTCGCGCAGAAATGTCACGTCGACCTGTTCCAGGGAGGTCACGACGGTGCGGCGGGTGGCCGGGGTGATGGGCGCCACGGAGGGTACGGCCACCACGTGGCAGCCGGCGGCCTCGGCGGCGGCGACGCCGGTCGCGGTGTCCTCGATGACGGCGCATCTGGCCGGATCCACTCCCAGCCCGGAGGCGGCCAGCAGGTAGGGGTCGGGGTGCGGCTTGGTGCGCGAGACCTCGTCGCCGGCGACGGTGAGGGTGAAGTGGTGGGCGCCGATCGAGGTGAGCACGCGGTCGATGATGCGCCGGTGCGAGGCGGACACCAGGGCCGTGGGCATCTGGTGCTCGGCGAGTTCGGCGAGCAGCCGGGCGGCGCCCGGCATCAGGGGCAGGGTGCGTCCGATGCGGTGCTCGAAGCCCTCGTTGAGCAGGACGCTGAGTTCGGCGAGGGTGACGTCGGCGCCGGTCGCCTCGATGAGGAAGCCCGCGCTGCGGCTCATGGGGCCGCCGACCACGACATGGCGCCAGGATTCGTCCAGGGTGTGGCCGAGTCCGGCGAAGACCTCGACTTCGACGTCCCACCAGAAGCCCTCGGTGTCCACCAGGGTGCCGTCCATGTCGAGGAAAACGGCCTGCAGGGCCGAGCCTTCGGCCGTGCGGGTTCCGAGTGCGGGGACCGTGCTGGTCATCCACGTACCTCCTTGGGGGACGAGCAGGCCGGTTGCACCATTCCACGAAGGGGGCAACCGGCCTGCGGTGGACCGACCAGTGTACGACTCGCGCGTCCGAAGCGCCTCGTTTGAAATCTCCGCCGGGGGGGGCACCCGGCGGATGGCGCCGGGGGCTCCTTCAGCGTGCGTTGAAGTACTTGGCCTCGGGGTGGTGGATCACGATGGCGTCCGTGGACTGCTCGGGGTGGAGCTGGAACTCCTCCGAGAGGTGGACGCCGATCCGTTCGGGCTGGAGGAGTTCGGCGATCTTGGCGCGGTCCTCCAGGTCGGGGCAGGCGCCGTAGCCCAGGGAGAAGCGGGCGCCGCGGTACTTCAGTTCGAACATGGCCTCGATCTCGGTGGGGTCCTCGCCAGCGAAGCCCAGCTCCGAACGCACCCGCGCGTGCCAGTACTCGGCCAGCGCCTCCGCCAGTTGCACGGACAGGCCGTGCAGTTCGAGGTAGTCCCGGTAGGCGTCGGACTCGAACAGCCGGGCGGTCTCCTCGCCGATCCGGGAGCCCACGGTGACGACCTGGAGGCCCACGACGTCCCTCTCCCCGGACTCCTCCGGGCGGAAGAAGTCGGCCAGGCACAGCCTGCGGCCTCGGCGCTGGCGCGGGAAGGTGAAGCGGGTGCGCTCGTTGCCGGCGTCGTCCAGGATGATCAGGTCGTCGTCCTTGGACACGCAGGGGAAGTAGCCGTAGACCACGGCCGCTTCGAGGAGGTTGTCGGTCTGCAGCCGGTCCAGCAGGCCGCGCAGGCGGGGGCGGCCCTCGGTCTCGACCAGTTCCTCGTACGTGGGCCCCTCACCGGTGCGGGCCTGCTTCAGGCCCCACTGGCCCTTGAACAGGGCGCCCTCGTCGAGCCAGCCGGCGTACTCCTTGAGCGGGATGCCCTTGTGGATCCGGGTGCCCCAGAACGGTGGGGCGGGCACCGGGTTGTCGGTGGCGACGTCGGAGCGGACGTGGCCCTCCTGAGGGCGCTCCTCGACCTGGACGGCGGCGGCGCTCCTGACCCGGCGCTGCCGCAGCTCGGGAAGCGCGGCGCCGGGCACGCCCCGCTTGACGCCGATGAGGGCGTCCATCAGGCGCAGGCCCTCGAAGGCGTCGCGGGCGTAGCGGACCTCGCCCTGGTAGATCTCGTGCAGGTCCTGCTCGACGTAGGCCCGGGTGAGGGCGGCGCCGCCGAGGATGACCGGGAAGCGGGCGGCGAGGCCGCGGGCGTTCAGCTCCTCCAGGTTCTCCTTCATGATCACTGTGGACTTCACCAGGAGCCCGGACATGCCGATCACGTCGGCCCGGTGCTCCTCGGCGGCGTCCAGGATCGCGGAGACCGGCTGCTTGATACCGAGGTTGACGACGTTGTAGCCGTTGTTGGACAGGATGATGTCGACGAGGTTCTTGCCGATGTCGTGGACGTCGCCGCGCACGGTCGCCAGGACGATCGTGCCCTTGCCCGCGTCCTCGCCGTCGTCGCTCTTCTCCATGTGGGGTTCGAGGTGGGCGACGGCCGCCTTCATGACCTCGGCGGACTGCAGGACGAACGGCAGCTGCATCTGGCCGGAGCCGAACAGCTCGCCGACGACCTTCATGCCGTCCAGCAGGGTCTCGTTGACGATGTCCAGGGCGGGCCGCTCCCGCAGGGCCTCGTCGAGGTCGGCCTCCAGGCCGTTGCGCTCGCCGTCGATGATGCGGCGCTTGAGGCGCTCCTCCAGGGGCAGCGCGGCCAGTTCCTCGGCCTTGCCGGCCTTGAGCGACTTCGCCGTGGCCCCCTCGAAGAGCTGCATGAGCTTCTGGAGCGGGTCGTAGCCCTCGGCGCGGCGGTCGTGGATCAGGTCCAGGGCGGTGCGGACCTGCTCCTCGTCGAACCGGGCGATGGGAAGGATCTTCGAGGCGTGGACGATGGCGGAGTCCAGGCCGGCCTTGACGCACTCGTCGAGGAAGACGGAGTTCAGCAGGATGCGCGCGGCCGGGTTGAGGCCGAAGGAGATGTTGGACAGTCCCAGGGTGGTCTGCACGTCGGGGTGGCGGCGCTTGAGTTCTCGGATCGCCTCGATGGTGGCGATGCCGTCCCCGCGGGACTCCTCCTGGCCTGTGCAGATGGTGAAGGTCAGGCAGTCGATGAGGATGTCCGACTCGTGGATGCCCCAGTTGCCGGTCAGGTCCGCGATCAGCCGTTCGGCGATCTCCACCTTCTTCTCGGCGGTGCGGGCCTGGCCCTCCTCGTCGATGGTCAGGGCGATCAGCGCGGCGCCGTGCTCCTGGGCGAGCCTGGTGACCTTGGCGAACCGGGACTCGGGGCCGTCGCCGTCCTCGTAGTTCACCGAGTTGATCACCGCGCGGCCGCCGAGCTTCTCCAGGCCGGCACGGATGACGTCGACCTCGGTGGAGTCCAGCACGATCGGCAGGGTGGAGGCGGTGGCCAGGCGCCCGGCCAGTTCCTCCATGTCGGCGACGCCGTCGCGGCCGACGTAGTCCACGCACAGGTCGAGCATGTGCGCGCCCTCGCGGATCTGCTCGCGGGCGATCTCCACGCAGTCGTCCCAGCGGCCCTCCAGCATGGCCTCGCGGAACTTCTTGGAGCCGTTGGCGTTGGTGCGCTCGCCGATCGCGAGGTAGGAGGTGTCCTGGCGGAACGGGACGGTCTGGTAGAGGGAGGCGGCGCCCGGCTCGGGCTGGGGGCTGCGCTCGGCCGGGGCCAGGCGGTGGGCCCGCTCGACGACCTGGCGCAGGTGCTCAGGGGTGGTGCCGCAGCAGCCGCCGATCAGGGAGAGGCCGTAGTCCTTGACGAAGTTCTCCTGGGCGTCCGCCAGACCCTCGGGGCCGAGCGGGAAGTGCGCGCCGTCCTTGGTGAGGACGGGCAGGCCGGCGTTCGGCATGCACAGCAGCGGGATCCTCGAGTGGCGGGCGAGGTAGCGCAGGTGCTCGCTCATCTCGGCGGGGCCGGTGGAACAGTTCAGGCCGATCATGTCGACGCCGAGCGGTTCCAGCGCGGTGAGCGCGGCACCGATCTCGGAGCCGAGCAGCATGGTGCCGGTGGTCTCGAACGCCATGGAGACCAGCAGCGGGACGTCGACGCCGGTGGCGTCCATGGCGCGGCGGGCACCGAGGATGGAGGCCTTGGTCTGCAGCAGGTCCTGGGTGGTCTCCACGATCAGGGCGTCGGCCCCGCCGGCGAGCAGGCCCTCGGCGTTCTGCTGGAAGCCGTCGCGGATCGTGGCGTACGGGACGTGGCCGAGCGTGGGCAGCTTGGTGCCGGGGCCGATGGAGCCCAGCACCCAGCGCTGCCGCCCGTCGCGCGCGGTGTAGGCGTCGGCGGTCTCGCGGGCGACGCGGGCGCCGGCCTCGGAGAGCTCGTGGACGCGGTCGGCGATGTCGTACTCGGCCATGGCCGCGTGGTTGGCGCCGAAGGTGTTGGTCTCGACGCAGTCCACACCGGCGTCGAAGTACGCCTCGTGGACGGAGCGCACGATGTCGGGCCGCGTGAGGTTGAGGATCTCGTTGCAGCCTTCGAGCTGCTCGAAGTCCTCGAGCGTGGGCTCCTGGGCCTGGAGCATCGTGCCCATGGCTCCGTCGGCCACGACCACACGGGTGGCAAGGGCCTCACGGAGCGCGGACACACGGGTCCGGCTGTCGGCGGAAGGGGTCAGCGGCACAGAGGCCATGAAAGGGCTCCCTCGGGTGCGACGGCTGTCGGCTTTGCGGTCCCCCGGAACGCGCGCGGACCGCGGCCCCGGGGAAGGGCACGCCGTCAGAGTAGCCGGGACCGAGGGCTTATGGTCAGGGCGTCCACGGGCCGGACGGGCGGCGCGGGGACCGCCGGGGCCGACCGGGTCGGCCGAAACGCATCGCCGGACCATTAGCGGGAGGTCGGCATGGACCGGTAGTGTTCGGCATTGCCGAACGATGACTCCACGGACTCACGTGGGACACGGACGGCCGGACGGGTCGAGGGGACGGAGGCAGGGGAGCGATGGCACGGAACATCCAGTCGCTCGAAAGGGCGGCCGCGATGCTGCGGCTGCTCGCGGGCGGCGAGCGACGGCTCGGCCTGTCGGACATCGCCTCGTCGCTGGGCCTGGCCAAGGGGACCGCGCACGGCATTCTGCGCACCCTGCAGCAGGAGGGCTTCGTCGAGCAAGACGAACCCTCCGGGCGCTACCAGCTGGGGGCGGAACTGCTGCGGCTGGGCACCACCTACCTCGACGTGCACGAACTCCGCGCGCGGGCCCTGGTGTGGACGGACGACCTGGCCCGGGCCAGCGGGGAGAGCGTCCACCTGGGGGTGCTGCACCAGCAGGGGGTGCTGGTGGTGCACCACGTCTTCCGCCCCGACGACAGCCGCCAGGTACTGGAGATCGGGGCCATGCAGCCGCTGCACTCCACGGCCCTGGGCAAGGTGCTGTCGGCCTACGACCCCGTGGCGCACAGCGAGGCCCTGGAGGCCGACCGCAAGGCCTTCACGGACCGGACGGTGTCCGACCTGGACGACTTCGAGCAGATCCTCGACCTCACCCGCGCGCGCGGGTGGGCCGCCGACGTGGAGGAGACCTGGGAGGGCGTGGCGTCCGTCGCCGCCCCCATCCACGACCGCCGGCGCATGCCGGTGGGGGCGGTCGGCATCACCGGCGCCGTGGAGCGGGTGTGCCGCGACGGTGAGCTGCGGCCGGAGCTGATAGCGGCGGTACGGGACTGCGCCCGCGCGGTGTCGCGGGACCTCGGTGCCGGGCGGTTCTAGACCCCCCTGCCCCTTTCTCCGGCCCGCTCCCCCGCCGCCCCGCCCTCCGCCACCCTCTCCCGTCCCTTCCGGCCTCCTCCGGCCTCCTCCGGCCCACACCGGGGCGCCCTACGGCGCCCCGGTTTTGCGTTGCCCGCTTGGTCATTTGGGGCGAATCTGTACACATCCCCAGCCGACCCACTGGCAGATCAATAACCCGCATCGATCAGTAACGATCAGGTTTTCGATAACAGAACTCTTGACGCACGTGTGACGCCGCGACAAGACTCCCGTCCATCGGTCGGCATTGTCGAACACCTACCGGCAATACGCGCTAGAGTGTGACAACGCCAAGGGCCGGCATCGCTCTCACCCCCGAGGGCGCCAGACCCCCGGAGGGACCCGGGGTTCGGTTACCCCTGGACGAAGGACAAAGGAGTCGCGGGTGTCCAGCTCCGACATCTTCATCGGCGAGACCATCGGTACCGCCATACTCATCCTGCTCGGCGGCGGCGTCGTCGCCGCTGTCGTACTCAAGGCCTCCAAGGCACGAAACGCCGGTTGGCTCGCCATCACCCTCGGGTGGGGCTTCGCGGTCATGACGGCCGTCTACATCTCGGCGCCCCTGTCCGGCGCCCACCTCAACCCGGCCGTGACGCTCGGCATCGCGATCAAGGACGGCGAGTGGAGCAACGTCCCCACCTACCTGGGCGGACAGCTGCTCGGCGCCATGATCGGCGCGACCCTCGTCTGGCTCGCCTACTACGGCCAGTTCCACGCACACCTGACCGACAAGGAGATCGTCGGCGGTCCGGGTGCGCAGGACACCAGGGCCAAGGCCGTCGAGGCCCAGGAGGAGGGCGCCGGCCCGGTCCTGGGTGTCTTCTCCACCGGCCCCGAGATCCGCAACGTGGCACAGAACCTGGCCACCGAGATCATCGGTACCTTCGTGCTCGTGCTCGCGGTCCTCACCCAGGGCCTGAACGACCAGGGCAACGGCCTGGGCACCCTGGGCGCCCTGATCACCGCTTTCGTGGTCGTCGGCATCGGCCTCTCGCTCGGCGGTCCGACCGGCTACGCCATCAACCCGGCGCGTGACCTCGGCCCGCGCATCGTCCACGCCCTCCTGCCCCTGCCCAACAAGGGCGGCTCCGACTGGGCCTACGCATGGATCCCGGTGGTCGGTCCGCTGATCGGCGGCGCCATCGCGGCAGGCATCTACAACGTCGCTTTCGCCTGAAGCAGCCGCTTTTAGCCCTGAGCACCAGTAGAAACAGTCCCCCCGACCACGGAACCCAGGAGCACACAGTGACCGACGCCCACGCCGGTATCTCCTCCCACGGGCACGGCCCGTTCATCGCAGCCATCGACCAGGGCACCACCTCCAGCCGCTGCATCGTCTTCGACCGGGACGGCCGCATCGTCTCCGTCGACCAGAAGGAGCACGAGCAGATCTTCCCGAAGCCGGGCTGGGTCGAGCACGACGCCAACGAGATCTGGGCCAACGTCCAGGAGGTCGTCGCCGGAGCCGTCGCCAAGGCCGGCATCACCCGCGACGACATCAAGGCCATCGGCATCACCAACCAGCGCGAGACCACGCTGCTGTGGGACAAGAACACCGGTGAGCCCGTCCACAACGCCCTCGTCTGGCAGGACACCCGCACCGACGCCCTCTGCAAGGAGCTCGGCCGCAACGTCGGCCAGGACCGCTTCCGCCGCGAGACCGGCCTGCCGCTGGCCTCCTACTTCGCCGGCCCCAAGGCGCGCTGGCTGCTGGACAACGTCGAGGGCCTGCGCGAGCGCGCCGAGGCCGGCGACATCCTCTTCGGCACCATGGACACCTGGGTCATCTGGAACCTGACCGGCGGTGTCAACGGCGGCAAGCACTACACCGACGTCACCAACGCCTCCCGCACCCTGATGATGAACCTCCACACGCTGGAGTGGGACGACAAGATCTGCGAGTCCATCGGCGTGCCGATGGCGATGCTGCCCGAGATCCGTTCCTCCGCCGAGGTCTACGGCGAGATCACCGGCGGCAAGCTGGGCGACCTGCTCGGCGGCATCCCGGTCGCCTCCGCGCTCGGCGACCAGCAGGCCGCGCTGTTCGGCCAGACCTGCTTCGCCGAGGGTGAGGCCAAGTCGACGTACGGCACCGGCACGTTCATGCTGATGAACACCGGTGAGAAGATCATCAACTCGTACAGCGGCCTGCTGACCACGGTCGGGTACCGCATCGGGGACCAGGCGCCGGTCTACGCCCTGGAGGGCTCGATCGCCGTCACCGGTTCGCTGGTGCAGTGGATGCGCGACCAGATGGGCCTGATCTCCACCGCCGCCGAGATCGAGACGCTCGCGCTCTCCGTCGAGGACAACGGCGGCGCCTACTTCGTGCCGGCCTTCTCCGGCCTGTTCGCGCCGTACTGGCGTCCGGACGCGCGCGGTGTGATCGCCGGCCTGACCCGGTACGTCACCAAGGCGCACCTCGCGCGCGCCGTACTGGAGGCCACCGCCTGGCAGACCCGGGAGATCTCCGACGCCATGACGAAGGACTCCGGCGTCGAGCTCGCCGCACTGAAGGTCGACGGCGGCATGACCTCCAACAACCTGCTGATGCAGACGCTCTCCGACGTCCTGGACGCGCCCGTGGTGCGCCCGATGGTCGCCGAGACCACCTGCCTCGGCGCCGCCTACGCCGCCGGTCTCGCCGTCGGCTTCTGGACCAGCACCGACGACCTGCGCGCCAACTGGCGGCGGGCCGCCGAGTGGACCCCCCGCATGGACGCGGACACCCGCGACCGTGAGTACAAGAGTTGGCTCAAGGCCGTCGAGCGGACCATGGGCTGGCTCGAGGACGACGAGAGCTGACGACAGCCTACGAACGCTCTTCTAGGCGAGCTCTGATGAGGAGTACAAACCCGACATGACCAGTCAGTCCACCCTGCAGTCCATACCTGCCCTGGGCACGCGCCCGGCCTCCGGCTCCCTGCCGAGCCGCGCCGAGACCCGGGAGCGGCTCTCCAAGGCGTCGTACGACCTTCTCGTCATCGGCGGCGGCATCCTGGGCATCTCCACCGCCTGGCACGCCGCGCAGTCCGGTCTCAGGGTGGCACTGGTCGACGCCGGCGACTTCGCCGGCGCCACCTCCTCCGCCTCCTCGAAGCTGCTCCACGGCGGTCTGCGCTACCTGCAGACCGGCGCGGTGAAGCTGGTGGCGGAGAACCACTTCGAGCGCCGTGCGGTCTCCCGCCAGGTGGCCCCCCACCTGGCGAACCCGCTCACCTTCTACCTCCCGGTGTACAAGGGCGGGCCGCACGGCGCGGCGAAGCTCGGGGCGGGCGTCTTCGCCTACTCCGCGCTCTCCGCCTTCGGTGACGGGGTGGGCCACCTGCTCTCCCCCGCGAAGGCGGCGCAGGACGTGCCCGAGCTGCGCACCGACAACCTCAAGGCCGTCGCCGTCTACGGCGACGACCAGATGAACGACGCGCGCATGGCGCTGATGACGGTCCGTGCGGCCGTCGACGCCGGTGCCGCCGTCCTCAACCACGCCGAGGTCACCGGGCTGCGCTTCACCCGCGGCCGGGTGACGGGCGCCGAGCTCCGGGACCGCCTGTCCGGCGACGAGTTCGGCGTCGACGCGCGGCTGGTGCTCAACGCCACCGGCCCCTGGGTCGACCACCTGCGGCGCATGGAGGACCCGAACGCCGCGCCGTCGATCCGGCTGTCGAAGGGCGCCCACCTGGTCCTGAAGCGGACCGCCCCGTGGCGGGCCGCGCTGGCCACGCCGATCGACAAGTACCGCATCACCTTCGCCCTCCCCTGGGAGGACATGCTGCTGCTCGGCACCACGGACGAGGAGTACGAGGGCGACCCGGCCGAGGTCGCGGTCAACGACAAGGACATCGCCCAGATCCTGGACGAGGCCGCCTTCTCCATCCGCGACCAGCAACTGGACCGCGACCTGATCACCTACGCGTTCGCCGGTCTGCGGGTGCTGCCGGGCGGCCCCGGCGACACGGCGAAGGCCAAGCGCGAGACGGTGGTCACCGAGGGGCGGGGCGGCATGCTGTCCGTCGCGGGCGGCAAGTGGACCACCTTCCGGCACATCGGCCGTACGGTGATGCAGAAGCTGGAGTCGCTGCCGGGCCACCCGCTCGGCGACGACTTCGAGCCGATCTCCTCGCTGCCGAAGAAGCTGCCGCTGCCCGGTGTCGCCAACCCGCGCGCGGTCGCCCACCGGCTGCTGGTCGACAACCCGGCGCCGGGCCCGCGGATGGCGGCCGACACCGCGAAGCACCTGGCGACCCACTACGGCTCGCTGGCCTTCGACATCGCGCGCCTGGCGAACGAGCACCCCGAGCTGAGCGAGCGCGTCCACCCCGACGCGCCCGAGATCTGGGCGCAGGTCGTCTACGCCCGCGACCACGAGTGGGCCGAGACGGCGGACGACGTGCTGCGCCGCCGTACGACGCTGACGATCCGGGGTCTGGCCACGGACGAGGTCCGTGCGAAGGTCCAGGACCTGCTCGACAAGAAGTGACGGCGCCTGCCGGCCCACCTCCCTGACCGGGGCCGGCATCGCGAAGGGGGCGGCTCCCCGCCGGCGGAGCCGCCCCCTTGGCACGCCCGGGGCCGTGCCCGCGGCCTGGAACGGCGACGTGGTCGCCGCACGGCCCGTCCCTGCAGCCTCCATAATGACCTGATACATCCGATGTCTGAGTCAGCGGGAGGCCCGTCATGGCAGTCACCGACGAGGCGATCGAGAAGATCAAGGGCATGATCGTCTCCGGCGCGCTGCGCCCCGGCGACCGGCTCCCCAAGGAGAGCGAGCTCGCCGCCGACCTGGGCCTGTCCCGCAACTCCCTGCGTGAGGCCGTACGGGCTCTGTCGCTCATCCGCATCCTGGACGTGCGCCAGGGCGACGGGACGTACGTGACCAGCCTGGACCCCCAGCTGCTGCTGGAGGCGCTGAGCTTCGTCGTGGACTTCCACCGCGACGACACCGTGCTGGAGTTCCTGGCGGTGCGCCGCATCCTGGAGCCGGCCGCCACCGCCATGGCGGCCCTGCGGGTCAGCGAGCGGCAGCTGGACGCCCTGGACGCCCGGCTGGACCGGCTCGGCGAGCGGCCGTCCGTGGAGGAACTGGTCTCCGCCGACCTGGAGTTCCACCGGGACATCGTGCGCGGCGCCGGCAACTCGGTGCTCTGTTCGCTGCTCGACGGTCTGTCCGGCCCCACCACGCGGGCCCGGATCTGGCGGGGTCTCACCCAGCGGGACGCGGTCGCCCGCACTCTGAGCGAGCACCGCGCGATCCTGGCCGCCCTGCGTGACCGGGACGCGGAGGCGGCGCGCTCCTGGGCGACCGTGCACATCGCGAGCGTGGAGCGGTGGCTGCGCGGCTCGCTGGGAGCGGCACCGTGATCGTCGGGGTGTCCGGGGGTGGCGAGCGGGGCAGTGATCCGTTCACTCCCCCGCGCAAGGGGGATGCGGGCGCCCCCGCGCCACGCCGTAAGGTTGGGTGGTCAAGCGAGGGCACGTCGGAAGGAGGCGCTGGGTGATCGAGCTGGAGGGGGTTCCCGAGCTGATCGACCCAGTCATGGTGGCCGCGTTCGAGGGCTGGAACGATGCCGGCGACGCCGCCTCCACCGCGGTCGCGCACCTGGAGCGGGAGTGGAAGGGCGAGGTGTTCGCCGCGCTCGACGCCGAGGACTACTACGACTTCCAGGTCAACCGGCCCACGGTGTGGATGGACGCCGGAGTACGCAAGATCACCTGGCCGACGACGCGGTTGTCGGTGGTGCGGGTCGGCGGCGACAAGCCGCGCGACCTGGTGCTCGTCCGCGGGATCGAACCGTCGATGCGCTGGCGTTCGTTCTGCAACGAGCTGCTGGGCTTCGCGCACGAGCTGGGCGTGGAGCTGGTGGTGGTCCTGGGCGCCCTGCTCGGCGACACCCCGCACACACGTCCGGTGCCGATCAGCGGCACCACGTCCGACGCGGACCTGGCCCGCCGCATGGACCTGGAGGAGACCAAGTACGAGGGCCCCACGGGCATCGTCGGCGTCCTCCAGGAGGCCTGCACCCATGCCGGCGTGCCGGCCGTCAGTCTCTGGGCGGCCGTGCCGCACTACGTCTCGCAGCCGCCCAACCCCAAGGCCACGCTGGCGCTGCTCAACCGGCTGGAGGACCTGATCGACGTGCGCATCCCCCTGGGCGAGCTGCCCGAGGACGCGCGCGCCTGGCAGGTCGGCGTGGACCAGCTGGCCGCGGAGGACAGCGAGGTCGCCGAGTACGTGCAGACGCTGGAGGAGGCCCGGGACACCGCGGAGCTGCCGGAGGCCTCGGGCGAGGCCATCGCCCGGGAGTTCGAGCGGTACCTGCGGCGCCGGGACGGCGGCGGCCCGCCCGGCGGCCACGCCACGGCCGACGGCGAGGGCACCTCGTACCTGCGGGACACCCCCGGCGAGCGGAGCCGGCCGCCGAAACCGCCCAAGCCGAGCGGCGAGGACGAGGATTCGTCGGAGGACTGAGCAGGAGGGGCGCGCTTCCCGGGTCGGGAGGCGCGCCCCTCGCTGTGGGTCCGGCGTCGCTACAGCGCCACGCCCAGGAGAGCGTCGACGGCGCGTGAGACCACGCCGGGCGCGCTGATGTCGGTACCGCCCCGCTCCTCCTGGAGGGCGACCCAGCGGTCCACGGCGGCGAGGGCGGCCGGGGCGTCGAGGTCGTCGGCCAGGGCCTCGCGGATCTCCTCCACGAGGGCGTCGGCGGACGGGCCGTCGGGCCGCGACACGGCGGCGCGCCAGCGCCCGAGTCGGGCGACCGCGTCGGCCAGCACCTGGTCGGTCCACTCCCAGTCGGCCCGGTAGTGGTGGGCGAGCAGGGTCAGCCGGACGGCGGCGGGGTCGACGCCGTCGCGGCGCAGCGTGGAGACGAAGACGAGGTTGCCCTTGGACTTGGACATCTTCGCGCCGTGCAGGGCGACCATCCCGGCGTGCACGTAGGCCTTGGCCATGGGGAACGCGCCGGTGAGGACCTGGGCGTGCGAGGCGCCCATCTCGTGGTGCGGGAAGGCGAGGTCGGAGCCGCCGCCCTGGACGTCGAAGCCCATGCCGAGGTGGTCCAGCGCGATGGCGACGCACTCGATGTGCCAGCCGGGCCGGCCGGGGCCGAGAGAGGCGCCGTCCCAGCTGGGCTCGCCGGGCCGGGCGGCCATCCACAGCATCGGGTCCACCGGGTTCTTCTTGCCGGGCCGGTCGGGGTCGCCGCCGCGCTCGGCGGACAGCAGGCGCATGGCGGCGGCGTCGAGTCCGGAGACCCTGCCGAAGTTCGGGTCGGACTCGACGGAGAAGTAGATGTCCCCTTCGAGTTCGTAGGCGGCACCGAGATCGCGCAGTCGTTCGACGAGCGGCACGATGCCGGGTATCGCCTCGACGGCGCCGACGTAGTGCTGGGGCGGGAGCATCCGCAGAGCGGTCATGTCCTCGCGGAAGAGGGCGGTCTCCTTCTCGGCGAGGGCCACCCAGTCGAGGTCGTCGCGCCGGGCGCGTTCCAGCAGCGGGTCGTCGACGTCGGTGACGTTCTGGACGTAGTGAACCTGCCGCTTGGTGTCGAGCCACACGCGCTGCACGAGGTCGAACGCGTTGTACGTCGCCGCGTGCCCCATGTGGGTGGCGTCGTACGGGGTGATGCCGCACACGTAGATGCGGGCGACCGGACCGGGGTCGAGAGTGACCAGGCCGCCGGTCGCGGTGTCGTGGATCCTCAGGTCGCGGCCCTGACCGGGCAGGGCGGGGACCTCGGAAGCGGGCCAGGCATGCATGTCATGAGCCTAACCGGACCGGAGTTCGGTATACGAACCGGAGTGGGCCGAGTTGGCCGGGAAGGCCCTCTTGCGGGTTTCCGGGTGGTGTGCGGTCCACTCGCCGGCCGGACGGGCGGTGGGCCCCTCAGACCGGCGGCCAGGGGATGGCGGGCCACTCACCGCTCGGCTCCGGATGGGTCCCGGTGGTGAGCAGCGCGTCGACACGCGCGCGTGTGGCGTCGGTCTCGGCGGCGGTGATCAGGGGGGCCAGGGCCGCCGTCAGCTCCCCGCCGGGCTCCAGGGCCTCCCTGAGGCCCCTGAGGACCGTCAGGGCCTCCGCGGTCAGGGGCTCCCCCGCCCAGCCCCACAGCAGGGTGCGCAGCTTGTTCTCGACGTTGAAGGTGACGCCGTGGTCGATGCCGTAGAGCCGCCCGTCACCGGCGGGCAGCAGATGGCCGCCCTTGCGGTCGGCGTTGTTGATCACCGCGTCGAGGACGGCGAGCCGCCGCAGCCGTTCGTCGTCGGCGTGCACCAGCAGCGCGGTGCGGCCCTCCCCGACCTCGGCGAACCCGACCGCCTTCCAGCCCGGCGCGGGCTCCTCGCCGTCGACGAGGGCCAGCAGCTCGCCGCCGGGCTCGGCGTCGATCCACAGCTGGCACATGCCCTCGCCGTACGGGCCGTCGCGCAGCACGGTGGGCGGCACCAGGCCCCAGCCGGTCGCCTCGGAGACCGCGTGGGCGGCGGCCTCACGGCCGGCCAGCGTGCCGTCGGGAAAGTCCCACAGCGGCCGCTCGCCGGCGACCGGCTTGTAGACGCAGGCGGCCTCGCGGCCCTCGTACGCCACCGTGCAGTACAGGGCCGCGTTGGAGGCTTCCCGGATGCGCCCGCGCACGGTGAGCACGCCCTCGGCGAGCAGTCGCGCGGCGCTCACGCGCCGCGGCGGTATCCGTTCTGGCGCGGACATACGTGTCCTTCCGGGTCGAGCGGCAGACTGCACAGCGGGCACGGCGGCCGGCCGGCGTTGACGACGTCGAGGGCGCGTTTGGCGAAGGCCCTGGCCTGGGCGCCGGTGAGGCGGACCCGCAGCATCGGCGGGCCGTTCTCCTCGTCCTGCAGCAGCCGCTCCTCGGCCGCGGCGAGGTCCTCCTCGGTCTCGACGTCGAGCTCCACGAGGGCCTGCGCCTCGACGATCATGCGCTGTTCCTCGCCGTCCCAGGCGAGGGCCATGGTGCCGACCCGGAACTCCTCCTCGATCGGGGTGTCGAGGGGAGCGGTGTCGGTGATCTCCGAGGGGGCCACGGCGGGCACGGAGGCACTGCCCCCGCTGCGCCGCACGACCTCGTCCAAAAGCTCTTCCATGCGCTCCGCGAGCGCGGCGACCTGGGTCTTCTCCAACGCCACGCTGGTCACTCGGGGACCGGCCGTGGCCTGGAGGAAGAAGGTACGGCGCCCGGGCAGTCCGACCGTACCGGCCACGAAGCGGTCCGGGGGGTCGTAGAGGAACACCTGACGGGACACGTCCTGTCTCCATGGGATTCGTGGGTGCGTGCGGGGTTGGTGCGGCCGTCCATGCGGGCACGCGCGGGTGCGGACCGCTTCACCCTACTGCGGGACGATCACGGTGCGCCCGCGCCGCCCCCGACCGTGGCGTCCTCGGCGGGCGGCTCCTCGCGCGGCGCGAGGGAGGCGAAGTCGCCGGTGTCGCCCAGCCGCAGCAGAAAGGGGCGGGTCCGGGTGTAACGGATCGCTGTGATGGAACACGGTTCCACTGACACCCGCTGGAAGAGGTCGAGATGCAGTCCGAGCGCGTCCGCCACGAGCGACTTGATGATGTCGCCGTGCGAACACATCAGATAGACGGCGTCGGGGCCGTGGTCACGCTCCACGCGCGCGTTCCACTCACGCACCGCCTCGGCGGCGCGGGTCTGCATGGCCCGCATGGACTCGCCGCCGGGGAACGCGGCAGCGGACGGGTGCGCCTGGACGACCTGCATGAGCGGTTCGTCGTTCAGCTCGGCGAGTTTGCGGCCGCTCCAGTCGCCGTAGTCGCACTCGGTGATCCCCTCCTCGGTGTGCGGGCGCAGTGCCGGACGGGCGTCGAGGAGGGGCCCGATGGTCTCCCGGCAGCGCTGCAGGGGGCTGGTGACGACCTCGGCCAGAGGCAGGGCGGCGAGCCGTCCGGGCAGCGCGGCGGCCTGGGCGGCGCCGCGTTCGTCGAGGGCGACGCCGGGCGTACGGCCGGCGAGCACGCCCGAGGTGTTGGCGGTGGACCGGCCGTGCCGGACCAGGATCAGCGTGGGCATGCCGCCCAGGGTAGGCACACTCCCGGGTGCGGAGGCGGCCGGTCGGCGGGACAATTCGCTCCGTGATCGTCGACTGTGCCCTCTACCGCGAAGGACACCGCGCCGAGGCGGCCGGGGACCTCTCGGCCGCGCTGGCGGCGGCCCGGGCCACCGGCGGCTTCGTGTGGATCGGCCTGCACGAGCCGACGGAGCCGGAGTTCGACCGGGTCACCGAGGAGTTCGCGCTGCACCCGCTGGCCGTCGAGGACGCCCTCAAGGCGCACCAGCGGCCGAAGCTGGAGGTCTACGAGGACTCGCTGTTCCTGGTGCTCAAGCCGGTCGTGTACGAGCCGCACAGCGACACCGTGTCCTCCGGCGAGGTCATGGTGTTCCTCGGTGACTCCTTCGTGGTCACCGTCCGGCACGGAGAGGGGGCGCCGCTGGCCGCCGTGCGGCGCCGGCTGGAGGCCGACCCCGACATGCTCGCCGAGGGGCCCACGGCCGTGCTGTACGCGATCAGCGACGCCGTGGTCGACCACTACCTGGAGGTGGCGCGCGAGCTGCAGACCGACCTGGAGGAGCTGGAGGCGGAGGTGTTCTCCCCGGAGGTGGGCGGGTCGCGGAACACCGCCTCGCGGATCTACGGCTTCAAGCGGCAGGTCCTGGAGTTCCGCCGGGCGACCGGCCCGCTGGGGATGCCGCTGACGCGGCTGGCGGGCGGCGGGGGCCTCGGCGGTGCGGTGCCGTACGTGCGGGACACGGCGCGACCCTTCTTCCGGGACGTGCACGACCACCTGAACCGGGTCAACGACTCGGTGGAGGGCCTGGACCGGCTGGTCTCCGACGTGCTCTCGGCGCATCTGGCGCAGACCGGCGTACGGCAGAACGACGACATGCGGAAGATCTCCGCGTGGGCGGCCATGGCCGCGGTGCCCACGATGCTGGCCGGCGTCTACGGCATGAACTTCGAGCACATGCCGGAGCTGCGCTGGCCCTGGTCGTACCCGGCGCTGATCGCGCTGATGGCCGCCCTGGAGGTGCTGCTGTACCGGACCTTCAAGAGCCGGGGCTGGCTGTAGAGCCGGGGCCGGCCGTAGGTCAGACGAACTTGGCGGCCGGTGCCACAGGGCGGCCGAGCGGGTCGCGGCGCTCGGGCATCTCCAGGGACACCATGCGCCGCCAGCCCGCGAAGCGCTCCCACGCGTACACGGCGCGGACGCCGGCCGCGAGCACCGCCGACTTGGCCCGGGGCCAGCCGAGGAGGCGGCCCATGTGAGCGGTGACGGCGAGGCTGACGTCCCGGTAGACGCGGATCTCGGCGAGCGCGCACGCGCGCAGGGCGCCCTGGACGGCGCGGCCGTGCCCGGCGTGCGCGAGGCGCAGCAGTTCCTCGTGGCAGTAGGCGAGGTGGTTGTCCTCGTCGGCGGAGATCATGCGCACCGCGCGGCCGATGTCGGGGTGGTCGGCGAAGTGCTTGCGCAGCAGTTCCATCTGCTCCGAGGCGCGCTGTTCGGTGACCCTGCTGTGAGCGAGGTAGGTGACGATGTCCTGGACGGTGAGCGGGTGGTCGGCCCTGAGCCTCTCGTGCGCGAGGCCGATGCCCGCCCGTTCCAGGAGCATGGTGTAGTCGGTGTCGGGCGGGACCGGGACGGGTTCGAGACCGCGCTTCTTCAGCAGTGCGTTGAAGATGCGCCCGTGCTTTTCCTCGTCGGCGCCGTGGCGGGCGATCCTGGGGGCGAGGTCGCGCTCGTCCGGCGGGACGAGGGCGGCGATCCGGGCGTTCTCCCAGCCGCCCTGGGCCTCACCGCCGGCGGCGATCGAGCAGAACAGCGCGAAGGACTCGTCGTGGTCGAGGATCTCCTGGAACAGGCTCTTGGCCGACAGCATGGTGGGCACCTCTCTGCGTTCCGCAGGCTTCCGCGAAGACCGAGTCAAATGCGGCGGGGCGGGCCCTGCAACAGCAGGGTGCCGGCGGCTGGGCCGAAAGAAGGACGTGCCGGGTGCCGTCGGGGCGTAACCGGGCTCGCCCGGGCGCGTTGTTCCCGGTGACGGCCGTGGCGGGGAAGACCCCCGAGCCCCCACCACGGCCGCAGTGACCTTCCTCCCCGCTACGCCAGTCCGGCGCGCTCCAGCGCCGTCACGCCCGCGCGCAGGGAGGCGAGCCGCTCGTCGAGCGTGAAGCCGGCGGGGGCGAGGGTGAGGGTGGTGACGCCGGCCGCGGCGTAGGCGGCCATCCGGTCGGCGATCCGGTCGACCGAGCCCAGCAGCGTGGTGGCGTCGATCAGGTCGTGCGGTACGGCGGCGGCGGCGCCCTCCTTGTCGCCGGACAGGTACTTCTCCTGGATGTCGGCGGCGGCCTTCTCGTAGCCCATGCGACGGGCGAGCTGGTTGTAGAAGTTCTGCTTGAAACTGCCCATGCCGCCGACGTAGAGGGCGGTGTAGGGCCGGAAGGTGTCGGCGAGCCGCGCCACGTCCTGGTCGTCGCCGACGGCGAGCGGGAGCGTCGGGCAGACGTCGAAGCCTTCCATCGTCAGGCCCGCCTTCTCCCGGCCGGCCCGCAGGTGCTTCAGGGCGGTGTCCTCCAGGTGCTCGGCAGACGGGAAGATCAGCAGGGCTCCGTCGGCGATCTCGCCGGTCTGCTCCAGGTTCTTCGGGCCGATCGCGGCGATGTACAGCGGAATGTGCTCGCGCTGCGGGTGCACGGTGAGCTTGATCGGCTTGCCCGGCCCGCCCGGCAGGGGCAGCGTCCAGTGCTCGCCCTCGTGGGACAGGCGCTCGCGGGCCATGGCCTTGCGGACGATCTCGACGTACTCGCGGGTGCGGGACAGCGGCTTGTCGAACTTGACGCCGTACCACCCCTCGGAGACCTGCGGCCCGGAGACGCCGAGGCCGAGGCGGAAGCGGCCGCCGGAGAGGGAGTCGAGGGTCGCCGCCGTCATCGCGGTCATGGCGGGCTGGCGGGCGGGGATCTGGAAGATGGCCGAGCCGACGTCGATCCGCTCGGTCTGGGCGGCGACCCAGCTGAGCACGGTGGCCGCGTCCGAGCCGTAGGCCTCGGCGGCCCAGCAGACGGCGTACCCGAGGCGGTCGGCCTCCTGGGCGACGGCGAGGTTGTCCGCGTCCATCCCGGCACCCCAGTAGCCGAGGTTGATCCCTAGCTGCATGGCCGATTCCCCTTACTGATCAGTAACGACGCTGTCGTTCCGCACCCTAGCGCGGGCGGCTCCCGGGGACCGGCCCGGTGCGCCGCAGCGGGGCCCACCGGGCGGGAATTCCGTTGTCCACAGGCAACCCACGGCGCATATCTGGCCAGTAATCTCGGCGTTCATGGAGCAGAGGCATCTCGGCCGGACCGGCCTGCGCGTGTCCCGCATCGGGCTCGGCACCCTCACCTGGGGCCGGGACACCGACGAGCATGACGCCGCGGACCTGTTGAAGACCTTCTGGGAGGCCGGCGGCACCCTCGTCGACACGGCGGACGTGTACGGCGACGGGGAGGCCGAGTATCTGCTCGGGCGGCTGATCGACGGGCTGGTTCCGCGCCGGGAGGTGGTCATCGCCACCAAGGCGGGCAGCGTGCCCGACCCGGACCGCCGCGTCGACGGCTCCCGCGGGCATCTCCTCGCGGCCCTGGACGCCTCGCTGGACCGGCTGGGCACGGACCACGTCGACGTGTGGCACGTGCATGCCTTCGATCCGCACACCCCGTTGGAGGAGACCCTCCAGGCGCTGGACATAGCGGTCGCGAGCGGCCGCGCGCGCTACGCCGGCGTGTCCGGCTTCTGCGGCTGGCAGCTCGCCAAGGCGGGCACCTGGCAGCTGGCCGCGCCGGGGGCGCGGACCCGGCTGGCCAGTACGCAGATGGAGTACTCGCTGCTGCAGCGCGGCGTGGAGCGCGAGGTGCTGCCGGCCGCGCGGGACCTCGGGATCGGGCTGCTGCCGTCCTCCCCGCTGGGCCGGGGCGTGCTCACCGGGAAGTACCGGGGCGACGCCCTGCCGCCCGACTCGCGGGGCGCCTCGGAGCACTTCGCGCCGTTCGTGGAGCCGTATCTGGACGACACCGCGAGCCGGATCGTGGACGCGGTGACGACCGCGGCGGACGGGCTCGCGGTCACCCCGCTGCAGGTCGCGCTCGCCTGGGTGCGGGACCGGCCCGGAGTGACCGCCCCGGTCGTCGGCGCGCGCAACGCGCAGCAGCTCACGGCGGCTTTGTCAGTGGAGGCGCTTAGTCTTCCTGACGAGATCTGCCGGGCGCTCGACGATGTGTCGGCGCCCGTGCACCGCTATCCCGATCACGACTGGAGCACGCTGTGAGCACGGAACCGGAGACCACGCGGGACACGGAGCCGGAGGCCCCGGGGCTGCCGGAACCCGCGACCGGCGGCGGCGACAGGGCTCCGAGGGACACGTCCGACGCGTCGGACTCGGCGGACTCGCCGGACGCAGCGGACCCGCCGGAGGAGCCCGGCGCGGCGGGGACAGCCGGCGCGGCGGGCGCCGGGTCGGCCGCGGGGGACGGCGGCGCGGCGCAGCTCTCCGAGGCGGAGGCCGAACTCGCCGCCCAGCGGCTGGAGCGGGAACGCATCGAGCGGCGCAAGGCCGAGAAGGCGGGGCCCATCGCGAGCGGGACCGCACTGAGCGGGACGGCCGCCGATCTGCTCGCGGCCGTGCGGGCCGTGGAGAGCGGGGCGAAACCGCCGAGCACCGTGTTCGCCGAGCCACAGCCCGCGCCGCGCCGCCCCGCCCCCGCGCCGGAGCCGGCACGGCGCCCGCAGCCGGTGGCCGCCGGAGCCGCGGCCGCCCCCGCGCCCGCCGCGCAGACCGTCGCCGCGGTACGGGCGGTGCTGGCGTCCGGCGGAGCACCCGAGGCACTGGCCCCGCAGGTCGCCGCCGCGCTCGGTGATGGCGCCGACGACGCGCTGCGGTCGGACCCCTGGCAGTTGCTGCGGGTCGCCGGTGTGCGGCCCGAACAGGCCGACGGGTTCGCGCGGGCCCTGCTCGGCGCGGAGTGCCGCCCGGACGACGAGCGCAGGGGCCGCGCGGTGACGGTGTGGCTGCTGGAGCAGGCGGCCCTCGCCGGGCACACCGCGCTGGAGCTGCCCGCGCTGACCGCCGCGCTGGGCCGGCAGGGCGTTCCGGACGCCGACGCGGCCGTACAGAGCACCCTTGCGGAGGGCGAGGCGCTGGTCTTCCAGGACGCGCTGGACGAACCCGGTACGCCGACCGCACCCGCCCCGCGGCCGTCCGAGGGCTCCGAGCGGCCCGGGGACCGCGAACGGACCCCCGTCGGCGGAGGAGACGGAGGCGACGCGGGCTACGAGGGCGACACGGACCACGAGGACGGCGAGGACGGCGAGGCCCGCCCGGTCCGGGTGCTGGTCGGTCTGGAGCGGTACGCGCTCGCGGAGGAGAGCCTCGCCGACGGCCTGACCCGGATCGCCAACTCGCTCAGCGAGGAGGACACCGCCCGGTGGGAGCGGGCGGCGTCCGACGCGTCCGGCAGCGCGGCGGAGCTGATCCGGGCCGTCGCCGGACACGGCCTCGTGCTGCACACCGGCGGCGAGGCGGCGCGTGCCGAACCGGCCGCGCTGGTCGCCGCGGCCCGTTCCCTGGGCCTGCGCGCGGTCGCGGCCTGCCACACCCCGGACGGCGCGCGGCGGCTCACGGATCTGCTCGACGGGGCCGAGGACGGCACCGTCGTCACCGTGCACGACCTGCTCTCCGGAGCCGAGGGACCCGGCCGGGACGCCGACGGGGCGCTGGCCGTGGACCTCCTGGTGGTGCTGGACGCGCCCCAGCTGGACGTGGAGGGCGCGGCCGTGATCGCGGAGTCGCTGCCGGACGGGGCCCGGCTGGTGTTCAGCGGGGACCCGGCGCTGCTGTGGTCGGCCGGTCCGGGCCGGGTGTTCGCCGATCTGCTCACCGCGCGCGCGTGCCCGCAGATCGCCTCCCGCACCCCCGACCCGGGGCCGGTCGGTGAACTGGTCTCCGGGATCGGCGTCGGTGAGCTGAACCAGGTGGCGGCTCCCGGCAAGGAGATCGTGATCGTGCCGGTGCGGGACGCCGGTGAGGCCGTGCACCGGACGGTGCAGCTCGTTGCCGACTCGGTGCCCCGGGCCCTCGGGGTGCCACCGGAGCAGACGGTGGTGATCACGCCGGGCCACGGAGGCGCGGCGGGCACCCGGGCGCTCAACGCCGCGCTGAAAGAACGGCTGAATCCCGGCCCCGGCCGGTTCGCCGGCTTCGACCCCGGCGACCGGATCGCCTACTCCCCCGCGCCGGGCCGTACGGTCCCGGGTCAGGTCGTGGGGGCCGACGCGGAGGGACTGCGCCTGACGTGCGCGGGGACCTCCGTCGTCGTACCGAAGGAGCGGGTGGAGCAGTCCGTGCGGCACGGGTGGGCGCTGACCGCGCACCAGGCGGTCGGCGGCCGCTGGCCGGCGGCCGTTGTGGTGCTGCCCGGCGATGCGGCCCCGTTGCTGTCCCGCCCCTGGGTGTACACGGCCTTCGGCCGCGCCGAACGCCATCTGTCCGTCGTGCACGGTGTCGAGCAGGCCCTTGCCGCGGCGGTCGCCGGAGTTGCGGCCAAGCCCCGCACCACCCGCCTGCCGGCCCTTCTGCGCACCCAGCCCTGAGAGAAAGACCGGGAGCGCCCCTTCCGGGGCGCCCCTCGCGCCTACGGCTCCTCGACGTCCGCCACGTCCTCGCCGTCCACGGCGTCCTCGTCGTCCAGGGCGTCGCCGTCGTCCTCGGTGTCCGCCTCGTCCCCGTCCTCGTCGTCGAGGGCCCGCTCCAGCCCGTCGTCCGCGTCGTCGAACACCGCGCTGACGTCGAACCGGCAGATCACGCGCTGCGGATCGAGCTGTTCGAAGGGCGTCTCCAGCCACTCGCCGGGCTCGGCGGCCTCCTCCGCGGCGAGCACCCAGAGAGTGGAGTCGCCCTCCTCCAGGCCGAACTCCTTGTGCCGGGAGGCGATCTCGTCCGGCTCGTACTCGCCGAAGAGCACCCCCAGCGCCCCGGGCACGGTGTCCGTGTCCGCGCCGTCCTCGTCGTCCGCCGCCTCCACGCGCTGCGCCTGGGCCAGCAGGCGCTGCGGTTCGCCCACGGTGTAGTCGCGGCGGATCAGGACGCTCAGCGCACTCGGTTCCTCGGGCCCCGCGTAGGGCGGCAGCGCGTCCTCCGCCGCGGGGATCTCGAAGGGCGTGACCTCGTCGTACCGGTCGTAGAGGAGCTCGTCGTACACCTCGGCGGCCGCGGCCAGCTCGTTGAACGCCTCGTAGACGGCCGGGTCGTCCTCGCCCGACCGGCGTTCGACCGCGGCCAGGTGGCGGTCGAGCGCGGTCTTGACCGCCTCGGCGGCGGCGCGTACCTCGGCAGCGGTGGGCTGCGCAGCATCAGACATAGTGCAGACGCTATCCGTACCGGGGGCCGGCCCGCACAATAGATGCGATGCCGGAATACGAATTTGTCGACGTGTTCGTACCGCGCGGGGTCTCCCGCAAGGAGGCGACACGTCTGCTGACGGACCATGCGGAGTACGGACACTGGGAGTTGCACCGTCTGAGCCTGCTGCGCGACGGCAGCCGCAAGGTGCGGTTGCGCCGGCGGATCATCCGCCAGGTGCGCGCCACGTGGTGAGCCGAGACGGGAGCGGGGCCCGGCCGAAGTGGCCGGACCCCGCTTCGTCGTGTGCCGTGCTACACGGACTGGCGGGCCCGGCGGTAGAGGATCGTGCCCGCGAGCAGTGCGCCCGCGCCGGCGGGCAGGACGAGCCCCAGCGGGACGTCGCCGCCGGTGTGCGCGAGCTGCTCCGGACCGGTCTCCCGAGCCGCGGAGGAGGCACCGGTGGGCGTCAGATGCCGGGGGGCGGGGGCGTCGGCCTGGACCGGCTCGCCCTGGCTGCCGACTCCGCCGGGGGCGTCGTGACCGCCCGGGGTGCCGGGCTGGTGCTTCGAGCCGCCCGGCGGCGTGCCGTGGTGGACGCCCGGGCCGCTCTCGCAGTCGTTGCCGAACGCCCCGTTGCCGACGCCGACCACGTTCACGCTGTTGCCGCACACGTTCACCGGCACGTCGATCGGGGCCTGGACGTGGTTTCCGGAGCCGATGCCGGGGGAACCGCCGGTGTGTCCGCCCGCCTGCGCGCCCCCGGAGCCGCCGTGCGCCCCGGAGCCGCCGTGCGTGCCTGAGCCGCCGTGCGTGCCTGAGCCGCCGTGCGTGCCTGAGCCGCCCTGCTCACTCTGGCTGCCGGAGCCGCTGCCGGAGCTGCCGGATCCGCTGCCGCCGGTGCCGGTGTGCGCCGAGCCGGTGTTGGCGCACGAGTTGCCGACCGCCGGGTTGAGGATGCCGACGACGTCCACGGTGTTCCCGCAGACGTTGACCGGGGCGTTCACCGGCGCCTGCACGGTGTTGCCGGAGAGCACGCCGGGGGAATCCGAGGTGGCCCCCATGGCACCGGAATCGGCCTGGGCGTATCCGCCTGCGGCGGCGATCACCCCCGTGGCCGCCGCCATCGTCATAAGGCCTTTCCGGGTGACCTGTCGCATATGCTGAATCCCTGCTTCCGTCCGTCCTCGACACTCACGGAAATGTTCGTGACATCAGTTTCTGAAAAACCGGCGGCCCCGGAGCGCATGGCGCACGCCCCGGGGCCGCCGATGTGGACGACCCCCTCAGCGGGCGTACGTCACTGGTTGACGCAGGTGTTGCCGAAGGCGGGGTTCAGCAGCCCGATCACGGAGACCGTGTTGCCGCAGACGTTCACCGGGATGTGCACGGGCACCTGAACGACGTTGCCGGAGGCGACGCCCGGGGAGTGCACGGCGGCACCCTGAGCACCCGCGTCGGCAACGGCCAGGCCCGCGCCCGCGAGAACCAGCCCACCAGTGGCAGCCGCAGCAGCGACGACCTTCTTGATCATTATTCCTCCTTGTTGGCAATGCGATCCCAAGCAGCGGACCACGTCACCAGTAACGAGGAGGGGATATTGGGGCTACGAGCCCATGGTCGCATTCACTCTCCCCAGTCATTTTCCGTACACGCGACCGAATAACTGAAGTCCCTTTCCCGAGGGAGAATTCAGACCGGCGGGCGGTTCAGGAGGCGTCGATGAAGCGGTCGAGCACCCGTACGCCGAACCGGAGTCCGTCCACCGGCACCCGCTCGTCGACACCGTGGAACATGCCGGCGAAGTCCAGCTCCGGCGGCAGCTTCAGCGGGGCGAAGCCGAACCCGCGGATGCCGAGGTCGTCGAAGGACTTGGCGTCGGTGCCGCCCGAGAGCATGTACGGGACGGCCTTCGCGGTGGGGTCCTCGGCGAGCAGCGCGGACTGCATGGCGTCGACCAGCGCGCCGTCGAAGGAGGTCTCCAGCGCCTTGTCGGAGTGCACGTCCTCGCGGCTGACCCGGGGGCCGAGGAGGCGGTCCAGGTCGGCGAGGAACTCCTCCTCGTGGCCGGGCAGGAACCGCCCGTCGAGGTGGGCCGTGGCCTCGCCGGGGATGACGTTGACCTTGTAACCGGCGCCGAGCTGGGTGGGGTTGGCGGTGTTGCTGAGGGTCGCGCCGATGAGCTTGGCGATGCCGCCCAGCCGGGCGAGGGTGGACTCCATGTCCTCCGGGTCCAGTTCGGTGCCGAGGGCGTCGCCGAGCTCGTCCAGGAAGGCCCGGGTGGTCTTGGTGACGCGCACCGGGAAGGTGTGCCGGCCGACCCGGGCGACCGCCTCCGACAGCTCGGTGATGGCGTTGTCCCGGTGGATCATCGAGCCGTGCCCGGCGGTGCCGGCGACGGTCAGCTTCATCCAGTGCATGCCCTTCTCGGCCGTCTGGATGAGGTAGAGCCGTCGCTGCTCGCTCACCGTGAAGGAGAAGCCGCCGACCTCGCTGATGGCCTCGGTGACGCCCTCGAAGAGGTCCGGGTGGTGGTCGACGAGGTGCCGGGCGCCGTAGGTGCCGCCCGCCTCCTCGTCGGCGAGGAAGGCGAGCACGATGTCGCGCGGGGGCCGGCGGCCGCTGCGCAGCCGGTCGCGTACGACGGCGAGGGTCATGGCGTCCATGTCCTTCATGTCGACGGCGCCGCGTCCCCACACGCAGCCGTCGGCGACCTCGCCGGAGAAGGGGTGGTGGGTCCAGTCGACGGCGTTCGCCGGTACGACGTCGAGGTGGCCGTGGATGAGCAGCGCGGGCCGGGACGGGTCCTCGCCCTCGATGCGGGCCACCGTGGAGGCCCGGCCCGGATGGGATTCGAAGATCTCCGGTTCCAGGCCGACCTCGGCGAGCTTCCCGGCGACGTACTCGGCCGCCGCGCGCTCGCCGGGCCCCGAGTGGTCGCCGTAGTTGCTGGTGTCGAACTGGATCAGCTCGCGGCACAGGTCCACGACCTCGTCCTCGCCGGTGACGCCCCTGGCCGAGTCGGTCTCGCTCACGCTGCTTCCTCCCGCTGTCGCTGCTGGTGGTTCCCTTCATCCTCCCTCCCCCGCCCCCGGCCGGGCACGCCCCCGGGGGCAGCCCGTGATCGGGCACCTCCGAAAGCCTGGTAATGTTTACCTCGTCGCCGCGGGTGAGACCCCGACGACAGACACCTTGTCCGGGTGGCGGAATGGCAGACGCGCTAGCTTGAGGTGCTAGTGCCCTTTATCGGGCGTGGGGGTTCAAGTCCCCCCTCGGACACTTGAACGGCGAGGGCCGCGACGCGAGTCGCGGCCCTCGCTCGTTGTCGTCCCCGGCGAGGTGGGGCAGCGCGGGGCGGCACAATGGTGGCCATGGCCCGTCGCACCGCTCGTCCCGCCCGTCCTCCGCGTTCCGCTCCCCCCGCGAGTCCGGCCGCGTGCCCGTGCGGATCGGCCGAGCCGTACGACGCGTGCTGCGGCCGGCTCCACCGCGGGGAGGCCGCCGCGCCGACGGCGGAGCGGCTGATGCGGTCGCGGTACAGCGCGTTCGTGTGCGGCGATGCGGACTACCTGCTGCGGACCTGGCACCCGCGGACCCGGCCGGCGCGGCTGGAGCTGGATCCGGGGACCCGCTGGACGGGGCTGGAGATCCTGGCGACCGCGGACGGCACGGCGTTCCACACCACCGGGACCGTGGAGTTCCGGGCGTCACACCGGGGCGGTGCGCTGCGCGAGCGCAGCCGGTTCGAGCGGGTGGACGGGGCCTGGGTGTACGTCGACGGGGAGTTCCCCGAGGCCGGGGACGTCCCCGGCAGGTGAAACCCGCGGTGAGATCCGCGCCGCAGCCGGCGCCGGGCGTGCGGGTGCCGCAGGGCGCGCTACGGGGCCAGGATGTCCAGTTCCTGGAGTGCGCCCACCGTGATCTCCCGGGTCAGCTGTTCGGCGCGGGCCGCGTCGCCCTCACGGACGGCGGCGGCGACCTGCACGTGCAGGGTGACGGCGGCCGGATCGGGGTCCTCGAACATCACCTCGTGCTGTGTACGGCCGGTCAGCACCTCCGCGACGACATCGCCGAGCCGGGCGAACATCTCGTTGCCGGAGGCGGCGAGGACGACCCGGTGGAACGCCACGTCGTGGAGCAGATAGCCCTCCAGGCGGTGGCCGCGCGAGTGGGCCACCATGCCGAGCGCCGCCGCGGTCAGCTCGGCACACTGCTCGGCCGTGGCGTGCCGGGCGGCCAGACCTGCCGCCACCGGTTCGACGGCCGAGCGCAGCACGGTGAGCGAACGCAGCTGCCGGGGGCGGTCGGCGCCGGCCAGCCGCCAGCGGATGACCTGCGGGTCGTACACGTTCCACTCGTTCTGCGGGAGCACCGTCACGCCCACCCGGCGCCGCGACTCGACGAGGTGCATGGACTCCAGTACCCGGACCGCCTCGCGCATCACCGAGCGTGAGACGTCGAAACGCTGGGCGAGTTCATCGGTGCGCAGAACGCTGCCCGGCGGGTACTCGCCCGCGGTGATCGCGGGGCCGAGGGTGTCGAGTACATGGCCGTGCAGACCTCGGCCCGGTGTGGTCATGCACACAGAGTACGGGGTACGTCACGGGCTCAAAAAGTCAGACTTATTTGAAGCTGACTCTTGAATTCGTCGTACCTATGGGTTTCAGTACAGGGCGACGCCGGACGGCCCGGCGTCGATGGCGAGGAAGACAGCGAGGCAGCATGCTTACCCCTCACGTCGTCGTGGTGATGGGCGTCTCCGGCACGGGCAAGACCACGATCGGTCCGCTGGTCGCCGCCCGGCTCGGTGTTCCCTACGCCGAGGGAGACGCGTTCCATCCGCCGGCCAACATCGCCAAGATGTCGGACGGTGTCCCCCTCGGCGACGAGGACCGGTGGCCCTGGCTGGACGCCATCGGGGCCTGGGCACACAGCCGCTCGGGGCTGGGCGGCGTGGTCAGCTGCTCCGCGCTGAAGCGGTCGTACCGCGACCGGCTGCGGGCCGCCGCCCCCGACGTGCTGTTCCTGCACCTCACGGGCGACCGGGAGCTGATCGCGGGCCGGATGGGGCAGCGGCGGGGGCACTTCATGCCGACCGCGCTGCTGGACTCCCAGTTCGCCACGCTCCAGCCGCTCGCGGCGGACGAGGCGGGCGTGTCCGTCGACGTCGGCGGCAGCCCCGAGGAGATCGCCGACCGGGCCGTCCGGGCCCTGGACCGGCTCCCCGACACCGCCGTGTAGTACCCGCGGGCGCCCCACCACCGAGAAGTACCTGCCGGCACCTCCACCGCCGCGCAGTGGACCTCCCCTGCCCGCATCCCCGTAAACCCGTAGCCCTGTACTCCGTACCTGCAAGGGAACCCCGTGACCAGACTCAGAGTCGAGATGCTGGCAGCGGACACCGTCGAGCCGATCACCTCGGCCGGCCATGCCCGGCTGGGCGTCGCCGTGCTGGCCGGCATCGCCGTCATCGTCCTGCTCATCACCAAGTTCAAGCTCCACGCCTTCCTGTCGCTCACCATCGGCTCGCTCGCGCTGGGCGCGTTCGCCGGTGCGCCACTGGACAAGGCGATATCCAGCTTCACCGCCGGGCTCGGCGCCACGGTGGCCGGCGTGGGCGTGCTGATCGCCCTGGGCGCGATCCTCGGCAAGCTGCTCGCGGACTCGGGCGGCGCCGACCAGATCGTCGACACGATCCTGGCCAAGGCGGGTGGCCGGGCCATGCCGTGGGCGATGGTGCTGATCGCCTCGGTGATCGGGCTGCCGCTGTTCTTCGAGGTCGGCGTGGTACTGCTGATCCCCGTCGTGCTGATGGTCGCCCGGCGCGGCAACTACTCGCTCATGCGGATCGGGATTCCGGCCCTGGCCGGTCTGTCCGTGATGCACGGCCTGGTGCCGCCGCACCCCGGCCCCCTGGTCGCCATCGACGCGGTCGGGGCCGACCTGGGGGTGACCCTGGCGCTGGGTGTCCTGGTCGCCGTCCCGACGGTCGTCGTCGCCGGTCCGCTGTTCTCCCGCTACGCGGCCCGTTGGGTGGACGTGCCGGCGCCGGACGGGCTGGTCCCGCAGCGCGCGTCGGAGGATCTGGCGCGGCGCCCCGGCTTCGGCGCCACGCTGGCGACGATCCTGCTGCCGGTCGTGCTGATGCTGTCCAAGGCACTGGTCGACATCGTCGTGGACGACCCGGAGCACACCGTGCAGCGCGTCTTCGACGTGGTCGGCTCACCGCTGATCGCCCTGCTCGCGGCCGTGATCGTCGGCATCTTCACGCTCGGCAGGCCGGCCGGGTTCTCCAGGGAGCGGATCTCCGGCCTGGTCGACAAGGGGCTCGCGCCGATCGCGGGCATCCTGCTGATCGTCGGCGCGGGCGGCGGCTTCAAGCAGACCCTGATCGACTGCGGGGTGGGCCGGATGGTCCTGGACATCTCCGAGGACTGGTCGATCCCGGCGCTGCTGCTGGCCTGGCTGATCGCCGTGGTCATCCGGCTGGCCACCGGCTCCGCGACCGTGGCGACCGTGTCGGCGGCCGGTCTGGTGGCGCCGCTTGCCGCCGACATGTCGACCACCCACGCGGCCCTGCTGGTCCTCGCCATCGGCGCCGGCTCGCTCTTCTTCAGCCATGTCAACGACGCCGGGTTCTGGCTGGTCAAGGAGTACTTCGGGGTCAGTGTCGGGCAGAACCTGAAGACCTGGTCCGCGATGGAGACGATCATCTCGGTGGTCGCGGGCGGCCTCGTCCTGCTGCTCTCGCTGATCATCTAGCCGGAGGTCCGGGGACACGACGAGGAGGGCCCGCCCGCGCCGGGAAGCGCGGGCGGGCCCTGGTCCGTCCCGGGTTCACCGGCGCCAGAGGGGGTGCTCCCGCTCGGCCCAGGCCGGGCTGACCGAGCCGGTGCGCATACCGCGGCGGGCCTCGGGGTCGCCGAGGGCCATGCCGACGTGGCCGGCGAGGACGATGCCGATGGTCAGGGCCAGCCAGTCGTGGACGAAGGTCGCGCTGGTGCGCCACTGCACCGGGGTGAGGTGGGTGAACCACATCAGCAGCCCGGTGCCGAGCATCACGAGCGTGGCCCCGGCGATCCAGGAGGCGTAGATCTTCTGACCGGCGTTGAACTTGTCCGCCGGGCGGGACTCGCGTCGCCGGTCCCGGCGCAGCGCCGCCCGCAGCCAGAGCCGGTCGTGCGCGCCGAAGCGGTTCAGCCGGCCGAGGTCGGCGCGGAAGGCCCGGGAGGCGAGGCCGGCCAGGACGGGCACGGGCAGGGCGAGCCCGGCCCACTCGTGGACGCGCACCACCAGGGCACGGCGGCCGACGAGTTCGGCGAGCTGCGGAAGGTAGAGGCAGGCGGCGCTGGCCACGCACACGCCCATCAGCAGGGCGGTGGCACGGTGGATCCAGCGTTCGGCGCGGCTGAAGCGCCGCACGCGGGTGGTGGCCGCCGGGGCCGGATCAAGTCGTAGGGTCATCGTCCCGTCCGTTCGACCGGCCGACCCAGGCGTCGACGTCGTAGCCGCGCTTCTCCCAGTAGCCGGGGCGCACGTCCTCTGTGACGGTGATGCCGGAGAGCCACTTGGCGGACTTGTAGAAGTACATCGGGGCCACGTAGAGGCGGACCGGGCCGCCGTGGTTGTGGCCGAGGTCCTCGTCCTGCATGCGCAGGGCGACGAGGACGTCGGCGCGGCGGGCCTGGTCGAGGGTGAGGCTCTCGGAGTAGGCGCCGTCGAAGCAGGTGAAGCGGACCGCGCCGGCGTCGGCGCGCACGCCGGCCGCGTCCAGCAGCGCCGACAGCCGCACCCCCTCGAAGGGGGTCTGGGGGACCCGCCAGCCGGTGACGCACTGGACGTCCTTGACCAGGCGGGTCTGCGGGAGCGCCTTGAGGTCGGCGAGGGTGTAGGAGCGGGGGTGGTCGACCAGGCCGTCGACGGTGAGGCGGTAGTCGGTGGCGCTCCTGTGCGGGACCGAGGAGGTCACCGAGTAGTAGCGGAAGCCACCGCCGTTGGGGAGCAGGCCGGTCAGGCCGGTGGGGTCCTTCTGGGCGGCGTTGCCGAGCAGGGTCTCCATGCCGCGCTGCAGCGGGGGCGCGGCGGCGACGCCGAGCGCGCCCAGGGCGAGGGTGCCGAGGAAGACGCGTCGGCCGACCGGCGCGCCGCGGCCCTGCGGTGGTGGTTCCTGGTTCACCCGTCCATTCGAGCACCCGGCCGCCGGGCCGGGCCAGGGGCGGGGGCCGGCCGTCAGAATTCCGTCATCACTCGGGAGGGGCTCCGGTCAGCAACGGCCGGGGCCCCGCCGTCACTCGGGTGACGGCCTCGGCCGCCGGCCGCGGCCGGCCTCGGTCCGGCCCGGCTCCGGGGGACTCGTGCTGTCCCGCCGCTCCGGTGAACGTGTCACGACCGGCCCACGGCCACCCGGAGTCCGCTTCTGCCGAGTGCCGCCGCCCGCGCGGTCCGGAACGCGGCGCGCGGATCGCGGTCCGGGTAGGCCCACGGTACGGCGGTGGCGTGGTCGCCGATCCGGTGGAAGAGCGCGGCGGCCTCGGCCCCCTGGCCCTCGCAGACCTTGGCGTGGGCGAGGAAGTTCAGGTCGAGCAGCCGGCGCGGATGGTCGTCGCGCTCCCACTCCAGCCACCAGTCGAAGGCGGCCTTCAGCACGTCCCGGGCCCGGTCGTCCGACCAGTGTCCGGAGGCGAACGGGTCGTCGGGCGCGAAGCCGTGGACGGCCAGGACTCGGTAGCGCTCGGCGTGCGCCACCACCGGCAGGAGGGCGAGCGGCGAGTCGGCGGGTGCGCGCTCGGCGGCCCAGGCGGCGAACTCGTGGACCTCGTGCAGCGGGTCCGGGCCGGCGGCGGCGCGGCGCTCGGCGAGCCGGGCGACCAGCAGGTGGTGGGCCTGGTGGTGGTCGGGACAGCGGTCCCGGACCTCCTCGAACAGCCGGATCGCCGCCGGGCCGCCCTCGCTCTCCAGCATCAGCAGGCCGAGCCAGGGGGTGGGGTCGGCGGGTGCGCGACTCGCGGCGTCCCGGCAGGCGGCGCGGGCCCGGTCGGGGTGCTCCCGGCCGCGCAGCGCCCGGTGGACCAGGGCGAGGGCGAGCAGGGCGAGGGCGTCGGGGGAGCCGGGGTCGGCGAGCAGCCAGTCGCGGGCCCACGGGGCGGCGTAGGGGTCGGCCGCGAGGACGGTGAGCCGGTGGCCGCGGCGGTCCCAGTCGTCGCCGGTGCGGGCGAGCAGGGAGCGGGCGGCGCGGCGGCGGCCCTGGGTGAGCGCGGCCCGGGCGGCGCGCAGTTCCGCGTCGTCCAGGGCGGGGTCGAGCAGGGGCGGGGGTGAAGGCACCGCAAGGTTCCTCGTCAACGGTACGGTTTCGGCGTGCGATCGGCCGATGACGCACAGCAAAGCCCTAGCCGACGTTCAGCGTCAAGTGCCACTGGACCATGACAACCGTCAACTGGACTTTTGACGGCTGAAGTTGACCGGCCCGGCCGTGCCGGGTGCCGCGCGGGGGGTACGCGTGCGGCGCCGGTGTGGCGCACGCCATGGCGAGGGCGGGCCGGGCCGCCCACGATGGCGCGAGACGTTCCCTCCCGGGGGCGCACCCGGAGCGGCGGGGGCGCGGGGCGGCTACAGTCGGCCCCTACGCACCCGCCGTCCGGTCGGATGATCGAGGTATCCAGCGTGTCGGTTCTGGTTCTTGTTCTCGCCGTGAGCGCCGCGTGCTGCCTGGGGTTCGGATTCGTGCTCCAGCAGAGCGCCGCGCAGGAGGCGCCCCTGGGGGACTTCCTCTCGCCCCGGCTGCTGCTCGACCTGATGCGGGTGCCGCGCTGGCTGGGCGGCATCGCCCTGATGGCGGCCGGCATGGCGCTGGGCGCGCTCGCGCTCGGCCTCGGTGAGGTCTCCCTGGTGGAACCGCTCCTGGCGACGAACCTGCTGTTCGCGCTGGTGCTGTCGCGGCGCCGCACCGGACAGCCGCTGGGCCGGCAGGGCTGGGTGGGTCTGGCGCTGCTGGCCGGCGGGGTCGGCGCGTTCATCGTGGCGGGCGAGCCGCGCGGCGGCAGCGCGAGCGCCGGTGGGCTCCGGCAGTGGCTGATCATCGGGGTGATGCTGGGGCTGGCGCTGCTGCTGACGACCTGCGCCAAGCGCTCGCGGCTCGCCGCCGGGCCGGTGCTGCTGGCGCTGGCGGCCGGGCTGGTGTACGGCGTGCAGGACGCGCTGACCCGGGTGAGCGGGGAGCGTTTCGGTCACGGCGGCATGCTGGAGCTGCTGGCAGGCTGGCAGCCGTACGCGGTGCTGGCGCTGGGGGTGACCGGGCTGGTCCTGGTGCAGAGCGCGTTCGAGACGGCCCCGCTGCGGATGTCCCTGCCCGCGCTGACCGCCGCCCAGCCGCTGGCCGGGATCGTCTGCGGGGTGGGCTTCCTCGGCGACCGGCTGCGCACCGGCGCGGGCGCGCTGGCCTGGGAGGCGGCGGGGCTGGCGGGGGTCGTCGTGGGCATCGTGCTGCTCGGGCTGCACCCGGCGATGCCGTGCGGACCGGTGCCGCGGGGCGAGATGGCCGCCGTACGGGTGCGCTGACACCGACGAGGACCCCTCCCGGACGGCTTCCCGGTACGGCCGGCGCTGCGATGGGCGGGCGGACGGGGCGACGGTCACGAGGGCCGGCGCAGTGACGGGCGGGCGGCGCGCGAACGGGCGGGGTGGCGGTGCCGCATACGGGCAGGGCGGCGGGCACGGCGGCGGACGGGCCGGCCCATGACGCCGAGGCGTCCCCCGCGGGCTGGTTGGATGGGCGGTATGAGCGCCGCTGAGGAGATCCTGGACATCGTCGACGAGCAGGACCGGGTCGTGGACCGGGTGCCGCGCGGGCGGGCGTACGCCGAAGGCCTGCGTCACCGCTGTGTGTTCATCGAGGCGCGGGACGCCGAGGGGCGGATCTTCGTCCACCGCCGCACGCCGACGAAGCTGGTGTTCCCCTCGCTGTACGACATGTTCGTCGGCGGGGTCGTCGGCGCCGGCGAGTCCTACGACGACGCGGCGCTGCGCGAGGCCGAGGAGGAACTCGGCGTCACCGGTCTGCCGCGGCCGGCCTTCCTGTTCAAGTTCCTCTACGACGACGGGGCCGGCCGGAGCTGGTGGTCGGCCGTCTACGAGGTGCGCTGCGAGCTGCCGGTCCGGCCGCAGGCGGAGGAGGTCGCCTGGCACGACTTCCTGCCGGAGGCGGAGGTCGAGCGGCTGTTGCCGCGGTGGGAGTGGGTGCCGGACGGGCTGGCCGCCCACGACCGGCTCAGGGAGTTCCGGTCCGCCCGGTAGTGTCCTGGGCGTGATCGAGTTCGTACGGAACGTCCGGCTGTGGTTCGCTCCGGATCGGGTGCGGCAGGAGGGCAGCACTCCCGACTACCGGTTCTCGCTGGCGAACGAGCGCACCTTCCTGGCGTGGCTGCGCACCGCGATGGCCCTGGTCGGCGGGGGGTTCGCGGTGGACCAGTTCCTGCCCGACCTGCGCTGGGGCTGGCGGGTCGGACTGGCGCTCGCGCTGCTCGGGGCCGGAGTGCTGTGCGCGTTGCGCGCGGTGAACCACTGGATGCGCTGCGAGCGGGCGATGCGCCGGGGCGAGGACCTGCCCGTGTCGAGGTTCCCGGCCCTGCTGGGCACGGTGGTGGCGGTGGTGGCCGTCGCCATGGTGATCGTGGTGCTCGTCGGGTGGGAGGGGTGAGCGGCGCGCGCGATCCGGGGCTGCAACCGGAGCGGACGCGCCTGGCGTGGCGGCGTACGACGCTGGCCGGCACCGTCGTCACGGTGCTGGCGGTGCGGACGGCGCTGCACGGGGGGCTGTCGCCGGCCGCTCTCGCCGTGTGCGCGGTGTGCTGCGCGCTGTGGCTGGGGTTCCTGGTGGTCGCGCAGCGCCGCATCCGGGTGCTGGACACCGCGGCGCGGCCCGCCGCGCTGTCGGCCGGACAGGCCCGCGCCGCCGTCCTGTGCACGGTGGCGATGGCCCTCTGCGCCACCGCGCTGCTCTTCTAGGGCTGCCGGTGCGCGCCTTCCGGGTTCTCTGTGCGGGCCCTCCAGGTTCTCTGTGCGCGTCTTCCGGGTTCCGGTGCGCGTGTTCCAGGGTGCCGGTGCGCGTGTTCCACGGTTTCCGGTGGGCGGGTCCTCAGCCGGTGGGCTGCTCCGTCTCCGCGGGGACGGTGACGACGATCTTGCCCCGGGTGCGGCCCTCCTGGTTGAGCCGGTGGGCGTCGGCCGCGCGCTCCAGCGGGAAGGTCTGCGCGACGTGCACGGAGACGACGCCCGCTTCGGCTAGTTCCACCAGCCGGGCGAGGTCGTCGGCGTCGGGGCGCACCCAGCAGTAGCTGCCGCCGTAGCCGACGACGTCGCCGTCCGCGATGGAGGCGAGGCGGCCCTCCGAGGTGAGGAGCTGCGCCGAGACGCGCAGGGCCTCGCCGCCGACGGTGTCGAAGGCCGCGTCGACCCCTTCGGGGGCGAGCCCGCGCACCCGGTCGGCGAGTCCGTCGCCGTAGGTCACCGGCTCACCGCCCAGGGACCGGACGAAGTCGTGGTTGGGCTCGCTCGCCGTGCCGATGACCCGGCAGCCGAAGTGCCGGGCGAGCTGGACGGCGAGGGAGCCGACGCCGCCGGCCGCCGCGTGCACCAGGACGGTCTCGCCCCGCTTGACCCGCAGGGCCCCGGTGAGCACCTGGTAGGCGGTGAGGCCGACCAGCGGCAGTCCGGCGGCCTCCTCGAAGGAGAGGTTGCGCGGCTTGCGCGCCAGGGTGCGCACCGGCGCGGCGACGTACTCGGCGAAGGTGCCCCGGCAGAGGAAGTCCTCCCGGACGTAGCCGACGACCTCGTCGCCGGCCTCGAACTCCGTGACGGAGACGCCGGGCCGCACCACGACCCCGGAGACGTCCCAGCCGGGGACGACGGGGAAGACCGCCTCCAGCATGCCGTCCAGGTAGCCCTCGCGGGCCTTCCAGTCGACGGGATTGACCGCCGCGGCCCGGACCTTCACCAGGACGCCGTCGGGGCCGACCTTGGGGTCCCGCACCTCGCCGTACTCCAGTACCTCGGGGCCGCCGTACCGGCTGTAGCTGATCGCCTTCATGCCCTCGACCCTCCGGGGTACTCAGGCATCACGCAAGACGGAACGCGGGGATGTGCTCCGTTCGACCCAGCGCCCCCGCGGGCTTCACGGAAGGTGAACGCCCATGACCACGACGCACCTGGAACACTCCGCGCACACGCACACCCACGGCCCCGGCTGCGGGCACCCGGCCGTGCCGCACGGCGACCACGTCGACTACGCGCACGACGGCCACCTGCACCGGGAGCACGCCGGTCACTGGGACGAGTGCGAGCCGGGCGGGCACACCGCCCACGCGGAGCACGCGCACCGGCACGGCGAGGACTGCGGACACCCGCACGTGCCGCACGGCGACCACGTGGACTACCTGCACGACGGCCACCGGCACGCCGCGCACGAAGGCCACTGGGACGACCACTAGACCGCCCGGCGAACCCGGCCGACGGCTCCCCGTTCCCCCGCGGGGAGCCGTCGGCCTATCGTGGCCCACGTCACGTTGCTCCTGGAGGCTGGACTACATACCGACCGGTCGGCATCATGAGTCGGGTCATTCACGCGCCCGTACCACGCGCCCGTAGGAGGAGCGACGCATGAGCCCCGCCGACCACCCGCCCGGACTCGACCCCGACCGGCTGCGCGCCCTGCTCGACCGCGAGCGGCCCGGCCTGGTCCGCGGTCCCCTCACCGGCCGGCTGATCGAGGGCGGGCGGTCCAACCTCACCTACGCGGTCACCGACGGCACCTCCCGCTGGGTGGTGCGGCGGCCCCCGCTCGGCCACGTGCTGGCCACCGCGCACGACATGCGGCGCGAGCACCGGGTGATCAGCGCCCTGCACCGCACCGACGTACCGGTCCCGGCCCCGGTCCTGCTGTGCGAGGACGAGGAGGTGCTGGGCGCGCCCTTCTACGTCATGGAGTTCGTCGAGGGCACCCCGTACCGCACCGCCGGCCAGCTGGCCCCGCTCGGCCCCGAGCGCACCCGCAGCGCCGTGCTGTCCCTCGTCGACACCCTCGTGGAGCTGCACGCGGTGGACCCGGAGGCGGTCGGTCTCGGCGACTTCGGCCGGCCCGAGGGGTTCCTGGACCGCCAGCTGCGCCGCTGGGGCAAGCAGCTCGACGCCTCCCGCAGCCGCGACCTGGCCGGCATCGACGAACTCCACGCGGCCCTGGGCCGGGACCTGCCGGGCTCCCCCGCGCCCACGGTGGTCCACGGCGACTACCGGCTGGACAACGTGCTCATCGGCGCCGACGACCGCATCACGGCGATCCTCGACTGGGAGATGTCCACGCTCGGCGACCCGCTGACCGACCTCGGGCTGCTGGTGATGTACAGCATGCCGCTGGAGCTGCCGGACTCCCCCATCTCCACGACCGCCTCGGCCGCCGGGCATCCGGCGCCGGCCGAGCTGATCGAACGGTACGCCGCACGCTCGGGGCGCGACGTGTCCGCCGTCTCCTGGTACACGGCGTTCGCCTGGTTCAAGCTCGCCGTGATCCTGGAGGGCATCCACTACCGGTACACGCTGGGACAGACGGTCGGCCGCGGCTTCGACCGCATCGGCGAACTCGTCCCGGTCTTCATCGAGCACGGACTGACCACTCTTCAGGAAGGCTGACCGGCCATGGATTTCGCGTTCGACGCCCGCACCGAGGAACTGCGGGGCAAGCTGCTCGCCTTCATGGACGAGTACGTTCACCCGGCGGAGGCGGTGGCGCGGGAGCAGCGCGCGGCGCTGGCCTCGCCGTGGGACACGCCGGCCGTGGTGGAGGAGCTGAAGGCCGAGGCGCGCCGCCAGGGCCTGTGGAACCTCTTCCTGCCCGACGAGGAGTACGGCGCCGGGCTGACCAACCTCCAGTACGCGCCGCTGGCCGAGATCACCGGCCGCTCCCCGCAGCTGGCGCCGACGGCGCTGAACTGCTCGGCGCCGGACACCGGCAACATGGAGGTACTGGCGCAGTTCGGCGACGAGGCGCAGAAAAAGCAGTGGCTCCAGCCGCTGCTCGCCGGTGAGATCCGCTCGGCGTTCGCGATGACCGAGCCGGAGGTGGCCTCCTCGGACGCCACCAACATCACCACGCTCATCGAGCGGGACGGCGACGAGTACGTCATCACCGGACGCAAGTGGTACATCTCCGGTGCCATGGACCCGAACTGCGCGGTCTTCATCGTGATGGGCAAGACGGACCCCGACGGCCCCGACATCCGCCGCCAGCAGTCCATGGTCCTGGTCCCCCGCGACACGCCCGGCGTGACCGTGGAGCGCGCCATGCAGGTGTTCGGCTACGAGGACCACTACCACGGCGGTCACGCCGAGGTCGTCTTCGACCACGCGCGCGTGCCGGTCACCCACCTCGTCGGCGAGGAGGGCGGCGGGTTCGCCATCGCCCAGGCGCGGCTGGGCCCCGGCCGGATCCACCACTGCATGCGGCTGATCGGCATGGCGGAGCGGGCGATCGAGGAGATGTGCCGGCGGGCCGTCTCGCGCGTCGCGTTCGGCAAGGCGCTGGCCCAGCAGGGCGTGGTCCACAACTGGATCGCGGACGCCCGGGTCACCGTGGAGCAGCTGCGGCTGCTGGTGCTGAAGACCGCCTGGATGATGGACACCGTCGGCAACCGGGGCGCGCACACGGAGATCCAGGCCATCAAGATCGCCACACCGCGCGCGGTCGTCGACATCATCGACCGGGCGATCCAGTTGCACGGTGCGGGCGGTCTCAGCCAGGACTTCCCGCTGGCCGAGCTGTACGCGGCGGCCCGCACCCTGATGATCGCCGACGGCCCCGACGAGGTGCACCAGCGCTCGCTGGCCCGGCGGGAGCTGAAGAAGTACCGGTGAGGCCCGGGGCGGCACCGGGCGGTCGGCCGCCCGGTGCCGCCCGGTGTTGCCCCAAGCGTCCGCCCGGGCCGGCGCGGTGGTGCCGTAAACCCGTGCGGCAGGGGCGCGGGCGGGCTACCGCGCTGGTTGCAGGCGCATCTCCACCCCGGGTCAACCGCACGGTTGACGTCCACGACCGCCCCCGGGCCCTAGGTTCCAAGGCGTGGCCCGGTCCACGGGCCGCACCGGAATCCGGCCGCGGTGTGCCGGCAGGACCCGACGGGGGAACTCGCGCCGCGGCCCAGGGGAGGAATCGTCATGCAGGCAGCCACGCAGACCCACCGCACGACCCGCACACCGGTGATCCGCACGCCGCGGGCCCGGACCCGGCTGGCGGCGCTGGCCCTGGTCACGGCGGCCGTCGGCACGGCGGGGGCCGTCGCCGCGCCGGGCGCCTCCGCGGCGGACGCCCCGTCCGCCACGTCGTCGGCCGCCTCGGTGAGCGCCGCGGCAGCCGCCGCTTCGGGGCGCGCCGACCGCACCCTGTGGACCAGCAACGGCGCGGGCAGCATCGCCGTCCACTGGGACTGGAAGCGCAGCGCGGACGGCCGGACGTACTACGGCAGCTTCTGGGGGACGTTCTACGACCACAAGAAGGACGGCAAGTACGTGCTGCTGCAGGCCAAGTGGAAGGGGCGGGGCTGGACCACCATCCGCTCGGCCGCGTACGGCGGCACCTTCAAGGGCGACTACAGCAAGCTCTCCGGCCTGAACTTCCGGGCGTGCCTCCAGGGCGGCCACTGCGGCGCCGCGGCCTGGTGACCGGGGCCGCCGCCTCCTGAGGACGCCGGGTGCGCTGAGGGCGCTACGGGCGCAGCGCCCTCAGCAGCAGGTCGGCGAGGTGGTCGGCGACCTGCTGCGGGCTGAGCGGGCCGTCGGGGCGGTACCAGGTGGACAGGTGGTGGACCGAGCCGAAGTGGTAGTCCACGACGAGGTCGGCGGGCGTGGCCGTGGAGAACACGCCGGCCTGCTGGCCCTCCTCGATCAGCGCGCGGAAGCGTTCGTGGTAGCGCCGCCGCTCCGCGCGCACCTGCTTGTTCTTCTCCGGGCTGAGGTGGTGCATGGACCGGAAGAAGATCGACGCGTCGTCGAGGTTGTCGATGGTGGTCACCACGACGTCCGCCGCCGCGTCACGCAGCCGCTTCTCCACCGGCTCGTCCGCGCCGGCGAACGCGTCCAGGCGCTCCTGCTGGACGCGCAGCACGCGCGCGTACACCTCGTGCAGCAGGTCGTCCTTGGAGCCGAAGTAGTGGTACAGCGCCCCCTTGGTGACGCCGGCCGCCTCGACGATCTCCTGCACCGAGGTGCGGTCGTAGCCCTGCTCGGCGAAGAGCCGGGTGGCGGCGGCCAGCAGCCGCTGCGGTACGGGCGTCCCGCCGCCGTCCGTCGTCCTTGGCACTGCCGCCACCTGCCTTCCGAGATCTCACTGGCTGTCGTGCGCGCGGGAACGCAGTTCCCGTCGGAGGATCTTGCCACTCGCCGTCTTGGGCAAGTCGGGCAGGATCTCCACCTGCCGCGGATATTTGTAGGCGGCCAGTCTCTCCTTGCAGTGGGCGGCGAGCGCGTCGGGGTCCGCCTCGGCGCCCGGACGCAGGCTGACGTAGGCCTTGACCGTCTCCCCGCGGTACCCGTCGGGCACGCCGACCACGGCCGCCTCGCGGACCGCCGGGTGCGTGTGGAGGACGTCCTCCACCTCGCGGGGCCACACCTTGAAGCCGGAGGCGTTGATCATGTCCTTCTTGCGGTCGACGACGTAGAGCCAGCCCTGCTCGTCCATGAAGCCGATGTCACCGGTGCGCAGCTCGCCGCCGGGGAACGTCTCGGCGGTGGCGTCGGGCCGCCGCCAGTACCCGGGGACGACCTGCGGCCCGCGCACGACGATCTCGCCCTGCTCACCGAACGGGACCTCCTCGCCGCGGTCGTCGACGATCCGTACGACCGTGTCGGCACCCGGCACACCCACGGCGAGGGTGCCGGAGGCGGGGTCGACGGGCGCCTCCAGCTGGGGCGGCACGGACGCGCAGGGGGCCGTGCACTCGGTGAGGCCGTAGCCGTTGCGGAGGTAGGGCCCGAAGCCCGCCCGGAACTTCTCCACCAGGGCGGGCGGCAGCGGGGCGCCGCCCGAGGAGATGTTCACGAAGGAGGCGAAGTGGTCCGGGGTGGCGGCGGGGTGAGCGGCAAGGGCCATGAAGGCGGTGGACGGGCCGACGGTGTAGTGCGGCCGGTGCTCGGCGAACGCGTCGAGGACGACGCCGGGCTCGAAGCGGTAGGTCAGGACCAGGGTGCCCGCGCCGTTCAGGCAGGCACCGAACTGGCAGACCATGCCGGTGATGTGGAACAGGGGCGCGAGGGCGTGGTAGACGGGCGCCTCGGGCAGCGGCAGTCCGGTGCACTGCCGCTCGGCGTTGACCATGATGTTGCCGTGCGTGTTGGTGGCTCCCTTGGGGGTGCCGCTGGTGCCGGAGGTGTAGCTGATCAGCGCGATGTCGCCGGGGGCAGGCTCGCGCCCCGGCGGCGGCTCGTGCCCGGCCCGGGCGACGGCGGTGAGGTCGTCGGCGTCGTCGGCCGCGGGCAGCCGCTCGAAGGTGAGCACCCGGGCGTCGCCCCGGGTCTGGAAGTCCAGCTCGCAGCCGGTGAGCACGATCCGCACGGGCGAGTCGGCGGCCGTCTCGCGCAGGTACCCGGCCCAGGCCCGGTCGGAGCAGATCAGCGCGGCCACGTCGCCGTCGCGCAGGACGTGGGCGACCTCACCGGACTTGTACATCGGGTTCACGGGCACGACGATCGCGCCCGCCTTCCAGGCGCCGAGCACCGCCAGCACGAACAGCGGGGAGTTCTGCAGCAGGACGGCCACCCGGTCGCCGCGCCGCAGCCCACGCGCGGCCAGGTACCCGGCCACGGAGTCACTGAGTTCGTCGACCTCGCGGTAGCCGAGCCGGCCGTCGAAGTAGGCGAGGAAGGTGCGCTCGGGGCTCTCGGCGACGGCCCGGCGCAGCGCGTGCACCAGGGAGTCGGCGGGGTCGACGGGGGCGCGCTGGGCGTCGTCGAGCAGCGCCAGCCAGGGCCGGTCCGCGTAGCGGAGCGTGGTCACCGCTCGGCCTCCCACTTCTGCTGGATGTGGTTCATGCCGGTCAGCCAGCGGTCGGGTTCGGCGGCCCGGGCGCGGTAGTACCCGGCGACCTCCGGGTGCGGCAGGATCAGGAAGCGGTCCTCTTCGATGCCCTCGAACAGCGCGTCGGCCACGGCCTGCGGAGCGATCGCGGTCGGCTTGAGCACCAGGTCGCCGGCGGTACCGGTGGCGTCCAGCATGTCGGTGCGCACGCCCTGCGGGCAGATGGCGTGCACCTTGACCCCGCGGTGCCGGTAGGTGAGGGACAGCCACTCGGCGAAGGCGTACGCGCCGTGCTTGGTGACGCTGTACGGGGCGGCGCCGATCATCGTCAGCAGGCCGGCGGCGGACACGGTGGACACGAACCGGCCGCCGCCGCGCTCCAGCCAGTCCGGCAGCAGCGCCTGGGCGGCCCGGACGTGCGCCATGACGTTGACGTCCCAGGCGAGCGCCCACACCGCGGGGTCGGCGGCCTCGGTGCCGCCGGAGGCGACGCCCGCGTTGGCGCAGTAGACGTCGACGCGGCCGCCGAGGGCGTCGCGGGCGGCGTCGACCACGGCGGAGGCGTCGCCGGGCAGGGCGATGCCTCCGATCTCGCCGGCGACGGCCTCGGCGCGCCCGGCATCCAGGTCGTTGACGACCACCCGGGCCCCTTCGGCGGCGAAACGGCGGGCCAGCGCGGCCCCTATCCCCCCTCCCGCCCCGGTGACGACGACATGGGCACCCCGCACGGCTTCCACCATCGGTCTCCTTCGACACGACGCGACACGGCTCCGTCCAGCGGACAGACTAACCAGTCGGTATGTAATGAGGGAAGAGTTCGCCCTACGGGAGCTCTGGCCATCTCCGACCGCCCGCAGGACCATGCGCGACATGGTGGACCCGCCGATGAGTGTGACCCCGTACTGGGAGCTGACGTTCGACGCGGACGGCGACGTGGACCGGCGGCAGCGGGACCGGCTGTCGGCCGAGGCGGTGCGGCGCCGGGTCGAGGACGTGATCGTCTTCTGCCACGGCTGGAACAACGACCGCTCCCTCGCCACCCGGCTCTACGACCGTTTCTTCGCCCTGGTGCCGCCGCTGGCCCCGGCGGCGCGGATCGGCTACGTGGGGGTGATCTGGCCGTCGATGCGCTTCCCCGACGAGCCGGTCCCCGACTTCCCGAGGTCGTCGGCGGAGAAGGACACGGCCCGGGCCCTGATCGCGGCCTTCCCGGACCGGGCCGCCGTGGTGGAGCAGCTGCTGCGCACACTGGAGCAGCGACCGCCGGACGTGGACCTGAGCGGGTTCGGGCGGCTGGTCCGGCTGCTGGTGGACGCCGTACCGCCGGACCCGCGGGCGCCGTACGCCGCGGACACCGTTCCCGGCGAGGAGCCCGGGATGTTCTCGGACCCGGTGGCGGCCTGCTCCTGGTTCGCGCGGGCGTCGGCCGAGGGGTTCTCCGTCCCCAACCCGTGGGACGGCGCGAAGGAGTTGCTGCGGCAGGCGGCGTACCACGCGATGAAGCGCCGCGCCGGCACGGTCGGGGAGCGCGGGCTCGGCCCGGTGATCGGACGGTTGGCGCGCGCGGCGCCAGGGGTGCGGGTGCACCTCGTCGGGCACAGCTTCGGCGCCCGGCTGGTGTCGTTCGCGCTACGCGGACCGGCCACGGACGTCCGGGCGGTGAAGTCGGTGACCCTGCTGCAAGGAGCCTTCTCGCACTACGCGTTCGCCCCGCGGCTGCCGCACGACAACCGCGGGGCGGGGGTGCTGCGGGATGTGCAGCGGCGGGTGGACGGCCCGGTGGTGTGCTGCCACTCCCGGCACGACACGGCGCTGGGGACCTTCTACCCGCTGGCCTCGCGGATGGCGGGCGACGACCGGAGCGCGACCGCCGGACCCGGGATCGAGGGGCCCGGCATCGGCGGACCCGCGATCGCCGGACCCGGCTTCGACGGACCCGGCATCGGCGGGGTGCTCGGTGCCCGGTGGGGTGCGCTCGGGTACGGGGGTGTCCGGGCGGTGCCGGGCACCCCCGGCCTGACGCTCGCCGAGGCGCTGCGCGGTCCGCTGCCCGCGGCGGGGTGCGTGAACGTGGATGCCGCGTCGGTGGTGCGGCGCGGCGGGCCGCCGTCCGGGGCGCACAGCGACATCGTGCACCCCGAACTGGCGCGGCTGGTGCTGGCGGCGGGCCGGATCGGCTGAGGCCCGCCGCGGGGGCGGTCACCGGTGCGAGGTGAACTCCACCACCTGCTGGTAGGTGGGCCGGTTCTGCCAGCTGATGCCGTGGTGCTTGATGCCGCCCAGGGTGCGCTGGACGATCGAGTCGGCGCACCACTGGTCGCCGGCCGCGCACTGGGCGTCGCCCGGGTAGACCTGGGCGGCGGTCCGGCCGGCGGCCTCCTTCAGGGTGGTGATCAGGGTGTCCCGGCAGGCGGTGAGGGAGCCGTTGCCGCAGTAGGTCCGCGCCAGCGGCCCCTGGACCCGCTCGCCGAGCACGGCCCGGATGTCCTTGTCGACATAGCTCCACCAGCCGTACTGGAAGGAGCTGCCCGCGTGCGAGCCGGTGGGTCCGTGGCCGGCCGACGGGGACTCGTCGATCGGCAGGTTGCGGGTGAAGGCGGTGTACAGGTCGCTGCCGAGGCCGGGTTCGAACTCGGCCTTCACCAGGAGCGGCCACCAGGCGTCCAGAAGCCGGATCGCGTCGGCGTGGGCGTACTTCTTCGAGCCGGCCGAGGTCTCGGTGCGCAGTGCGCCCGCGGTGAGCCAGGTCCTCAGCGCGCTCACGGCGTTCGCCGCTGCGGGGTCGGTGACCGGGGCGCTGTCGATCACCTTGAGCAGATCCGGCAGGACGTCCTCGGCGCGCAGGTCGGCCAGGGCCGCCTCCGCCATCGCCTTGGTCAGGGAGGCGCGGGTCACTCCGCCGGCCCGCACCAGCCGCTGCACCCGGTCCTCCAGCAGATTCCCGCGGTGCACCGAGCCGTTGCCCCAGGGCGCGGCGGTGTAGTCCTCGGCCTGCTTGTTGTTCCAGGAGATGTAGTACGCCTGGTCGACGGAGTGGGGGTGCTGCGAAGGCGGGGTGTACGCGGCCGTGTTGGTGGCCGGGTCCCAGTCGCGCCATTCGTGGGCGGGCGTGGCCCACACCGGGAACTCGGCGTCGACGCCGCTCGCGCGCACCGGGTTGTCGCCGCTGTTGTAGTACGCGGTGTGCTCAGCGTCGGCGTAGAACCAGTTGAAGGTGTAGTTGATGTGCTGCGTCGCGCGCTGGAAGCTCTCCGGGCCGGTGACGTAGTCGGGGTCGTTCAGCATCTGGAAGCCGATGATCGAGTCGGCCTCGTGCAGGTAGGAGGAGCGCAGGGTGGTGTAGGCGACCTTCTTGCCACCGACGGTGGCGCGGTGGGTGACGGGGCCGTAGGCGGTGCGCCAGGCCCGCATGGTGTAGGAGCCGGCCGCCGTGCCGTCGGCCACGGTGGGCTTCCAGGCGTTCTTCCGTTCGACGAGCTCCATGGCGGTGCAGGTGCCGCGGTACAGGTAGTGGTGGTCGTCCTGGCAGAGCTCGACGGCGTACGTGTCGATGATGTCCTGGCCGGAGGTGGTGGCGCTCCACGCGTAGTCCTGGCCGCGGCCGAGCTCGACGTACATGCTCAGACCGGCGAAGGAGGCGCCGCGGGCGCTGATGCCGGGGCCCTGGAGCTCCTGCAGGAGGAGCAGCTGCGGGGCGAAGTAGCCGGTCTGCGGCCCGAAGACGGCGACGGGGTGGCCGCTCGCGGTGTGTGCGCCGGAGACGACCAGGGCGTTGGACATGCCGCGCCGGGCGGAACCGAGGACGCTCGCGGTGGCCTTGGCGGAGGCGGTGGCCGCGCCGGCGGCCGCCGCGCCGCCGGTGCGGTCGTACACCAGCGGCTCCTCGACCACGGACCCGGCGTCGGGGAGCGCGATGCCCTGCGGGTTCTCGGGCCGGGTGGCGTAGGGGAAGCTGCCGTCGTGGACGGTGAGGACCGCCTCGGGGTCGTTGCGCTCGCGGAAGGACTCCCAGAGCCGGGTGCCCTCCACGACGCCGTACCGCTGCTGCGCGGCGAGCAGGGAGAGGGCGTTGTTCACCTCTCCGCCGCCTCCGGAGCCGAAGAGCGCGCCGATGACCGAGCCGAGCGCCACCATGTCGGTGATCTTGAAGTGTTCGATGGTGCCGGCGTTGGTGATCGAGTCCTTGTGCCCGGTGAGGACGTACTCGCCGGGGAAGTAGCGGCCCTTGTCGGAGGCGTCGATGTAGGCGTTGATGCCGTCGAGGTAGGCGCGCGCGTCGGCGAGGGCGAGCTGCCCGCGGGCGCCGTTGCGGGCGACCGCGTTGTCGATCTGGGCCTGCAGTTCGGCCTCGGTGTAGGGGGCGTTGCGCCAGAACTGCTGTTCAAGGCCCTGGTTGGCGGGGTCGCCGCCGGCGAAGGAGGTGAGCTGTCCGCGGCCCACGTGCCGGAAGACGTCCATCAGCCAGAGCCGGTCCTGCGCGGCGGCGTACCCGGCGCCGAACTCGGTGCCGTAGCGGGTGGTTCCGGTGATGTGCGGCACACCGGTCTTCTTGTCGCGCACGATCGTGACGTCGGTGCGGCCGGCCGGCTTCACGGTGGAGGCGACCTGGTCGGCGGGGACGCCGAACGAGGCGTCGTTGAAGAAGGTGTCGAGGGTGGCGTCGGTGAGCGCCGGATAGCCCTTGGCCAGGCCGGCGTAGGGGCCGAGCTGGTCCTCGGCGTGCTCGGGCTGGGTACCGAAGACCTGGTTGAGCAGGATCTGGGCGAGGGTGGCGTTGCCGTTCTGACCGGGCGGCAGGATGTCGGAGCAACGGCCGCCGCAGTGGTCGGCGACCGCCGCGGGGCCGGTGGCCGCGGGCTCGGCGGCCGACGCCGAGGGGGCGAGCGGCGACAGCAGCCCGGCGACGAGGACGCATAGCGAGGCGGTCTTCAGGAACCCGGGGAATCCGCCGGGAGTTCTCAGTCTGTCGAGCGCGGTGCGGGGAGTTCGCCGAGGCATGGGCAGCTCCTAGCGAGGTGGGGGTGGCCGGAAGGTTACCGCCGGTATCCCCGGGATTGAAGATGAGCATGCGTCACTTTTTTCAAGTCGGCGTCGGCACAGGGAGATCGGATGGAGCCGAATCGGCTGTCGATACGTCTATTCGGCGACGCCGCGCGACGACCTGTGCGGTGACGCCGAAGTGACCGAAGTGCAGGTGCAGATGTGACGGAGGTGCAAGGCGATGGCCGGTTTCCGGAGTCTGGCGAGACAGGTGCGCGACCCTCGGTGCGATCTCGCACTGCGGCGGTACTCCCTGCGCAAGTGCCTTGAGCGGTTCGCCCCCTACGGGCACCGGGCGACCTGGGACCACCTGTGCTCCCGGGCCGGTTTCGGCCCCGAGGACCGCTCCCCCGACCCAGCGCGGCTCGTGGCCGCGTTGGACGAACTGGAGGAGGCCCGCGCGGTGTGGCTGGCCTATGAGGCGGAGTTCGCCGAGCGGCGCAGGAAGGAGAAGCACGACGGGCTGCGCAGGCCGGGCAGTATCGACGACTGGCACCGGCTGACCTGGGGCGGTTTCGGCGTGGCGTGGTGCGACGACCCGCGGCTGCACCCTCGCGAGCCGCTGGCCGAGGTGCTGCGCCGGCTGATCGCCGCGCTGGAGCGCGCGCCGGGCGCGGCCTGCCCGGTGTGCGGCGGCGCGCGGCTGCGGTGGACCTACGGGCTGGACCACGAGCCGTCGTCGGGGCCGGTCTGCACGGACTGCGGGATCCTGGTCCCGCGACCCGTCCTCACCCCCGAGGCGCTGGAGTCCGCCCGGCGCGCGCGGCTGCTGGTGTCGGCCTGACGGGCCGGCGGTCCGGTGGCCCGGGCAAGGCCACGGCCCGGCCGCGCGTCCGACGGGGTGCGCCGGGGGTGCGCCGGGGATGTCGCGCCCCCGCACACCCGACGGCCGGCGCCCGCAGCGGGACCGGCCGCCGACCCTAACAGCCGGAAATCCGCTCGCTCCACCCTTTTGCCGTCCGCAGAGTGGGAGGCGATGAGACCCGTCGAACGGCCTTGAGCCGTCACCGAGTTGAGCTGGAGAACCGCATGTCGACGCTGCGCGTCACCGCCGAGGTGCTGACCGTGCACGAGCATCCGAACGCCGATGCCCTGGAACTGGCCCAGGTGGGCCTGTACCGGGCGGTCGTGGCGAAGGGTGCCTACCGCACCGGCGATGTGGCCGTGTACATCCCCGAGCAGTCCGTGCTCCCGGCGGACCTGATCGAGGAGCTGGGGCTGACCGGACGACTGGCGGGCGGCAACGCGGACCGGGTGAAGGCGGTGCGCCTGCGGGGCGAGCTGTCGCAGGGCATCGTCTGCCGGCCCGAGGCGCTGGCGGACGTCGATCTGACGCGCGCGGCGGCGCAGGGCACGGACTTCGCGGAGAGGCTGGGCATCACCAAGTGGGTGCCGCCGATCCCGCCGACCATGAACGGCGACGTGGAGTCCGCGCCGGATCTGCTGCCCTGGGTCGACATCGAGAACATCCAGCGGTACCCGGACATCTTCGCGCCCGGCGAGCCGGTGGTGCTCACGGAGAAGCTGCACGGCTCGGCCTGCCTGCTGACCTATGTGACCGACGAGGACCGCGTGTACGTCTCCTCCAAGGGCTTCGGGTCCAAGTCCCTGGCGCTGCGGGAGGATCCGCGCAACCTGTACTGGCGGGCCGTACGCGGCCACCGGGTCGCCGAGGCCGCGGCCCGGCTGGCCCGCCGGCTGGGCGCCCGGCGGGTCGGCGTCTTCGGGGAGGTCTACGGGGCGGGTGTCCAGGACCTGACGTACGGGGCGGACGGGCGGCGGGACACGCTCGGGTACGCGGTGTTCGACGTGTCCGCGGAGATCGGCGGACAGGTGCGGTGGCTCGATCCGGCGCAGGTGCTGGAGGGCGAGCTGCCGCTGGTGCCACGGCTTTTCGAGGGGCCCTACGACAGTGAGCTGACCCTGGCGTACGCGAGCGGGCGGGAGACCGTGTCCGGGCGGGAGCTGCATCTGCGGGAGGGCGTGGTGATCCGGCCCGCGGTGGAGCGCCGCAGCGCGGTGACCGGGGGCCGGGCCATCGCCAAGGCGGTGAGCCCCGCCTATCTGACACGGAAGGGCGGCACGGAGTTCGAGTGACCGGCGGCCGGGGGGGACGGGGGCTACCCGCGCCCCTCCGGCATCAGCCGGGAGCCCACCCGGCGGGCGCCGGACTCGTCGTCCGGGTTGGACAGCACACAGCTGCTCAGCGACAGACATCCGCAGCCGATGCAGTCGGTGAGGTGGTCCCGGAGCCGGTTGAGCCGGTTGATCCGGTCGTCCAGTTCGGACCGCCAGCGCTCGGACAGGCGGGCCCAGTCCTCGCGCGTCGGGGTGCGCTCCTCGGGGAGTTCGGCCAGGGCCTCGCGGATCGTGGCGAGCGGGATGCCGACGCGCTGGGCGGCCCGGACGAAGGCGACCCGGCGCAGGGTGTCGCGGGTGTAGCGCCGTTGGTTGCCCGGGGTGCGGCGGCTGCTGATCAGTCCCTTGGACTCGTAGAAGTGCAGGGCGGAGACGGCGGCCCCGCTGCGCGCGGACAGCTGGCCGACCGTGAGCTCGTGGATCTTCTCGGGTATCTGGGGCACCCCTCGAAGCCTACCCATCCGGTCCCGGAGCCGCCGTTGACACCGCCCCTCCGCACCACCATGCTAAGCAGTCGCTTAGAGTTGTGGGCGGAGCAGTCCGCGTGACGCGAGAGGCCGGGACAACATGGCAGAGCCGAGGATCTTCACCTCCGTCGACGACCTGCGGTCGGCGGTGGGCGAGCAGCTGGGGTACACCGACTGGGTGGAGGTCGACCAGAAGCGCATCGACCTGTTCGCGGAGGCCACCGGCGACCACCAGTGGATCCACGTGGACCCGGAGAAGGCCGCCGCCGGACCGTTCGGGACCACGATCGCGCACGGCTATCTGACCCTGTCGCTGCTGCCGCTCTTCGGCCCCCAGCTGATCTCGGTGGAGGGCGTCAAGATGGGCGTCAACTACGGCACCAACAAGGTGCGGTTCCCCGCCCCGGTGCCGGTCGGCTCCCGGCTGCGCGCCACGGCGACCGTCACCGGTGTCGAGGACGTGACGGGCGGTGTCCAGGTCACGGTGGCCTTCACCGTCGAGCGGGAGGGCGGCGACAAGCCGGTCTGCGTGGCGGAGTCGGTGTCGCGGTACTACCTGTAGGTCCGCACCGCCCGCGGGTGGCACGGACCACGCGTCCGGTACCCGCGGGCCCGGGCCGGCCGGCGCTCGCGGGCCGGCCCGGCCGACGGCTACTTCCCGGCACCGACCATACGCAGGACGAGGTCGGCGTAGAGCGCGCCGACCTCCTCCGGGGTGCGCGGGCCGTCCACGTTGAACCAGCGGGCCACGTCGATGCAGAGCGACAGCACGGCGAGCGTGGTGCCCCGCACGTCCGGCACGTCGAACTCGCCGCTCGCGACGCCGTCCTCGATGATCCCCCGGATCTCCGCGTTCACCTGGCGGCGCAGACCGACGATCTCGGCGCGGGCGTCGGGTCCGAGGGAGTCCAGCTCGTACTGCACGACCCGCGCGGTGGTGCGGCCACCGGCGTGCCAGCGGACGAAGGAGCTGACCGCGTCGGCGAGCCGCTCGGTCGGGCTGCCCTCGCGCCGGGCGGCGGTCCGCAGGATCTCCAGCGCCTTCTCGTGGCCGATCCGGCTGATGCGGTGAAGGAGCTCTTCCTTGGTCTTGTAGTGGATGTAGAGGGCGGCCGGGCTCATCCCGGCACGGCCGGCGATGTCCCGGGTCGTGGTGGCGTGGTACCCGCGCTCGGCGAAGGCCTCCACGGCGGCGACCAGCAGCCGCCGGGCCGCGTCCGGCGTGACCTCGCCCCAGCCCTGCGACTCGCCGCCGCCGGTCTCCTCCGCCGCACTCATCGCTTCCTCGCCCCGTTCCTCGTCGCCGACACAGGGGCACCACCATACCGCCGAAGGTGAGCGGGCGCTTAGCGAGCTGCCGCCCGGGCGTCGTCCGGGTGCCGCCTCACAGTTTCTCGAACGGGTCGTGCTCGGCCAGCAGCTTCTCCAGCCGCGCCTGGTCGACCCGGCTGACGATCTGCCCGGCCTCCTGCCGGTCCCGCACCACCTTCGCCAGGGTGAACGCGGAGGTCACCAGGTACAGGACGGCGATCGCCAGGAAGGCGCGCACCCAGGCGTCGGCGCTCAGCCGGTAGATGCCGATGGCGGTGGCCGCCATGGCGACCGAGAAGGAGGCCACCGCCTGACCGTAGAACGCGACCGTGCTCTGCTGCTTGACCGGTGTGTCACTCATGCGCCCCAGCATCGGCGGGCGTGGCCGACGCCACATCCGCCGGGATACTCAGGAGGGTACTCAGAACGCCGAGACCCCGGTCAGCGCCCGCCCGATGACCAGCTTCTGGATCTGGCTGGTGCCCTCGTAGAGGGTCATCACGCGGGCGTCGCGCAGCAGTTTGCCCGCCGGGTACTCGTCGATGTAGCCGTAGCCGCCGAACACCTGGAGCGCGTTGTTGGCGGCACGCACGGCCGCCTCCGAGGCGAACAGCTTGGCCTTGGAGGACTCCACCGCGAAGGGCTGCCCGCGGTCGATCAGGTCGGCGACGCGCCAGGTCAGCAGGCGGGCCGCGTCCACGTCGACGGCGATGTCGCTGAGCAGCTCCTGGACGAGCTGGTGGCGGGCGATCGCCTTGCCGAACTGCTCCCGTTCGCCCGCGTAGCGCACGGCGGCGTCCAGGGCGGCCTGCGCTATGCCCACGCAGCCCGCGGCCACCGACATCCGGCCCTTGGCCAGCGCCGACATGGCGACGGCGAAGCCCCGGCCCTCCTCGCCGAGGACCGCCGAGGCCGGCACGCGGACGTCCTGGAGCACCAGCTCGGCCGTCGCCTGGCCACGCAGGCCGAGCTTGCCGTGCACGGTGCGGCGGGTCAGGCCGGGGGTGTCGGCGGGGACGAGGAACGCGGTGACGCCCTGGTGGCCGGGGGCGTCGGTGGAGCGGGCGAACAGCAGCACGACGTCGGCCCAGGTGCCGTTGGTGATGAACATCTTGCTGCCGTTGACGACGTACTCGTCGCCGTCGCGCACCGCCCGGGTGGCCAGGTTCCCGGCGTCGGAGCCGGTGCCGGGCTCGGTGAGGCCGAAGCAGCCGACCAGGTCGCCCGCGGTGAGCCCCGGCAGCCAGCGCCGCTTCTGCGCCTCGCTCCCCCAGGCGGCGATCGTCTTGGCGACCAGCCCGAGGGAGACCGACACGATCCCGCGCACCGACGAGTCCCCCCGGCCCAGCTCCTCGGTGACCAGGCAGTACGCGAGGTGGTCGCCGCCGGAGCCGCCGTACTCCTCGTCGATCGTCAGCCCGAGGAAGCCGACCCCGCCGAGCTTCTTCACGATCGAGCGGTCGACCTCCTCGGCCCGGTCCCAGTCGACCACGTGGGGAGTGATCTCACCCTCGACGAAGTCCCGGGCGAGCTGCCGCACGGCGGTCTGCTCCTCGCTGAGCTCCAGGTTCACCAGGGATCACCCCACAGATCGCGGCCCTTGAAAGCCGTACCTTTAAATTAGCACTGCTAGTTTCCAGTCGCAGCCCTACTATGTGCGCCATGGCCCGACCGCGCAAGCCCCTCCTGAGCACCGACCTGATCGTCGGGGCGGCACGTGAACTCGTGGACGCGGAGGGCCTGGCGGCGGTCTCCACCCGCCGGCTCGCCGCCGAGCTGGGGGTGAGCGGGCCGTCCCTGTACAACCACTTCCGCACCAAGGACGAGATCCTGGAGGCGGTCGCCGACTCGGTCAGCGCCCAGGTCGACCTGTCGATGTTCGACCACGCCGGCCGGGACTGGCGGACCGCGCTGCACGACTGGGCCGTCTCCTACCGGGCCGCGCTGCGCGACCACCCGAACATCGTGCCGGTCCTCGCCCGCGGCCCCGGCCGCCGGCCCGCCGCGCTGCGGCTCGCCGACGCGGTCTACGGCGCGATGGTCCGGGCCGGCTGGCCGCCCGCGCAGGCCACCTCGATCGGCGCGCTGATGCGGTACTTCGTCATGGGCTCCGCGCTGGGCTCCTTCGCCGGGGGCTTCGTCGACGACGCCGGCGCCTACGACCCGGCCGACTACCCGCACCTCGGGCAGGCCCACCTCCTCGCCGAACAGCAGGAGAAGATCGACGAGCGTGCCTTCGAGGCCGGGCTGACCGCCCTGCTGGACGGCCTGGCGCAGCAGTACGAACAGCTCGCCCGGTCCGGATGACCGGCCGGCGACGGCGCGGACGCTCACGTCGGGGAGAGCCGGCGGCACCCGCACCGGCAGGACCGGGGACCGTTCGGCGAACACCGAAGCGTCCCTGACGGATGCTGGACGCCATGACCACCAGGGACCCCCGGGCCGGCCGGCTGGCCGCCCTCGCCGGGCTCGTCGCCGACGAGACCCGGGCCGTGTGCCTGCTCGCGCTGCTCGACGGGCGGGCCTGGACCGCCGGTGAGCTGGCCCGCCACGCGGGCGTCGCCGCCTCCACGCTCAGCGAGCACCTGGGCCGGCTGGTCGCCGGCGGGCTGCTCACCGAGGAGCGGCAGGGACGCCACCGGTACGTCCGGCTGGCCGACGCCCGCGCGGCCCATCTCGTGGAGGACCTGGCGGCCCTCGTGGCCCCCGATCCCGCCCTGCGGCCCCGCACCCTGCGGGCGGCGAGCACCGACGCGGCGCTGGTCCGCGGCCGCACCTGCTACGACCACCTCGCCGGACGCCTCGGCATCACGCTCACCGACGCCCTGACCGCGCGCGAACTGCTCAGCCAGGACACCGGGTTCGCGCTGACGGACGCCGGGGTGCGGTGGTTCGGCGCGGCCGGCATCCCGATCCACCGTTCGACCCGCCGGCCGCTCGCCCGGGCCTGCCTGGACTGGACCGAACGCCGGCCCCATCTGGCAGGCGTCGCGGGCGCCGCCCTGTGCCGGCACGCGCTGGACTCCGGCTGGTGCGAACGGGTCGGCTCCGGGCGGGCCGTGCGGGTCACGGCGAGCGGCGAGCGCGCCCTGTCCGCCCTGCTGGGCATCGAGCCGTCGGCGCTGCGCTGACCCGCACGTCGACGTCCGGTTCCCGCGAGCCCTCGAGCCGTCTCCCTCCCATCCTCTGGAGCATGATGAGCACTGCGCCTGGTACGGACCGCAACACGGACCGACGCACGGACCGCCGCGGGGGCCTGGCCGCGGCCGGTGCGGCCGGCGTCACCGTCGTCCTGTGGGCTTCCGCCTTCGTCTCGATCCGCAGCGCCGGCGAGGTGTACTCGCCGGGCGCGCTGGCCCTCGGCCGTCTGCTCGCCGGGGTCCTGGTGCTCGGCGTCCTCTGCCTCGTCCGGCGGGAGGGGTGGCCGCCGAGGTCGGCATGGCGCGGCATCGGGCTGTCCGGGCTGCTGTGGTTCGGGGGCTACATGGTCGTGCTGAACTGGGGCGAGCGGCAGGTGGACGCCGGGACGGCGGCCCTGGTGGTGAACGTGGGCCCGCTGCTGGTGGCCCTGCTCGCCGCACGGCTGCTCGGGGACGCGATGCCGCCCCGGCTGATGGCGGGCATGGCGGTGTCGTTCGCGGGCGCGGTGACCGTCGGGCTGTCCATGTCGGGCGGAAGCGGCTCGTCCGGCCTAGGGGTCGCACTGTGCCTGCTCGCCGCCGTCTGCTACGCGGCCGGGGTGGTCGCGCAGAAGCCCGCCCTCGGTACGGCGAGCGTGCTGCAGGTGACGACGTTCGGGTGCCTGGTCGGAACGGTCGCCTGCCTGCCGTTCGCGGGACAACTGGTGCGGGAGGCGGCCGACGCGCCGCTGTCCGCGACGCTCAACATGGTGTACCTCGGGGTGTTCCCGACCGCGCTGGCCTTCACGACCTGGGCGTACGCGCTGGCCCGGACGACGGCCGGCCGGATGGGGGCGACCACGTACGCGGTGCCCGCGCTGGTCGTGCTGATGTCGTGGCTGGCGCTCGGCGAGGTGCCGGCACCGCCGGCGCTGCTGGGCGGGGCGCTCTGCCTCGCCGGAGTCGCGGTCTCGCGCTCCCGGCCCAGTCCGGCCGCCCCCGTCACCCCCACCCCGTCGGACGACACGCGGCCGGAGCGGGTGGGGTGAGACGGCGGCGGCGCCGGGGGAACGCCCCCGGCCGACGGGCGCCGGCGTACGGCGGCCCGGGTCACGTGCCGGGCGACGCGTGGCAGCGCCCGGGCAGGCACGTGGGGCCGTAAGTACGGGAGGATGCCGGGGGTGCGGGTACGCCCCGGGGGGCGAGGGGTGCCGGGCAGAGGGTGTCCGGGGGTCAGAACACGACCAGCGCTCGGCCGCCCTTGCCGGCCAGCATGTTCCCGAAGGCCGCCGGTATGCCGTCGAGACCGATCCGCTCGGTGACCAGGGCGCCCAGGTCGAGCCGGCCCGCGCGGACGTGCTCGGCCAGTACCGGCAGGTCGGCGGCCGGGTCGGCGTTGCCGTAGACACAGCCGGACAGGGTACGGCCCCAGTGGAAGATCTCCAGCGCGTTGAAGGTGACCTGCTGGTCCTTGCCGCCGATGCCGACGACCGTCGTGCGGCCGCCCCGGCGGGTGGACTCCCAGGCCGTGCGGATGGTGACCGCGCGGCCCACGCACTCCACGGCGACGTCGACGCCCTGCTTCCCGGTGAGGCCGCGTATCTCGCGGGCGGTGTTCGCGGAGGCGACGAGGTAGTCGGTGGCGCCCGCGCGCCGGGCCAGCTCCTCCTTCGCCGGGGAGACGTCGACCGCGACGATCCGTGAGGCGCCCGCGATCCGGGCCGCCTGGAGGGCGGCGAGGCCCACACCGCCGACCCCGAAGACGGCGACCGTCTCGTCCGCGCGGACCCGGGCGGAGTGGTGGACCGCGCCGTACCCGGTGAGGACAGCGCAGCCGAGCAGGGCGGCGTCGGTGAGCGGGATGCCCGGCGGGAGGGGCAGCAGGCACGACACCGGTACGACGGTCTCCTCGGCGAACGCGGCCACGTTCAGGCCGGGATGGAGGTCGGTCCCGTTGACCGTACGGGCGTACACCGCGGCGGAGCCGCTCAGGGCGTCGGCGCACAGCCAGATCTCGCCGAGCCCGCAGGCGTGGCAACGGCCGCAGGCGGGAGCCCAGTTGAGCACGACCTCGGCGCCGGGCGCGACCTCGGTGACCCCGTCGCCCACGGCCACGACCGTGCCCGCGCCCTCGTGACCGAGGACCGCCGGGAGGGGCACCCGCATGGTGCCGTCGGCCAGGGACAGGTCGGAGTGGCAGACTCCCGCGGCGGCGAGGCGGACGCGCACCTGGCCGGGGCCCGGGTCGGGCAGGTCGACGGCGGTGATCTCCAGGGGCGCCCCGATGGCGGGCACGACGGCGGCACGTACGGCCATGAGTGAGGAACTCCTCTAGAACTGGAGGGACTTGGTCTGCAGGTACTCGGTCAGCCCGTGGGCGCCGAGTTCCCGGCCGACGCCCGACTGCTTGTATCCGCCGAAGGGCGCGAGGGGGTTGAAGCGGCCCCCGTTGATGTCGACCTGTCCGGTGTCCATGCGGCGGGCGAAGGCGACCGCCTCGGCCTCGTCGCCCGCCCAGACGGCGCCCGCGAGGCCGTAGACGGTGCCGTTGGCGATGCGCAGGGCGTCCTCCTCGTCGTCGTAGCGCAGGACGGACAGGACCGGGCCGAAGATCTCCTCCTGGGCGACCGTCATCTCGGGGGTCACGTCGGCGAGGATGGTGGGGCTGACGAAGTAGCCCCGCTCACGCGGGGGTTCGGTGGAGCCGGCCACCAGGCGGGCGCCCTCAGCGACGCCCTTCTCGATGTAGCCGAGCACGCGGGCCTGCTGCTTCGCGTTGACGAGGGGGCCGATGCGGTCGCCGTACTTGGCGGCGGCGGTGCGCGCCAGCTCGACGGCCTCGTCGTACCGGTCGCGGTGGACCAGCATGCGGGTCCAGGCGCTGCAGGTCTGGCCGGAGTTGGACATCACGTTGGCCACGCCGACGTTGACGGCGCGCGCGAGATCGGCGCTCGGGAGGATGACGTTGGCTGACTTGCCGCCGAGTTCGAGGGCCACCTTCTTGACGGCCGCGCCCGCGGTCGCGCCGATCACACGGCCCACGGCGGTGGAGCCGGTGAAGGAGACCAGGTCGACGCCCGGGTGCTCGGCGAGTGCCTGGCCGGCGACCGGCCCGCGGCCGGTGACGAGGTTGAGCACACCGGCCGGGAGCCCGGCCTCGTGCGCCGCCTCGGCGAAGAGCTGGGCGACCAGCGGGGTGTCCTCGGCGGGCTTGACGACGATCGTGCAGCCGGCGGCGAGAGCCGGGGCGGCCTTGGCGACGATCTGGTGGAGCGGGTAGTTCCACGGGGTGATGGCGGCGACCACGCCGATCGGCTCGTGGAGGACGGTGGAGTTGCCGACCGTCTCCTCAAAGCCGTGGCTCGCCGCGAGTTCGGCGTAGGAGCCGGCGACCGCGATCGGCACGGCCGCGTGGACCGCACGGGAGAAGCCGATCGGGGAACCGAGTTCGGCGGTGACGGTCTCGGCGATCTCCTCCTGGCGGGCCGCCAGGGCGTCCCGCAGCGCCGTCAGCCGGGCGGCCCGCTCGGCGGGCGCGGTCGCCGCCCAGCCCGGCAGGGCGGTCCGGGCCGCGCGTACGGCCGCGTCCACGTCGTCCGGCCCGGCCGCCGGGACCCGGGCGACGACCTGCTCGTCCACCGGGTCGACGACGTCGATCAGGTCCCGGCTCAGGGCCGGGCGCCATGCGCCGTCGAGATAGATGCCGTCGTGTGCCTTCATCGCGTGCCTGCGTCCCTTCGCACGACCTCGTCCGTCCGCCACCCAAACTAGCGCTGTTAGTTTTCTGGCACCAGAGGTGATCCGCCACAGCCGCGGGGGCGTGGCGGCGCGGGGAGGGCGGGCCGTGCGGGGGGCCTGGGGACGGTCACGGCGGGCGGACCGCCGTGAGGTGGGCGTAGACGACGATGTTGCCGAGGTAGCCCTTGCGGCGGTCGTAGTCGCCGCCGCAGGTGATGAGGCGGAGTTCGGGGCGGCCCCGGTCGCCGTAGACCTCCTCGTTGGGGAAGTGCGCCTTCTCGTAGGACTTGACCGCGTCGACGGTGTAGACGGCGGTCCGCCGGTCGGCGCGCCGCACCTCGACGACGCGACCGCGCTTCAGCTCGGTCAGCCCGGCGAAGACCGCCGGCCCCCGGTCGGTGTCGAGATGGCCGACGGCGACGGCGGTCCCCCGCAGGCCGGGTGCCGGACCGCCCTCGTACCAGCCGACGAGGTTGGAGTCGTCGTCGGGCGGCGCGGGCAGCCGCCGGTCGCTGCCGAGGCGCAGGCCCATGACCGGGGCGTCGATGTCGAGGTAGGGCACGACGAGGCGGGTGGCGCGGGACGGCGGCAGGGGGCGGGGGGTGCGGGGCCGGACGGCCGGGGTGCGGCTCGCGGCGCCGGGCCGCTGCCGTGCGCCGGGCTCGGCGGCCGGGGCTGCTCCGGTGGCCGGGGCCGTTCGCCGGGCACCCTCGCCCGCCCGGGCGCCGGGAGCCGGGGAGCCGCGGCCGGTCGCCGGCCGGCCGGTCGCCCCGCCCGGTGTCGCGTCCGGCGTCGCGCCCACCGGCCGGGGCTCCCCCGCGCCGTGGAGGCCGGTCCCGCCGCCCCGGAACGCTCCGGCGGCCCCCGTGCCGCCGCCGGGCCGTCCGGCGGCGGCAGGGTCGGCGGGTGCCCCGGGGGCGGCCGGGGGGACACCCGGGGAGCCCGGGGAGGCAGCGACCGCCGCTCCCCCGGGCTCCTCGCCCTGGGACCACCACGTGCCGCCCGCCACCAGGGAGGCGGTCACCACGGCCGTCCGGGTCAGCCGGTAGGCGCGGGTCCGAGGCCAGGGCCTGCGGGTCCGTCCTCGGATGGGCCTGCCGGCCTGCCTACGCGGAACCATGCGGACGGCGGCGGAGCCGCAGCCAGACCGCCCCGGCGACCGCGGCGAGCCCGACCCCCGCGGCGCCGGCGACCGGCGTGAACGCCTCCTCCTTCGCGAGGCCGCCCCCGCCGGCGGGCGGACCGCCGTTGGGCCTGCCGCAGTCGACGCGGAACACCTTCTGCTTGGCGGCCCCCTGCTGGCCCTGGAAGGTCCAGGTGAGCTTGTACATGCCGTCGGGCAGCTGCGGCAGGACCCGCCCGGTGTGCCCGGTGCCGATCGTCAGCACGATGGCGCCCTCACGGGTCTCCCCGTTCGCCACCGGGGGCTGGGGTGCGATGGACCACTGGGCCCGCTGCACCGTGTCGAAGTTGAAGGCCGCGAGGTAGAACTCGCAGACCTTCGGATCGTTCCGCTGGTCGAGGTAGTCCGTCTCCGCGGAGTGGATCTTGACATCGCCGTTGTCGCCCGGGGCCGCGACGGCCGTCGGGGCCCCGGCCAGGACGCCGCCCGTGACGGCGAGGACCGCGAGCGGGGCCGCGGCGCGGCAGGGACATGGTGGGCATGCACACTCCTCCGAGTCAGACGATTTTCATACAAATCGTTCGTGTTCTGACTCTTTGTCACACATCGCCCGGCCGGTGCGGGAGAAGCGCCCAGGAGTGCCCCTACGGGCCGTCAGTTTCCCTCGTACGACCCCGTGGCGGCCGGTGTCGCGGTCAGCTCGACGGGCACTCCGTTGAGGACCGCGTTGCCGGACAGCGGGTCGAGCGCGCGGCCGTCGAGGAGCTGGTTGACGTTGACGCCGGGCTCGGTCGCGGCGTGGCGCAGCCGGGTGCCGGGCCGGTCGTGGCCCCAGCCGTGCGGGAGGCTCACCACTCCGGGCCGGACGGTGTCCGTGACCTCGGCCGGGGCGGTCACCTCCCCGCCGGCGCCCCGCACCCGTACCGGAGCGCCGTCGCGCACGCCGAGCCGTTCGGCGTCGGCCGGGTGGATGTGCAGGGTGCAGCGGTTGGAACCGCCGGTCAGGGCGGGGATGTTGTGCAGCCAGCTGTTGTTGGAGCGCAGATGGCGGCGGCCGACCAGGAGCAGCTCGGCGGGCGGGGCGTCGAGCGCTCGCCGTAGCCGCGGCAGGTCGTCGGCGATCGGCGCCGGCAGCAGCTCGACCCTGCCGCTGGGGGTCTTCAGGGGCTGCGGCAGCCGGGGGCGCAGGGGTCCGAGGTCGATCCCGTGCGGGTGGGCGAGCAGCCGCTCCAGGCTCAGCCCGTCGGGCCGTGCGCCGAAGCCGTCGCCGTAGGGGCCGAGGCGCAGCATCATGTCCAGCCGGCGCTCGGGACCGGTGTCGCCGGTGAGCTGGGCGGCCAGGTCCTCGGGGGCCCGGCCGTGCACGGGTGAGTGCTCGTCGCGGACGGCCTTGCCGAGGGTCTGTTCGACGACCAGCGCGTCCACGGCGGTCGGGTCGGCCCCGTGCATGCCGGTGGCGGCGAGGGTGAGCCGGGCGAGTATCTCGGTCTCGGCCATCCTGCCGGGCTCCAGCGGGACGGCGGGTCGGGTGTAGCGGACCTGGTTGCGGATGGCGAGGGTGTTGAAGGCGAAGTCGTGGTGCGGGCTCTGGGCCGGCGGGGGCGGCGGCAGGACGACGTCGGCGTGGCGGGAGGTCTCGTTGAGGTAGGGGTCGACGCTGACCATGAAGTCCAGGGAGTCCAGCGCCTTGTCGAGCCGGTCGCCGTCGGGTGCGGACAGCACCGGGTTGGCGGCGACCACGACGAGGGCACGGATCGGCTCGCCCTCCTCGGTGGCGGTGTCGATCTCCTCCGCGAGCGCGGACAGCGGCAGCTCGCCCTTCGCCTCGGGGTGCCGGCCGACCCGGGAGTGCCAGCGGCCCAGCCGGAAGCCGCGGCCCGGTCCGGCGGGACGGGGTGTGCGGTCGGTGGCCGCCTGCGGGAAGAGGGCACCGCCGGGGCGGTCGAGGTTGCCGGTGAGGATGTTGAGCACGTCGACGAGCCAGCTGGCGAGGGTGCCGTGGGCGACGGTGCAGCTGCCGATGCGGCCGTAGACGGCGGCCGTGGGGGCGGCGGCCAGTTCGCGGGCGAGGATGCGGATCAGCGGTGCCTCGACGTCGCAGGCGACGGCCACCGCCTCGGGGGTGAAGTCCCGCAGGGCGTGCCGGAGTTCGTCGAGCCCGTGCAGGTGCGGGGCCAGCTCGCCCGGGTCGGCCAGGTCCTCCTCGAACAGGGCGTGGGCCATCGCCGCGAGCAGCAGGGCGTCGGTGCCGGGGCGGATCGCGAGGTGCCGGTCGGCGAGCGCGGCGGTGCGGGTGCGGCGCGGGTCGACGACGGTGAGGGTGCCACCGCGGGCACGCAGCGCCTTGAGCCGGCCGGGGAAGTCGGGCGCGGTGCACAGACTCCCGTTGGACTCCAGGGGGTTCGCGCCGATGAGGAGGAGGTGGTCGGTGCGGTCCAGGTCGGGTACGGGGATGGCGTTGGCGTCGCCGTAGAGCAGCCCGCTGGAGACGTGCTTGGGCATCTGGTCGACCGTGGAGGCGGTGAAGAGGCTGCGGGTGCCGAGGCCGGCGATCAGGACCGGCGGGTAGAGGGCGCCGGCCATGGTGTGCACGTTGGGGTTGCCGAGCACGATGCCCACGGAGTGCGGTCCGTGCCGCTCGACGACGGGCCGGATCCGGGCGGCGACCGCGTCGAAGGCCTCCTGCCAGCTGACCTCGCGCAACTCGCCGTCGACGCGGAGCAGCGGGGCCCGCAGCCGGTCGGGGTCGCCGTCGACGGCCGCGAAGGAGGCGCCCTTGGGGCAGATGAACCCCTTGCTGAACACGTCCTCGCGGTCACCGCGGGCCCCGGTGACGGTGGTTCCCTCGATGGTCAGGGTCAGCCCGCAGGTGGCCTCGCACAGGGGGCAGATACGCAGGGCGGTGCGGGACACGGGTCCTCCCGGTGGGCGCGGCGGTGACGCTCGTACGAGGGGCGAGCATACCGACCGGTAGGAACGTTGGGGAGGGTCCGGCACCGACGGTCGTCGGCGGTCGGCCGCGCCGGGCGGCGTCCGTCGCCGGCCCGCGCGGCCGGCGACCGGTTTGCGCGAGCGGCATCCGGTTTCCGCGAGCGGCGTCCGGCGTCCGGCGTCCGGCTCAGTCCAGGACTCGCGCCAGGTAGGCCCGCAGCAGCGCCCGCATCTCCGCGATGACCTTCTCGTCGCCCTGCGGGTCCACCCGGAAGGCCAGGTGGACCAGGGTGTCGGCGGTCTCCACGGCGACCAGGAAGGTGCGGCGGAGGTCGTCGTCGGGGTGGAGCCCCAGATGGCCGGCGAGGAGGGCGGTGAGGCGGTCGGCGACGCGGGTGTTGGGCTCGGACTGCCGGGTGCCGATCGGAATCTGGTTGCCGAAGTCGACCAGGGCGAAGCCGGGGGCGGTGCGCTTCATCGCCAGGTACTCGTCGACGACGGCGTCCATGACCGCCCGCCAGTCGCCCGACCGGGCCTTCGCCAGCCGTTCGGTGACCCGCTCCGACCAGCGCTCCAGGTTGCGCTGCGCGAGGGCGTCGGCCATCTGCCGCTTGTTGCCGAAGAAGCGGTAGACCGAGCCGATGGGGACGCCGGCGCGCTGGGCGACGGCCCGGGTGCTCAGCGCGTCGTAGCCGACCTCGTCGAGCAGGTCGGCGCAGGCGTCGAGGATCCTGCTCAGCCGTTCGGCGCTGCGCCGCTGCACGGGGGCGCGCCGGAGCGGAGTCGCTTGGGGCACGGCGTTCATGATGCCTTTCGGTCCGGATCCGGTGATGCTCCCCCTGCTGTACGGGTGCCGGCGGCCGGGGCACTCAACGCGGAGGGGGTGGCGGCGGGCGACGTCCCCGGCTCGGAGGCCGTGATGTCCGCGGTGGTCTCGATCGGTTTGCCGTCGACCGCCCAGACCGTGCCGTCGTCGGCGTACAGGCGCACGGTGACGTGGTGGGTGCCCTTGGACAGCGAGCCGGCCGGGATCCGGTGGTCGGGGGTGCGCAGGTCGGCGAGGGGCCGCTCGTCGACGAAGAGCCGGGCGATGCCGTGCCCGGCGGTCGCCTCGGCGGCGGTGCCCGCCGGGGAGAGGGTGAAGCGGTGCAGATCCAGCCGGACCGCCCAGCTGCCGTCGGCGGCGTCCGAGGTGACCTCGGCCTCGACCTCGGGAGCCCTCTTGCCGTCCACCTCCCGGTAGTGCCGCCCCTCCTCGTCGGTCTCGTCGAGCAGCTTGCCCACGGGGGCGACGGACGGGCTCTCCGGGCCTCCGCGGGCGTCGCCGGAGCCGCAGCCCGCGGATCCGGCCAGCACCAGAACACAGACCGCGACCGCGGCAGGGAATCCACGCGTCCACGACATGCGGGGAGCGTAGAACACGGGTCCGACACAGGGATCCCCCCGGGGTCGGGTTCCGGACGGCGGTGATCGTTCTTCCGAACGACGGGCGTCCATGTCTTGCGTCCGGGAAAACGCAATCCTACGGTGTCACATAGGAATAAGAGCGAGGGAGCGACGATGATCGATGGGGGCACCGCCCGCGTGAGCGGGTCCGAGCACGAGGGAGCGCGGAAGGCCACCGAGGAACCGGCCTATCTCCACGGCTTCGGCAACGAGCACAGTTCGCAGGCCGTGCCCGGCGCCCTGCCCGAGGGCCGCAACTCCCCGCAGCGCGCCCCGCTCGGGCTGTACGCGGAACAGCTGAGCGGTACCGCCTTCACCGAGCCGCGCGCCCACAACCGCCGCTCCTGGCTGTACCGCATCCGCCCGTCGGCCGCGCACCCGGCGTTCACCCGCGTCGGCAACGGCGGCCTGCGCACGGCGCCCTTCGCCGAGACCGTGCCCGACCCCAACCGGCTGCGCTGGAACCCGCTGCCGCAGCCGCCCGCGGGCACGGACTTCCTGGCCGGCCTGTGGACCCTCGGCGGCAACGGCGACGCCACCCAGCGGACCGGCGTCGCCGTGCACCTCTACCACGCCACCGCATCGATGGACCGGGTGTTCGGCAACGCCGACGGCGAGCTGCTGATCGTGCCCGAGCAGGGCGGGCTGCTGCTGCGCACCGAGTTCGGCCTGCTGCGCGCCGAGCCGGGCGAGGTGGCGCTGATCCCGCGCGGGGTCCGCTTCCGCGTGGAGCTGACGGACACCGCGCGGGACGGCGGGCGGGGCCCGGCCGCGCGCGGCTACGTCTGCGAGAACTACGGCGCCCCGTTCCGCCTGCCCGACCTCGGCCCGATCGGGGCCAACGGCCTGGCGAACCCGCGGGACTTCCGGGCACCGGTCGCGGTGTTCGAGGACGTCGAGGGCCCGGTGGAGGTGGTCAGCAAGTACTGCGGCAACCTCTGGCGGGCCGAGTACGACCACTCCCCGCTCGACGTGGTCGCCTGGCACGGCAACCTCGTGCCGTACGTGTACGACCTGCGCCGCTTCAACGTCATCGGCTCCATCTCGTACGACCACCCGGACCCGTCGATCTTCACGGTGCTGACCTCGCCGTCCGACACCCCGGGCCTGGCCGGCGTGGACTTCGTGGTCTTCGCGCCGCGCTGGCTGGTGGGCGAGGACACCTTCCGGCCGCCGTACTTCCACCGGAACGTGATGAGCGAGTACATGGGCCTGATCGAGGGCGCCTACGACGCCAAGGCCGAAGGCTTCGTGCCCGGCGGCGGCTCACTGCACAACATGATGTCGGCGCACGGACCCGACCGGGAGACGTTCGACCGGGCCAGCGCCGCCGAGCTGCGGCCGCAGAAGGTCGACGACGGGCTGGCGTTCATGTTCGAGACCCGCTGGCCGATCACCCTGACCGAGCAGGCGGCGGCCGCGGACCACCTCCAGCAGGGGTACGACGACGTGTGGCGCGGCCTGGAGCGTCATTTCCGTCCCTTGCGCTGAAAGATTCCCTCCAGGTACGGATGGCCCGTGACCTCCTTCGCCCCGGACTCCGTCGTCCTGAACCGCAAGCTGCCGCTGTGGTACCAGGTGTCCCAGTCGCTGCGCGCCTCGATACTGGGCCGCTCGCCCCACGACCCGCTGCGGCTGCCCACCGAGGAGCAGCTGGCGGGGCACTACGGCGTGAGCGTGCTGACCATGCGGCAGGCGCTGAAGGAGCTGGAGGACGAGGGGCTGATCACCCGCCACCGCCGGCGGGGCACGTTCATCGAGCCGGACGCCCGCCGTGGCGCCCCCGTACGGCTGCTCGGCTCGGTGGACGCGATCGTGGCCCAGCAGTCCGGCATGACGACCGAACTGCTGGACCACGGCCGCGCCGCCGTGCCGGGCGAACTCGCCGAGCACTTCCCGGACCTGGCCGAGGTGACGGCGTACCACCGGCTGCGCGGCGACGAGCGCACCGGTGAGCCGACCAACCACGCCCGCAACTGGGTGCGGCCCGAACTGGCCGACGCCATCGACCCCGACGACCTGGTGCGCTGGCCGATGACCAAGGTGCTGCGCGACGTGGTCGGGGCGGACATCAGCCGGATCACGGACACGGTGGAGGCGAGGCTGGCCGATCCGGAGACGGCCCGGCTGCTCGCGGTGCCGCTGCTGAGCCCGATCCTGCACTACACGGGGGTCACCTACGACGGGCAGGGGCGGGTGCTGGACGTGGTGGTCATCCACTACCGCGGGGACCGGTTCTCGTTCACGGTGACGCTGGAGGCGTAGCGGGTGGGTGCCGGGGCGCTCGGTACGATGCCCGGCGTGACGCACGACGACGCTCCGCCGCTGGCGGACCTCATGCCGTGGTCCGTCGCAGCGCCGCGGCTCGGCCGGGACTGGCCGGCGGCGCCCGACGCGGGCTCGCTGAGGGCCCGCTGGGACGCGCTGATGAAGGCCGCGGGGCCGGACCGGGAGGCGCTGTTCCGGCCCAGCCGGGCCCGTACGACGCGGTCGGCGGTCGGGCAGCTGCCGGGGCGGTCCGGAGGGACCGAGCGGCTGGAGCGGGCCGACGGCCCGTGTCCGGAGCCGGTGCGGGTGCTGCGGGCCCCCTTCGACGAGCAGTGGCTGATTCCCGACCACCGGCTGATCGACGCGGCCCGGCCCGAGCTGTGGCGGGTGGCGGACGAGCACCAGGTGTTCCTGGTGGAGACGGCCGACGCCGTGTACGCGACGTCCTGCCTGCCGCTGCTCCGCCCGGCCCGGGTCCGGCCGCTGTTCCGCCGCCCGGGCGGCGCCGAGCCCAATCTGGCGCCGGGCCTGCTGGAACATCTCGCGGCGCGGCTGGGGCACTCCCCCGCCCCCGTCGACGTCCTCGCCTGGATCCTCGCCGCCGCCCGTCCCGATCTGACCGTGCCGCTGACCGGGGACCCCGGGCTGTGGACGCGCGGGGTAGCGCTCGGGCACCGCGCGTTGTGGCTGATGCGGCGCACCGGGGAGCGCCCCAAGCTGCCCGGCGGCCGCCGCCCGTACGTCCGCGCGCCGCTGCCCGCCCGGCCGGTGTCCCTGCGCTACGACCGGGACGAGGAGAGTCTGTACCTGGACGGGGGCCGGATCTCCCCGGTCCCGCCGGAGGCGTGGGACTTCGAGGCGGGCGGGCTACGGGTCCTGGAGCAGTGGTTCGCGGCCCGTACGGACGCGGCCGAGCCCGGCACCCTGGCCGCGATCCGCCCGGCGGCCTGGCCGCAGACCTGGACGTCGGAGCTGCTGGAGCTGATCACGGTGCTGGCGCTGCTGGCGGAGGTGCGGCGGTCGCAGGCCCTGCCGGAGCCGGCGGAACCCGTCACGGCGGGTGGCCTGCGGGCTGCGGGGGTGCTGCCGCCGCCGGACCGCTCCCGCCGCCCGGCGTCGGTGCTGGACCATCAGGAGGAAGGCCCCGAGGGGCAGTTCACCCTGCTCTGACGAACGCGTCGAGCACCCGGTGCAACGCCGTCTCGAACACGGCCTCCATGCCGATCGGCCCCGGGTCCTCCGCGAACGCCGCCGCCATCCTGGGACAGGCCCCACTGGCGACCTGACCACCCAGGTAGGCGATCCGCACGGCCTGCTCCTCCTCGGCCGGTCGGCCCGTCCGTTCGGGGCGGGACCAGATCACCGGACACTCCGTACCTTTGCTCGGTGAGGGTCTGGAGAAGCGTTTCGGTGAGGTGCGCGTGCCGGACCTGGCGGTCCCCCGGTCGCCGGTTCGCCGGCGTGGTGCGCGGTCCTGCCGGCGGTGTGCGTTCCGCTCGCCGTGCGGCGGTACGCGCGATGAGCTGCTGACAAACCACCCGGCCGGAGGTGATGATCCACCTCATGCGTGGACTTCCCCTGCCCCTGGAGGGCATCACCGTCGTCGCCGTCGAACAGGCCGTCGCGGCCCCCTTCGCCACCCGGCAGCTCGCCGATCTCGGCGCCCGGGTCGTCAAGGTGGAGCGGATCGACGGCGGCGACTTCGCCCGCGGCTACGACACCGCGGCCGGCGGGCTGGCCTCGCACTTCGTGTGGTGCAACCGCGGCAAGGAGTCCATCGCCCTGGATCTGAAGGACCCGCGCGGCCTGGACGTCGTACGGCGGCTGGTCGCGGACGCGGACGTGTTCGTGCAGAACCTGGCGCAGGGCGCGGCGGCCCGGCTGGGCCTGGACGCGGCCACGCTGTGCGCGGCGCACCCGCGGCTGGTCGCCGTGGACATCTCCGGCTACGGGACGGGCGGGCCGTACGCGGACAAGCGGGCCTACGACATGCTCGTGCAGTGCGAGGCGGGGCTGGTGTCGGTGACCGGGACACCGGAGCAGCCGGTGAAGGCGGGAATCCCGGCGGCGGACATCGCGGCGGCCATGTACGCCTTCTCGGGGGTGCTGGCCGCGCTGGTGCGGCGGGGGACGACCGGGCGGGGTGGGCCGGTGGAGATCTCCATGCTGGAGGCGCTGACCGAGTGGCTGGGGCATCCGCTGCACCACACGATGCACGGCGGCAGCGCCCCGGTGCGCACCGGGCTCGCGCACGCGGTGATCGCCCCGTACGACGCCTATCCGACGGCGGACGGGGGCCGGGTGCTGCTGTCGGTGCAGAACGACCGGGAGTGGCGGCGGCTGGCGGAACGGGTGATCGGGCGGCCGGAGCTGGGGGCGGATCCGGCGTTCGCGACGAACGCGGCGCGGGTGGCGCACCGCGGGCGCACGGACGAGCTGGTGGGTGCCGCGCTGGCGCGCCTCGGGGCCGACGAGGCACTGGAACTGCTGGAGGAGGCGGGCATCGCCTGTGCCCGGCTGCGGGATCTGACCGAGGTGGCGGACCATCCGCAGCTGGCGGCCCGCCATCGGTGGCGGGAGGTGGGGACGCCGGTGGGGCCGCTGCGGGCGCTGCTGCCGCCGATCACCTTGCCGGGTGGGGCGCAGCCGCGCATGGACGCCGTACCCGCGCTCGGAGAGCACACCGGGGCGCTGCTGCGCGCCGTGGGGATGACGGACGACGAGATCGCAGCGCTGCGCCGGGACGGTGTGGCCGCCTGAGCGCGGGCCGTCGGTGGCTCAGTGCCGGTGGCCGCCGAAGAGGGAGCGGCGCAGTCGGCGCAGGGGGGCGAACAGCGACACGCGTCCGACCCGGGTGCCCCGGTCGCTGGGCCGGCGCGCGGCGTCCCGGGTGGTCAGCTCCCGCATCAGGGAGGTCGCCTCGACGGTCTCCCGCTGCGGTATGGCGGGGCCCGCGAGCACCGAGAGGTGGCGGTCGAGACGCGAACTGGTCGCGCTGCTCCCGCAGGTGATCGCAGGGACCCTCGCCCTGCTGCGCACTGTTATCTGTTCCATGTCACTCCCCACCCGTACGAGTCCACCCGGCCCGGGCAGGTTAACCCTATCGCCCCGTCGAGGCACTCGTGTATCGCGGTCACAGGATTCACCTTCCCCGTAAGGGGGTTGACGACCCGTCCGCGATTACTCTCCGAATCCAACCGATTCCAGGGCGAGTTGGACAATGGGCTGAGTGGTGGGCTGAGCCGACCCGCCGTCGGGTTCGACGGTCACAGCGAGTGATGTCGCCGCCTTGTCAAGGCCGGTGGCGACCAAGGGCGTGTCGCCGTCGAGGAGCCCCAGGGAGCGTGGTGGCGCACCGGGGCGCATCAACCACAGCTGGTGCGCCTTGCCGTTCGGGGGGTCGCCGTAGCCGCGCAAGGTGACGACCGCTTCCCGGGTGGAAGCGGAGGCGATTACTCCGATACTGCGGCCCTCGGCGTCCCGGCCGGTGCCCGCCCGGACGTCCGGAGCTGCGAGAACGTGGGCGATCTCACGTGCCCGGTCCCGTTCGGCGGCCAGCTGGTCCTGGGTCCGGCCCGCTTGCACGGCGAACAGTGCGGCGACGACCAGCGCCGCCGCCGCGGTCACGGTGGCGAACGGCACGAAGAGCGGACGGCGCCGACGGGGCGCACGGGAGCGCGCGGGCGGCGGCGGGGTGCCCCAGACGTGCGGCGGAAGCCGCTGCGTGCGCGCCTGCCCCGGCGCGGCCTGCTCCTGCGGGGTGGCGCGCACCGCGGCCAGCACCCGGTCGCGCAGCTCGGGCGGCGGCGGCACGGCCGCCGACCAGGCGAGGCGGACGGCGTCCTCGGACAGCGCCCGCACCTCGGCGGCGCAGCGGTCGCAGGAGCGCAGATGCCGCTCGAAGCGGTGCCGCTCCGCGGGGTCGAGGGCGTCCAGGGCGTAGGGCGCGGCCAGCGAGTGCGGATCCTCGCGGCGCAGCCGGGCGAACAGGCTCATGCGGCCCCTCCGAGACAGTCACGCAGCCGGGTGAGTCCGTCGCGCATCCGCGTCTTGACGGTGCCCAGCGGCAGTCGCAGCCGCTCGGCCACCTCGCGGTAGGTGTAGCCGTCGTAGTAGGCGAGGGTGACCGACTGGCGCTGCAGCGCCGTCAGCCGGCCGAGGCAGCGGCGCACCCACTCCCGTTCCAGGCCCGCCTCCACCTCCTCCGCGACCTGGTCGAAGGCGGGGTGGTGGGCACGCCGCGCCTCGCGCTCCTCGCGCTCTCCGGCGGCCCGCGCGCTGCGCACCCGGTCGACGGCCCGGCGGTGGGCGAGGGTGAGGATCCACGACAGGGCGCTGCCCCGGTCCGGGTCGTAGCGGCCGGCGGTGCGCCAGCACTCCAGCAGCACCTCCTGGGCCACCTCCTCCGACTGCGACGGGTCGCGCACCACCCGGCGCACCAGCCCGAACACCGGCCCGGCGACCATGCCGTACAACCGCTCGAACGCCCTGTGGTCGCCCCCCGCGACGAGCACCAGGAGCTCGTCCGCCTCCATGCGGCCCCCCCATCTCCGATCACCTGTCCGCGGACACACCTCCGGGGGAAGTACGGATGAGCGGCGCCGAAACGCGGGTCCGGAGCGGGAAAGATTTTTTTTCGTGCGGACCCATCCGATCGGGTGGTCCGCTCCGTATATCCGTCCGTCAGGCAAGTTGGCACTGAGGACGGACGGCATGACACCAAACTCCAGGACCGGCGCACAGCGCGGAGGCACGGCCAGGCGCCGGAGCGTCGCGACCCTGATCTGCGGGGCGCTGGCCGCCGGAGGGCTCGCGGCCGCCGGCGTGGCCACGCTGGAACCGGGGGCGGCGCACGCCTCCAGCCACCGGGAGGCCCCGCTGATATCGGGAGCCCCGCAGTACGACAACACCGACGTGTACGCGTTCGTGAGCCCGGACAAGCCGGACACGACGACGATCATCGCGAACTGGATCCCGTTCGAGGAGCCGGCCGGCGGACCGAACTTCTTCACGTTCGCCGAGGACGCGCAGTACGACCTGCACGTCGACAACAACGGCGACGCCCGGGACGACCTGCTGTTCCGGTACACGTTCAAGACGCACACGAAGAACAAGAAGACGTTCCTCTACAACACCGGTGCCGTCGAGAGCCTCGACGACCCCGACCTCAACGTGACGCAGACGTACGACCTGGAACTGGTCAAGCTGCGCCACGGCAAGGCGGTCCACCGGACCAAGCTCGCCGACGACGTCCCCGTGGCGCCGTCCAACGTGGGCAAGGCGTCCATGCCGCACTACGCCAAGCTGCGCGAGCAGGCGGTGTACAAACTCCCGGGCGGCGCGCAGACCTTCGCCGGGCAGGCCGACGACCCGTTCTTCCTCGACCTGCGCGTCTTCGACCTGCTGTACGGCGGGAACCTCTCCGAGGTCGGCAACGACACCCTCAAGGGCTACAACGTCAACTCCATCGCCCTTCAGGTCCCCAACGACCTGATCACGGAGTCCAAGGACCAGCCGGTCGTGGGCATCTGGTCCACGACCCAGCGCCGCACCGCCCAGGGCCACTACGCGCAGGTCTCGCGGCTGGGCAACCCGCTGGTCAACGAGGTCGTCAACCCGATCAAGGACAAGGACCGGTTCAACGCGTCCGACCCGAAGGACGACGCGCAGTTCCTCAAGAACGTCACCAACCCCGAACTGCCCAAGCTCATCGAGGCGATCTACAAGATCAAGGCGCCGGCCGAGCCGCGCAACGACCTCGTCGACGTGTTCCTCAAGGGCGTGAGCGGGCTGAACCAGCCGCCGCGCGTCACGCCGTCGGAGCAGCTGCGGCTGAACACCTCGATCAAGCCGGCCATGCACCCCAAGCGGCTGGGCGTCCTCGACGGCGACAACGCGGGCTTCCCCAACGGCCGCCGGCTCACCGACGACGTGATCGACGCCTCGCTGCAGGTCGTCGAGGGCGAACTGGTGGGTGCGAAGAACGACCTGGGTGACGCCGTCGACAAGAACGACAAGGAGTTCGAGAAGTACTTCCCGTACGTCGCCCTGCCCACCGAGGGATCCCGCGGTCCGCTCGGCAAGGGTGTCTCCGGCGGCAACGACGTCCGCAGCCAGCTCGGCGACGCGCTCGCCCCCGGCGGTACGGCCGGCGGCGGCACCGACACCGCGCTGGTCGCCGGGTCGGCGGGCGCCGGGGCCATCGGCGTGCTGCTGATCGGCGGCGGGCTGATGTGGTGGCGGCGGATGCGGGGGCGGGCGTACTAGGCGCTCCTCCCGGGCGCCCCGCCGACCCGGCGCCCCCGGCGGTGTGCGGCGAAGCCGTACACCGCCCCCTTCCCACCTGACCGACGAAGGAGAGACCCCGTGCCCCCGCACCCGAACGACGACCGCCCAGGCAGCGGCACCCCGCCGGCGACGCGCGTGAGCGCCTCCGGACCGCGCCGGTACGGGCGACTCGGTCTGTGCGCGGGCCTGTTGGCCGTCGCGCTCACCGCCGGCGCGATCGCGGTGGGCGCCACGCGGGACGACGGGCGGGCGGCGGCGCCGGTGGCGGCCGCCGTCGATCCGGGGCTGCTCGGCGGGGGCGACCTGGACGCCGGGGTCCGCTCACTGCAGGCCCACCTGCGGACCCAGCCGAAGGACCACGCCGCCTGGGCCACCCTCGCCCTCGCCTACGTGGAGCAGGCCCGCACCCAGGGCGACCCCTCCCGCTACCCCCTCGCCGAGCGGGCCGCGCGCCGCTCGCTCGACCTGCGCCCGGGCAACGACCAGGCCCTGTCCGCGCAGGCCGCGCTCGCCGCCGCCCGCCACCACTTCGCGGACGCGCTGGCGTACGCCGACCGGGCACTGAAGGAGAACCCGTACAGCGAGCGTGCGCTGTGCTCCCGTATCGACGCCCTGGTCGAACTGGGCCGCTACGACGAGGCGTCGACGGCGGCCGGGACCGCGGACGCCCGCCGCCCCGGCGTCCCCGTGTTCACGCGCTACGCCTACGTCCACGAGCTGCGCGGCGACCTCACCACCGCCCGCCGCGTCCTCACCCAGGCCCTCGGCGCGGCGACCGCCCCGGGCGACATCGCCTACGTCGCCACCCAGCTCGGCCACCTCTCCTGGCAGCAGGGCGAGTACACGGCCGCGCTGGACCTGTATGCCCGTGCGCTGGCCGCGGACGACACCTATCTCCCCGCCCTGGAGGGCCGGGCCCGCGCCCAGGCCGCCCACGGCGATCGGGACGCCGCCGTCAAGGGGCTGGAGGCGGTCGTGGCGCGTGCCCCGCTGCCCGGCCCCCTGGTCGCGCTCGGCGAGCTGTACGAGGCCCGCGGCCGGGCCGGCGACCGGGAACGGGCCGAGCAGCAGTACGCCCTCGTCGACGCCTGGACCGCACTCGCCCGGGCCGGCGGCGTCGACGCCGACCTGGACACCGCCCTGGCCGCCGCCGACCACGGCGACCGCGCGGCGGCCCTGCGCGCGGCCCGCGCCGAGTGGTCCCGTCGGCAGACCGTGCACACCGCCGACGCCCTCGCCTGGGCGCTGCACGTCAACGGCCACAGCGCCGAAGCGCTCCCCCACGCCCGGCGGGCCGTCGCCACCGGCTACCGCAACGCCCTCTTCCTGTACCACCTCGGCATGATCGAGGCCGCCACCGGACACCCCGAGGACGCCCGCGCCCACCTCTCGGCCGCGCTGGACCTCAACCCGGGCTTCTCCCCCCTGGGCGCCCGCACCGCCCGCAGCACGCTGCGGACCCTGGAGACGACGACGGACCGGGAGGCCCACCGGTGAACCTCCGCCGCCCGCTCGCCGCCGGCACGGCCGCGCTCACGGCCGGGTGCGCGCTCGCCCTGCTGCCCGCCGCCCCCGCGAGCGCGCATCCCCTCGGCAACTTCACCGTCAACCACTACGACGGTCTGGTGGCCGCCCCCGGCCGGCTGCGCGTCGACCACGTCGAGGACCTCGCCGAGATCCCGGCGACCCAGGCCCGGCCCGACATCGAACGGCTCGGCGGGCTCACCGCCTGGGCACGGGAGCGCTGCGCAGCGGCCGCCGCCGGCAGCCGCCTCACCGTCGACGGCGGCACCGTCGCACTGACGGTCACCGCGGCCCGGGCCGCCGTACGCCCGGGACAGGCCGGCCTGGACACCGTGCGCGTGGAGTGCGCCCTCGGCGCACCGCTGCCCACCGGTGACACCGTCACCGTCGAGTTCCGCAGCGCGAGCGACTCCGCCGGCCCCGGCTGGCGGGAGATCACCGCGCGCGGCGACCGCATGACGCTCACCGGCACGGATGTGCCGGGCACCTCGGTCTCCCGTGAACTCACCACCTATCCGGAGGAGTTGCTCTCCTCCCCCGCCGACACCACGACGGCCTCCCTGCGGGTGCGCCCCGGCGGCCCGGCGCTGGCCGACGAGGACCGGGACGCGCCCGCCGCGTCCGTCCTGCCCCGCGGCGCCGACCGGTGGACCCGGGCCCTGGACCACCTCGTCGCCCGCCAGGACCTCACCGTCGGCTTCGCCGCCCTGGCCCTGCTCCTCGCGGTGGGGCTCGGCGCGCTGCACGCGCTGGCGCCGGGCCACGGCAAGACCCTGATGGCCGCGACCGCCGCCGCCCGGGGCGGCAGGGCCCGCCTCAGGGACGTCCTGCCCCTGGCCGCCTCGGTGACCGTGACCCACACCCTCGGTGTGGTGGCCCTCGGCCTGCTGGTCACCGCCGGCTCCGCCGCCGCTCCCTCGGTGATCGCCTGGCTGGGCCTGGCCAGCGGTGCCCTGGTGATGCTGGCGGGCACCACCCTCGTCCGACGGGCCTGGCGCGCCCGGCACCCGGCGCACGACCACCACCACGCGCCCGTGAAGACCCCCGAGCGCCGCCTGGCCACCGTGGGCGCCCCGGCCCCGGACCACGAATCGCACCCGCACCCGCACGGCCACGACCACGACCACGACGGTCACGGCCATCACCATCACCACGAGCACCACCACGATCACACCCACACCCACACCCACACCCACGGTGGTGTCACCCACTCGCACCCGGTCGCGCCCACCCTGCGCGGCACCCTGCTGCTCGGGTTCGCGGGCGGGATGGTGCCCAGTCCGTCGGCCGTCGTGGTGCTGGTGGGCGCGGCCGCGCTCGGGCACGCCTGGTTCGGGCTGCTGCTGGTCGTGGCGTACGGCGCCGGACTGGCCCTGACGCTCACCGCGGCCGGGTTCGCCGTGGTCCGGCTGGGGGCCGGGGTGACCCGGGTCCTGGACCGGCGCCCGCGCTGGACCGCGCACCCGGTCGTCACCTCCGTACGCCGGGCGGCGCCCCTGTGGTCGGCGCTGGTCGTCGTGGTGATCGGCGCAGGACTGGTGCTCAAGGGGGCGGCATCCGTAGTCGGCTGAGCTACTTTGGGGAGATATCGCGCGGAGTGCGAAGAGGGGGCGGCCGTGTCCGAGGAACCGGGCAGTGAGCGTCTGATCGCGGGCCGGTACCGCCTGCTGTCCCCGCTCGGCCAGGGCGGTATGGGCACCGTGTGGCGGGCCCGGGACGAGGTGCTGCACCGCGAGGTCGCCGTGAAGGAGGTCCGCGCGCCCGCCGGGCTGCCGACGGCGGAGGTCGAGCGGATGTACGCGCGGCTGGAGCGGGAGGCGTGGGCTGCGGCCCGGGTGTCGCACCGCAACGTGGTGACGGTGTACGACGTGGCGGCGCAGGACGGCCGGCCCTGGATCGTGATGGAACTGGTCCGCGGGATCTCGCTGGCCGAACTGCTGGACGCCGAGGGGCCGGTGGAGCCGCGGCGCGCCGCGCACATCGGCGCGGAGGTGCTGGCCGCGCTGCGCGCCGCGCACGACGCCGGCGTGCTGCACCGGGACGTGAAGCCGGCCAACGTACTGCTGGCGAACGACGGCCGGGTGGTGCTCACCGACTTCGGCATCGCCCGCGTCGAGGGCAGTTCGGAGCTGACGATGACCGGGGAGGTCATCGGCTCCCCGGAGTTCCTGGCGCCGGAGCGGGCGCTCGGGCGGCGGCCGGGCCCCGAGTCGGACCTGTGGTCGCTGGGCGTGCTGCTGTACGCGGCCGTGGAGGGCAACTCGCCGTTCCGTCAGGACACTCCGCTCAGCACGCTGCGCGCGATCGTCGACGAGGAGCTGCCGCCGGCGCGCCGGGCCGGCCCGCTGACACCCGTGATCGAGGGGCTGCTGCGCAAGGACCCCGCCGACCGGCTCGCGGCCGGCCCGGCCGAGCAGGACCTGCGGATCGTGGCGGCCGGGGGCGTCGCGTCCGGTACCGGCACCGTGCGCGCGGCACCGCCTGCCGCGCCGACGGCGCCGTACCCGCATCCGCCGACGCACACCACCGGGCCGCTGCGGGGCGAGCCCCCGCCCCGTCCGGGTTCCGGCACCGGTACCCGGCCGTCGCCGGTGACGGCCACCGCCCCGCGCCGCGACCGGCGTACCGCCGCCGTGCTCCTCGCGGGCGCGCTGCTGCTGGCCCTGGCGGTGACGGGCCTGACGTACGGCCTGCTCGGCCGGGACGGGGGCGGGGGGAACGAGGCGGGCGGTGACGGCGGCCCGAGCGCGGAGGTGACTGCGTCGGCGCCGGGGGACCCGACGACCGCGACCACCCCGGCCGGTGACGAGAGCTCGGGGGAACCCGGCCCGTCGCCGAGCACCGGCTCGTCGGAACCGGCGCCGCCGCCGCAGTCCGTGTCGGTCACCGTCACCGGCACGCACGCCGACTACGCGGGCGCGTGTCCGCCGCCCGACGAGCGGGCGCCCGCCTTCACGGCGGTGTTCACGGTGGGCCGGCTGCCGGCGGAGGTCAGCTACCGCTGGGTGACCGGGGACGGGAAGGTGATGGACCCCGGCTGGAAGACGCTGCGTTTCCCCGAGGGCGGCGGCCGGACCCGGCAGGACCGGGTGATCGTGACGACGTACGCCGAGAGCGGGACGTACCGTTCCACGCTCGGGGTGGAGGTGCGCGAGCCGGTGACGGCGAGGTCGGACGCGGTGCCGTTCTCGGTCACCTGTGAGAAGGAGACCCCGACGGGCGGGGCCTCCTCTTCTCCTTCCGGCTCGCCCGGCTCCTAGGACGGAACACCTGGGCCTGTCGCAGGCCTGGTCGCCGGCCTAGTCGTTGGCGTTGAGCACCGGCAGGTAGCCGCCCGACTGCCCGGCGGCGGTCGGGTGGTAGGAGTCGCCGATGTTCAGCCAGTTGAGGCTGTGCAGCCAGGAACTGCCGGAGCAGATCTCGTGGCCGGTGAAGGTCGGGCGGACGTCGCCCCAGGCGAAGCCGTGGGCGGAGGCCCGCCGGGCGACGGCGGCGTCCAGGTAGTCCGCCGCTTCGTTGATGGCCCTGCGCTTGGTTTCGGACAGGCCGATGCAGAACGTGCCGAGCTTGTAGAAGCGGGGGTAACCCAGGACGACCACACGGGCGTTGGGCGCCCTGTCCCGGATCGCGGTGTACACGCTGTCGAGCTTGCCGGGCAGCGTGGAGTCGACGTAGGCCTTGGCGGTGTTGATGCGGGCGACGCAGGTACTGTCGGAGCTGGTCACACAGGTGGTCATGACGTCGGCGAAGCCGGCGTCGTTACCGCCGATGCTGATGGAGACGAGGCCGGTGGACGAGGAGAGGCCGCCGAGCTGGTTCGCCAGAACATCACCCGTTCGGGCACCCGAGCAGGCGGCGAACGTGAAGGACGAGGGGGAGTGGGCGGCGTTCCACAGGTAGGGATACGCCTTCGTGCTGCGCTTGCAGTCGCCGCTGGAGCTGATGTAACTGCCCGCGCCGACGCCTGAGGAGTAGGAGTCTCCGAGGGCCACATAGCCCCCGCTTGCAGCGAGTTGGGACGCCTGCGCCGTGACGGCACCGGTGAGGGCGGTGCCGACGGCGAGGAGGACTGAGCTGACGAATGCCGCGATTCGGGAACGTCTCATGGAACCTCCCTTAGCAGGATCTCTGCCACAACCGTCGTAGCAACTACGCGTGTTGACGGGAAGTGTCCATGCCAAAACTGATGGGGGTTCCGGTGCGGGTTCTTGACGCGTTTTCGGACAATCCGGGAACCATGACGGGACGAGCCGTAGTGTAACGGTCAAATGAACGAAAAGGTGAGGGTCACCCCGGCTCTTGCCATACAGGCGCAATCGTCAATACCGTCATACATCTCACCCGCATCGGTCCGTCAGCACACGGCTCAAGGGGAGGGCTCGAGAGCCACGACGGCTCCCGGCGCGGGGCGCGGTAGGGGGGTGCCGTGCTCGGTGACCGCACAGGTGATGACCGAGCCGTGCCGCGCGACCGGCGGCCGATTGCTGAAAGCCGGTCAGTTCTGCCAACTCACCCGGGGTCCGTGCGGACGGCGTCGCCGTGCCCGCGGGCCGGACGGGTGGGAAACCCCCCTTTCGAACCGGACGTGGATCCGGGCCGCCCAGGGGCGGGCGGCCCACCGGACGAGAGGGACCACTTTCATGAGTTCCGTTCTGCAGCCGGCGACATCGACCCAGGACCACCGGGACCAGGAGCACCCGGATCCGTCGACCGCCGGAAAGTACCGGCCCGTCTCCTCTCACCTGGCGATCGCACCGCCGGTGAGCGTCGTGATCCCCGCCATGAACGAGGCGGAGAACCTCCCGTACGTCTTCAAGAGCCTGCCGGACTGGATCCACGAAGTGGTCCTGGTCGACGGCAACTCCACCGACGACACCGTCGACGTCGCCCGGCGGCTCAGGCCCGGCGTCCGGATCGTCGGGCAGCAGGGCAAGGGCAAGGGGGACGCCCTGATCACCGGGTTCGAGGCGTGCACCGGTGACATCATCGTGATGGTCGACGCCGACGGCTCGGCCGACGGCAACGAGATCGTGTCGTACGTCTCCGCGCTCGTCTCCGGCGCCGACTTCGCCAAGGGCTCCCGCTTCGCCAACGGCGGCGGCACCGACGACATGACCTTCGTCCGATGGCTGGGCAACCGGGTGCTGTGCGCCCTCGTCAACCGCAAGTTCGGCGCCCGCTACACCGACCTGTGCTACGGCTACAACGCCTTCTGGCGGCACTGCCTGGACAAGATCGACCTCGACTGCACCGGCTTCGAGGTCGAGACCCTGATGAACATCCGGGTCGTCAAGGCGGGCCTGAAGGTCCAGGAGATCCCCAGCCACGAGTACCTGCGCATCCACGGCGTCAGCAATCTGCGCGCCGTGCGCGACGGACTGCGGGTGCTGCGGGTCATCCTCGGGGAGCGGTCCAACCGGCGGGCACTGCGCCGCCGTCCGGGTCACTCCCCGCTGCTCGACCCGGCACGGGGAGAGGCGCGTTGATCCCGGTCGACATCTCCGTGGTGATCTGCGTGTACACCGAGGACCGCTGGGCGGACATCCTCGCCGCGGTGGCCTCGGTGCGCGCGCAGAGCCACCCGCCGCTGGAGACTGTGCTGGTCGTCGACCACAACCCGGCGCTGCTGGACCGGCTGGAGCGCGCGTACCGGGGGGCGGGCGCGGTGCGGGTGCTGCCGAACGCGGGCCCGCGCGGGCTGTCGGCCGGCCGCAACACCGGGGTCGCGGCCTCGCGTGGCGAGGTGATCGCCTTCCTCGACGACGACGCCGTCGCCGAGAGGGACTGGCTGCGCCGCTTCGCCGACCCCTACAGCGACCCGCGGGTGCTGGCCGTCGGCGGAAGGGCGCAGCCCGTCTGGTCCACCGGGAAGCGGCCCGTGTGGTTCCCGGAGGAGTTCGACTGGGTGGTCGGCTGCTCCTACCGGGGGCTGCCGCCCGGCCGGGTACGGGTGCGCAACATCCTCGGCGGCAACGCCTCGTTCCGGCGCACGGCGTTCGACCTGGTGGGCGGCTTCGCCACCGGCATCGGACGGGACGGCGACAAGCGTCCGCTGGGCGGCGAGGAGACGGAACTGTGCATCCGGCTCGGCAGGGCGAGACCCGACGCCGTCCTCCTCGTCGACGACAGGGCGGTGATCCACCACAAGGTGCCCGAGGGACGCGAGCGCTTCCGGTACTTCCGCACGCGCACCTACGCCGAGGGCCTGTCCAAGGCGCTCGTCGCGCGCAGCGTCGGCGCCGGCAAGGGCCTGGAGTCCGAACGCCGTTACACCACCCGGGTACTGCCCGCGGGCGTGGCCCGCGGGCTGCGCGACGCCGCCCTCGCCCGGCGCGGGG